>NZ_AP028867.1:1593850-1912620 GCF_036511535.1 Indolivaga capnocytophagoides | reverse complement strand
AACTTAAATAAGATGTAGCAGCCGATATATAAAAACCTTTCGTATTACGAAAGGTTTTTTTTGATTTATTAAAGGCTTTGAATTAAACATTTTGGGGTTTTATTCCGTTTATTGAATAAATGATTATATATTTGATGTAATCAAACAACAAAGGGATAACGAAAGATACAGCTGTCTGCTGTGTCAGTTCTTTACAAATAGATAAATATAAAGGTCGTAGACCTTACATCAATAAATAAAAAAGCAGAACTATGAGAAATTTTTTATTAGGCTTGGCTGTTGGTGCAGCGGCTGCATACGTAGCTACTAAATTAGTTGATGATGAAACTCGTGCCGAATTATATGATGACTTGGATAAAGCAACCGAGAAAGCAAAAGATAAATTAAGACACGGAGTAAGTGTTGGTAGAGGTAAGGCTTTGAGAATGGGCGTTCGTGCCAGACAAGAGGTGCGTGCCGGAAAGAAGAAACTAAGTCAGACTGCCGGAGATTTTGCAGGAAAGTTGTCGGATGAATTGGCTGAACTTGAAGAAAAAGCGAAAGCAAAGGCAGCCGAAGTAAAAGGCTAAAATCGAAAGGTGTCGATAGATACTAAACGAATAAATTTCGGACAGAATAAGGCGGGGATGTTATTGCCCTGTCTTTTTTGTCTTTTTACTGTTGAGAAGCATCTTCTTTTTTAGTTAATGAAAAGAATACAGGTCTAAGACCTTAATTGATTATGGATGATATAAATCGTGTCGAATTTGATAATACGGCTTTAGTGCTTGAGGGTGGTGCATTGAGAGGAGTTTTTACCTGCGGTGTATTGGATTGGATGATGGATAATAATTTCTATTTTCCTTATATGGTAGGAGTTTCGGCAGGAGCCTGTAACGGAGCTTCTTTTATTTCGAGACAGAGAGGAAGAGCCAGGTATAGTAATATAGAGCTGCTTGATAAGTATAAATACATAGGCTTTAAGCACTTTGTAAAGAAGCGTAACATGATGGATTTCGATCTGTTATTCGATGATTTTCCTAATCGGATATTGCCGTTCGATTTTCCGACCTATGAGAAAACCGATACCCGTTTCGAGATTGTAGTCAGTAATTGTATCACCGGTAAAGCAGAATATAAAGAGGAGTATAAAGATCATAACCGCCTGCTCGATATTCTAAAAGCATCGAGTAGTATGCCCTTTTTTTCTCCCATAACTGAGGTTGATAAAGTTCCCATGCTCGATGGTGGAGTTTGCGATTCTATTCCTGTGGAACGAGCCATGTATAAGGGATATGAGAAAATGATCATTGTCGTTACCCGCAACAAAGGATACCGGAAAAAAACGGATGGCCTTAAGTTACCCGCCATCTTTTTTCGTAAATACCCTAAGATGAGGGAGGCAATAAATCAGCGGAATGAAATTTATAACAGGCAGCTCGAGCTTGTGGAGAAGCTCGAAGAAGAAGGACGTGCGGTCGTTATTCGTCCTATTGAACCAATGACCATCAATCGCATAGAAAAAGATACAAATGTTCTTTCCCATTTTTATGATCATGGGTATGACTGTGCCCAATTAACATTGGGGTATAGGGTAGGTAAGCAGAAGGAGGCAGAAAAGCTTTGACGCTAATAGACTAATAGAGATGATTTATTTCATGTCTTTGGTGAAAAACTTCGTTATTTCGTGGTATCCTTGTCTTTCATAAAAGCGATGGGCGTCGTGTCTTTCTTTCCGGCTAAATACATTAATGGCTGAGCACCCTTTATCCTGAGCTTTTTGGATGGCAAATTCTTCAAGCTCTTTACCTATGCCCTTGCTTCGTACTTTTTTGTCTACGACAAAATATCCTATTTCACAAAAATCCCCGTCGAAGGCTAGCTGAATGGAGTAATGGAGTGTTATAAATCCAACAACTATATTGTCGTCGGTATAAACAAACACTTCGTCGCTTCCGGACTTTAGAAGTTTGTCGAGCCTTATATTGATTGTTTCCACAGGGTATTCGTACCCTAGCTGATCAAGAAGATCTTTTATTCGGCTGCAATCCGCAGACCATGCGTTACGTATCGGCATATCTGATAATGATAATTTTATTGAATAAATATACTAAAAATGAGATATAAATAATAGTTTATGTATATATTCGTATCAACAAAATATATGTCTCTGAAAGTGAACAATTTCGGGCTTACAACGTTTATATACTACAATACAGAAACAAATTAAACTATAAAGCTATGAGTACTACAACATTGAAGAAAACAAAAGGAATCACAGTATCAACAAAAGAAGTGGGCGCATTTGTAGGACAAATTGTCGCATTTAACAACAGTTTGAAATTATACCATTGGCATGTTACGGGTGTAGCAAGCTATGCACAACATATTGCTATCGATCAGGCTTTGGAAGACCTGTCTGAAGCAACAGATCGTTTGGTTGAAACTACTTATGCTCAGGCTAATGATTTGACTATTGTTATTCCTGAAACAAAAACTCCTGCTGACTTGGTAAAACATGTAAGCGGATTTTATGATGTAGTCGAAGATGGCCGTAAATACTTTACAGAAGCATTTACTCAGGCTATTATCGATGATTATGAAGAAGCTCTTCAACAATTATTGTATAGAGTAAAAAGATTGCAGTAATATTCCTGTAATATCAGATAAAGCAGGCTCCGGTTACGATCGGAGCCTGCTTTTTTTGTATAAATGTGAAAAAATGTTATATTGAATACTTCACCCCTGTTATTTAATTATAAAATAAGATGTTGTCATTTGTCATATGTTTCTTATACTATATCTTTGTTTCATAAGATTTTGAACAGAACTCGAATAAATGATTTGTCCCTCAGGTAGTCTATATCCTGCTACATTGTCGTATACAATAATCCACAGATCTTTTTGGGAGTATTAAGAACAATAAGAATCTGAATGATGATATCTATATCTATTTATAACATACACGTATTGATGCTTAGGCGCATTTTTTTTTCTTTCAGAAATTAGTGTTTAAGATATGTTTTTTATTTTTTGTAATATATATGTCTTATTGAGACTTAACTCGTCTGAAGGAGACTAGGTATTTGGCAGCAGGCTGTAGGGATTACAGTCTGCTGTGTTTTTTTAGAATATAGTGCGGATGTTGAGATTATAAGTTATTCTGTCGGCAAAAAGAGTTATATTTGTATGGATAACCATTTTTTATTCGGTTATATTAGGTATTAAGTAAACAGTAAGTATCTGAAGCAATATGATGTAGCAATCAGTTGTATTTACACTTACACAGGTAATAAATAGGTCTGAGACCTTAAGATAATAAAATTTATGGCTTCTACTCTTGTTTTTTATATTGTCCGCCATGGCAAAACATTGATGAATACATTAGATAAAGTTCAGGGATGGTGCGATTCGCCACTTACTGACGAAGGTATTAAAGTTGCTGAGTATCTCGGTAAAGGATTCAAAGATATATCATTCGATGCTGCATATTGCAGTGATCTACGCCGCACACGCCAGACTGCACAAACGGTATTGAAGGCAAAAGGACAACCCGATTTGTCGGTGACAGAGATGTTTGGATTCAGAGAAGCTTGTTTTGGTAGTTACGAAGCCGGATCTAATCACCGTATGTGGGGAGATGCCGCTTTGTACATGCACTATACCCGTCTCGAAGATATGTATAACGATATATTTTCTGGCAAAGCATCACATAGTGATACTCTGGATGCGATAAACAAACTCGACAGGATGGGCATTGCTGAAAGTTTCGCTCAGGTTGAAGAACGTGCACAGTCTGCCCTGAAGGAGATTGCTGCAAAAGAATCTGCTGACGGACAGGATAAAACAATACTTGTAATTGCTCATGGTATGAGTATTATTTGTTTATTGCATAATTTGGGAGGAAAAGACTTATTGAAAGGTGCTTTAGATAATGCCGCTGTTTGTAAAGTAACATATACTGCAGGTAAATTTACTGTTCACACCATGGGTGATATGAGCTATGTAAACAAAGGCAAAGAATTGGCCGGTGTTGAGCAATAAGGTCGCAGACCTTTTTATTCAATTCATTTACCTGAAAATTAAACATATTATATTATGAAAACAACTATTCGGACTATTGTTTACAGCTGTTGCTTTGCTGTTTTGGCTTTGGCTTCATGCAAAGGAAAGGCTGTTGAGGGAGACGGTAATGTAATTGCTCATGAAATACCAGTCGATATTTATAGTGAAATACGTGTCGAAGGAGCTTTTGATGTAATATACGAGGCCAAGCCCGATGAGGCTGCTTACCTTCGTGTAGAAGCGGATGATAATATTATTCCTCTGGTGGATATTAAAACCAAGGGGCGCAGTTTGAATATTAAAGCAAGAGAAAGTATAAATCCCAGCCGTTTTGTCGTGTATACTAATTCTCCCAGTTTAAAATACATAGAAAGCAAGGGTGCATCCAATGTTACTCTAAAAGGTTCTATTGCGGGCAGTGAACTAAAAATAGAAATGAAGGGAGTCGGAGACCTCAATGCCGAGAACCTGATTTATGAAAAGTCCGAATTTAAATTGCAGGGAGCAAATGAACTGAATCTTGCTGGCCAATGCCACAAGGCTAAGTTCGAACTGTCAGGTACGGGGGATATTAAAGCTTCGGGGCTAGCTGTCGATGAATTGGAATGTAATCTCAAAGGCAGTGGCAATATGGAGGTTAATGCGCTGGAAAAGCTGAGCATTGAAATAAAAGGAAAGGGCGAAATTGCATATAAAGGAAATCCCCAAATTACTAAACAAAAGATAAAAGGAGCAGGCTCTGTCAGAGTATTGTAATCTAAACAGATAAGATGTTTGATTAGTATAACAGGCTTTGTCTGTTTTACTTACCAAAGCAGATAGATAGGTCTGAGATTTCTTGATTATGAATGATATTCGAATAATAGGTTTTGATGCCGATGATACACTATGGGTAAACCAATCTTACTTTGACGAAGCTGAGTTTCGTTTTAGGGAATTATTGTCGGAGTATATTCCTTACGAATCGGTTGCCGAAGAATTACTGAAAGTGGAGATCCGTAATATGGATTTGCTTGGCTTTGGTGTAAAAGCATTTACCCTGTCGATGGTAGAAGCTGCACTCAGCATATCAGAGAATAAGATTTCTCAGGATGCTTTGTTTGAGATAGTACAACTTGGTAAAGGAATTATGCAAAAGCCAGTTGAGTTATTAGACGGTGTACAGGATGTACTTTCGAAATTGAGTGGACGTTATAAGCTGGTGGTCGTTACAAAAGGAGATTTGCTCGATCAGGAGCGAAAGCTCAGAAGGTCGTCTCTTGAACATTACTTCCATCATGTGGAAATTGTCAGTGATAAACAGTCCGATGATTATCGAAAATTATTGAGACAGTTAGATTGCAGACCTGAAAATTTTTTGATGATAGGCAATTCAATGAAGTCAGATATTGTTCCGGTCATCGAGTTAGGGGCTTATGCCGCTTATGTGCCTTTTCATACAACATGGGCACACGAAACTACAGATAAGAAGATTATAAGCCCTAATCTAATACGTATTGATAAAATAACAGAGATACTGCCTTATCTGAAATGATGTTACATCATATATTTATTATATATATATTTGGAGTCTTCCTTTTATAAGCCTCCATTTTTTTCTTCTCTTTATTCTGATTACTTCCCCAAGTGTTGATTTTTCCCGACACAAATAATCCTTACGTACGAGAGCATTTATGTTTACAGAGTCAATAAATAGGTCTGCGGCCTTATAAATGATGGAAGTATGAAAATGAAAGATAATTTTTATATTCTAACCGGAGGTCCCGGTGTAGGAAAAACGACTTTAATTGAAGAATTGAAGGGTAGGGGGTATCTGTGTGTTGCAGAGGTTGCCCGCGAGATAATAAAAGATCAGTTAAGATGTAATGGAAATGCTTTGCCTTGGCTCGATAGCAAGAAGTATTCGGAGTTGATGCTCTCTTATTCGGTTCGAGATTTTACAGAGAGGATTGACTGTAACGAGCTTTACTTCTTCGATCGGGGTATCCCTGATACATACGGATATGAGCAGTTGATGAATTTTAGGATCAATGAAGCCCTTATAAAGGCTGTCGGTGCATACCGATATAACCCCTTGGTATTTATTCTGCCTCCCTGGAAAGATATATATGAGACAGATAATGAGCGAAAACAAAGTTTTGTTACTGCTGTAGAAACAGATAAAGTCATGAAACGCAGCTACACTGATTGTGGATATACCGTAAAAGAGGTCCCTTGCTTACCTGTATCTGAGAGGGCTGATTTTGTATTGGAGCAGATATGCAGATATGGAACTTCCATCCTTTAAATAAAAATAAGCCGTAGATCATTTGAATTGAACCACGGCTTATTTTTATTTCGGTTATGATGGTTTTACAGCCAGCGTTCTAAGTCGGCAATGAAAGCGTCTACTTTGACTTCGGGTGTAGCCCACGATGTAACCATGCGTATAGCGGCTTCTTCACTGTTTATATGCTCCCATATGTAGAAATCGTATCGTTTTTCCAATTCTTCGATGGTTCTCAATGGTAGTACCGGAAATATCTGATTGGTATCCGAATCGGTCAGAAAATTGTGATGATCCATTTTTTTTAGAGCCTTTGTAATTTTGGCTGCCATATTGTTTGCATGCCGTGACAGATCGAATATCAAACCATCTTTTAACAAGGTGTCGAATTGTATACCTAAGGTACGTCCTTTGGCAAGCATTGCGCCGCGTTGCTTTTGATGGTATTTGAAATCTTTTTTCAGATTATCGTTGGTAATCACAATGGCTTCTCCGAAAAGAGCTCCGCTTTTGGTTCCTCCCAAGTAAAAAACATCGGTGAGGCAGGCTATGTCTTTTAGTGTAAGTTCGTTCGATGAAGCAGTAAGGGCAGATGCCAAACGAGCTCCGTCCATAAAAAGATAAAGATCATTGGTACGGCAGAATTCAGACAATTCTATCAACTCCATTTTTGTGTATATAGTCCCTATTTCCGTAGAGTTAGAGATATAAACTACACGTGGGCGTACTGTATGATATTCAGGAAATTTTTCGAGCAGTGGTTGGATATCGTCCGGACAAAGTTTACCATCCGGAGACGAAACAATCTCTACTTTATGTCCTGTAGCTTCTATTGCTCCTGCTTCGTGGGTGTTGATATGTCCTGTATCCGCAGCTATCACGGATTCGAATGGTTTAAGGATTGAAGACAAAACCAGTAAGTTTGCAATAGTACCACCGGAAACCAGATATATATCTGCATCGGGTTTTTCTGTAAGATTGCGTAAATGCTGTTCGGCTCTTTTCGAGTATTCGTCATCACCATATCCGGCCTGCTGTTCCATATTGGAACGTGTTAAGGCTTCCAGTATAGCCGGATGACATCCTTCGCTGTAATCATTAGTAAAACTATGTATAATCATTGCAAGGTGTAATGTTTAAGAACTCTGACTTATTTTCCTCGCCTTCGTTTCGGCGATTGTTAATTGTTGCTTTTATAAGTATTGTTATAGCAGATAGCCGGATCAATATAATATGTCATCCAATTCTATCGGCTTCTTATTCTCTGATAAAGCCCCCCGAAGGTACAGACTTTAGCTGTAAAAATAAGTCAACTTGTCTTTATTAATAATAATATCTTGACATAAAATAACAAAAATAAAGATTTTGAAATATTCTACCGAAAATTTACAGTAAAGGTTACACATGATGGCAAAAGATTAACTGTAAAGTAGAGTGGATTCTGAATTAGGCTTTATATTTGTCTTCCAAAGATAAGATATTGCTATAAAATTTAAACAGACTCTACTATTTATGAATAAATCGGAAACTCTGCATGATGTATATCTGGGCTTAGGTTCTAATCTGGGTGATAAGGTCGAATTGTTGATGTCTGCGGTCAGGAATATTCAGATAAGGATAGGACATATTGAGGCATTGTCACCTCTGTATGAAACCTTGCCGGAAGGGTTTGAGTCTGATAATACTTTTGTAAATGCTGCTTGTCTGGTAAAAACCAAACTTTCGGCTGAAGAAGTCCTCGAGTGTACGCAGGTTATAGAACGGGAATTGGGCAGGCGGAGCAAATCTGTCAATGAGGTGTATTCGGATCGGTGTATAGATATAGATATTTTGTTGTATGACAGTTCGATTGTAGAACTTCCCCATCTGATTATACCTCACAAGCATCTGCATGAACGGAAGTTTGTCCTTCAGCCATTATCGGATATTGCTTCTGAAATTGTGCATCCGATCATCGGTAAAACAATATTTCAGCTCAATGATGAATGGGAGTGATGTAACTCTTTTTATTTTATCTATATAGAAAGGGGGCTTTGAAATCAGATTAACCGTAAAAAGGTGTCATCCGAGAAAGTGTGCAATTTCGCAGTAACCTTTGTAACCTTTTCAATAAGGATATTCAGGCAGAGAAAAACGGTATTTCGAGATATTTTATATTGAATAGTACTAAAATCGGTATATTAGCGATCATAAAGCAGAGTCTTTTTTATTGTTAAAGTAATAACAGGTTAGAAACCTTTTAATTATGGAAATATTATTGGGAGTAATTATATTCGGACTATTATTGTTTATAGCTCTGAAAATAAAAGGAATACAAAGCTCTACAGATCAGTTTTTTTATAATGATTTGTATGATATCAAAAAATCGTTGGAGAATCTTCGAAAGCAGGTTGCTACGAGAGAGGATATTAAAGAAATAAGGGATGAGATAAAACAATTATCAATCCGGCATTCAGATATCTTGTCTCAGAACGAGGTGTCTGTTCCCGAACCTGTAGCGGATGAGGTTCCCGACGAAATCTTGAAATCAAAAGCTATGGATAAGCTGGAGATTCTAGAAACGATAGTCTTAAATGATCAATATGAGGCTCCTGCCGAAGAGCAGATATTGCAGCCTGTTGAAGAAAAAGAGACTCCTGTTTATGCTGCTTTTTCAAATAACAGCCAGTCGATAGCTCCATTTGAGCGTATATTGTCCCAATCTGCAGAACGAGTTATTGAAGATAATCAGGAACAAGATGACCGGAGTTTAGTTGAACGGCTATTGTCTGCCAATACCTTGAGCAAGATCGGTATAGTTACCTTTGTTCTGGGGATAGCGTTTTTTGTGAAATATGCCATTGACCAAAATTGGATTAACGAAATAGGACGGGTCGGTATCGGTGTCCTCACCGGGGCTATTATAATAGGTGTCGCTCATCGGTTGAAAGAAAAATATCAATTATTTTCTTCTATATTGGTAGGTGGAGGTATCGCTGTATTGTATATCACAGTTACGATTGCTTTTCAGGAATACGGGTTGTTTGGACAAACACCGGCGTTTATAATGGTTGTCTGTATTACGATATTTTCGGTTATACTGTCGCTTCTATATGATCGTAAAGAATTGGCTATATTTTCGTTGCTCGGAGGATTTGCGGCTCCTATGATGGTGAGTACAGGCGAAGGTAACTATGTCGTATTATTTACATATATCTTCATACTGAATACAGGCATGTTGGTTTTGGCTTCCCGTAAAGGATGGAAGGCTATCTGTATGGTAGCATATCCTCTTACATTGTTATTCTTTACCTCGTGGCTGACTTTTAATTTTAGAGATGAGTATGAAGGAGCTACAATATTTGCTGCATTATTTTTTGCTCAGTTTTATTTGCTGGCTCTACTCGAACATGCTAAGGCTGGGGCTAAAATTACGCGTTTTCAGGTACTGATAATACTCAGTAACAATTTGGCCTTTTACCTCGCTCTTATTTATATATTCGATGGTATCTATCAGATTAAGGGTATTATCACCATTATTTTGGCTGTGATCAATGCTGTGATTTTGTTTTTTGTATATAGGAAAAGTCATTTCGACCGTAATCTTATCTATTTGCTGATAGGTGTTGTTTTGACTTTTACGAGTCTGGCCATTCCGGTACAGCTTAACGGAAATGCTATAACGATGTTTTGGGCAGCCGAGACCGTTGTTCTGCTGTTTTTATGGCAAAAGTCCCGGATCAATATATTCTTTTGGGGATTTCTGACGATCTGCGCTCTTGTGTCACTTTCTTATATTATGGACTTAGGTGACGGATATGTTCCAGACGGAAATTTATATACTGTTATTCTGAACCGTATGTTTATAACGGGATTAGTTGTTCTGGGTGCGGTAATCTCTAATATCTTTCTTTTGAGTCGTGAAACGAAGAATGATGGTGTTTTGTTCCTCGGATCTATAGATATTTCTTCACAGCAAATAATTTCTGCGCTAAAGTATGCAGGTCTCCTTCTTATCTATCTGATTCCTCTTCTTGAACTGAATTATCAGATAGCGACACGTATCGAAGTGGATAACCTCGTGCCATATTTCAATCGCTTGGTTCTTGCTACATATTCTATTGTATTTGTTGCTGTACTGAGCATCGTATATGGTAAAAAGAATTATCGGGTAAAGACTTTATTTAGTTTACTTTTAGCTTCGTTGGTTCTGTATACTCTTATTTATCCTATATTGTCGACCGGGCTCAGACATTCTGTGTATGTGCTGAACAGCGAATATTATTGCGTTGGATATTTTGCATTGCACTTATTGTCATTGCCTGCCGCTGCTGTGATCACGCTGTATCTGGCAAAAAGAATTAAGGGAATATTCCCTGAAAAATTCGCGTTTCTGAGTGCATGTATCTGTATTCTTTCGGTGATAACATTGAGTGTCGAAGCCGACAATATTGCTATTATGTTACTAGGCAATGAGGATAATTACCATGACGTTTTGTACGATATGCATACGTTTGGGTATCCTATTTTATGGGGAGTCATTGCTCTTGTTTTAATGATTTGGGGACTTCGTTCGAAAGAAGTGATGCTTCGGAAGATATCTTTATTCGGCTTTGGAATTATTATTGTGAAATTTTATGCGATAGATATATGGCAGATGTCTATGGGAGGGCGTATTATATCGTTTGTTATTTTAGGAGCTATTTTACTGATGGTATCTTTTCTCCAGCAAAAAATTAAGGTTCTTATGAAAGATGATTCTCCCGAAGTGGAGGAAACCCCCAATAATAATCCTTTAAATTAATGCCTGTATGAAATATAGTGTTTTAGTATTTGTATTGAGTATTCTGTCTTCGTTTCACGGGTTTGCTAAAGATTGGTATCGGTCGGAAATCGAAGGAGGTGTATCTCAGGCAGGTTATTACAATATTGAGTTGAATCAACAACTGATAGGATGTTCTCTTAAAAGTAATTTCGGAGATGTGCGTATTCTTGATAGTCAAGGCAAGGAAGTTCCGTATTTTGTCCGTTCTGATAATCCGGTAAAAGAAATCAGCAGTTTTACGCCCTACAAGATAGAGAGCGTCTCTATCCGGGATAGTGTGAATACCCAGATTATATATAATAACTCTTTAGAAGAAATTAGCCGTATTTATGTCATTGTGCGTAATGCCGAAGCCGCTAAGTATGTACAGGTGAGAGGCAGCAATGACCTTAAACAGTGGTATATTGTAAAGCGGCAGAGTGATGCCACATACTCGGGATTCGGGCAAACCGATAATAGCGAGATACTTGTGATAGATGTGCCCAAAGGGAATTATAAGTATTACGAACTCAGGCTGACTACAGACCAGCGCAGCCCAGTGGAGATACTGAAGATCGGAAAATTTAGCAATTCCAATATTTACGGACAATTGTCACCGGTTAATCTGGGGAACTTTATAGTAAAAGACAGTACAGATAGACGTACATATATTGAGTTTCCGGATCTGAAATATAATTATAAAGTGAGTAAGCTTGTTTTTGGAATAAAAAGTAAACCGGATTATTATCGGAATATCAGATTGGAGGCAGACGGTAGGATTAGCTTTTCGACCAATTTATCGTCTAAAGGAACAAATACATTTTTCTTTGATAATGTAGTGTTCTCTTCCGATAGCCGGTTGATCATTGATAACAACGATAATGCTCCATTGGCAATCGATTCGATACAGGCTTATGGTCTTAATCGTTATTTGTGTGCATACCTCGATAACGGGCAGAAGTATACTATTGTTGTCCGGCACAAGAATTATCAATCGTCTCCACAATATGATGTGGCACATTTTATAAAGGATATACCGGAAGATCTTCCAATTGTAACCACATCTATACCAGTGAAATTGCAAGACGATGAGTCATCCGATAAGCGTGACCTTATGTGGTTCGAAAAACCATTGTTCCTTTGGTTTGTGATATCAATAGCCGGATTATTCTTGTTTTTTGTGTGCTTCGGGATGATTAAAGACATGAAAAAGAAGAGCAGGTAAAACTCAAAAACTTATCGAGTGATAAAATAAGAACAGCGCAGTTTGAAAAATTGCGCTGTTCTTTATTTAGTTTTATATATTGTTTTAATCTATAGGTTTGATATGTTTGAATTTATACGATTTGTATGCGGCTGAATACTTCTGTACAGCATTTGCAGGAACGTATAATGTTATTTGCTTATATGCTTCAAGATAGCGGGTTGTAGGTTCCTTCGGTAAATTTATAGGCTCAGGATTCTGAGTGTATATATGTTTTAGTATTTTGCAGTTTTCGAAAGCTGTTTCGCCGATTGATGTTAAAGAGTGAGGCAGATTTATTTCTTCCAGAGAAGAACAACTGCTAAAAGTTGATTTTCCTATACTGCGGAGCCCCTCGTTTAGTTTTATCTCGGATAGTCTTGTGCATTTGCTAAAAGCCATGTCTTCAATAGAGATAACCGAACTGGGGATTTCTATTGAAGTTAAGGATGTGCATTCATAAAATGATTTTTTTGCAATAACCTTTAAAGAATGAGGTAAAACAATTGAAGTCAGATTTGAGCAGCCCGAAAATGCTCCTTCTCTTATTACCGTTAAATTGTCCGGCAGGATAATTTGTGTCAGCAGTTTTTTGTTCTGTAATGATTTGGATGGGATTTGATTTTCAGGATATACGGCAGATGGTTCCTGCGGCTTGATTACTCCCGTATATGTTTCGATTTTTACATCCTTAAGATCTAGTACCTTCAGGCTGTTCATGTATGAATCAATAGTACCGAAGTCTTTAGCATTCATCCTGCCTGTTATTTTTAAGAGTGTAGTTTCTTCCATATCGTTATGGGATAATAGCATGGATAAAGTTCCGGGGCTTCTCATATCTACTGTTTTCTCATTTTGCCCAATACATAGAGTAAAAGATAAAAAGAATAACCACAATGAGACAATTTTTTTCATTTCTAGATATTATTAGGTGTGCTTATTAAGTAGTGTCTTTGAGACACTTTGCCTTTTAAGGTACAAAATTAAAGAAAAACAACATTAGTTGCATCTACAATATCTCAAATAAATATAATATTTATCATGGAGATCTATAGCTCTGGATTATTAAATGGAAATAATCACTTAACTCTACTTGTATAGATTGATAAATTTTTATTTCGTTGCATATTTTTCCTATTTTTGTTCTGAAAAATTCAGATGCAGAGTTTTATTCTACATATTTTGTGCATAATACTTGGTCTGAAGCCCGCAAGAATAATTAAGGTAAGGAAGATTCTCTGCACTAACAGCTGCATCATATATGACAATCAGCAAGAATAGTAAATTGTCTGTACTAAGCTCACTATTGCCTAAAAGCAATTTTATAAATAAATGGATCGTATCGGCGGTTCTATTTTTTATTTCTGTGTATACAGCCCATTCGCAAGTCGATAGTTTGTATATCAGACCCTTTAAGCAAAATTTTTCGTTGAAGACTTATTTTGTTCAGAATTATACATCCATCACACAGGACTTTAATGTTGATGATTATCAAGATTTTGAATATCGCACAAATCGTCCGTTAAGTATTGGGTTGGGAGTAACGTGGAACAATTCGTCACTCAGCGGCTCATATGGATTTCCTTTTATGAGAGACAGAGAGCGAGGAAGAACCCGTACTTTAGCTTTCCAATATCATTATTACGGGAGAAAAATCGTGCTGGATTTTGTACTGCAGAAGCATAAGGGCATGTATAAACAGCATGACGATGAAGATATTCCATTCGAGATAACCCCCGATGCGAAAGTTACTCAATACGGAGTTTCGGGCTTTTATGTATTCAATGGAAATCGGTTTTCGTATAAATCCGCATTCGACCTGAGTGAATTACAACTGAGGTCGGTTGGTAGTTTTATATTAGGTGGCGGCGTATATAAGAATAAAATTGAGGCCGGAAATGATATTGTTGTAACGGATAAGAAGGGAAGGGTCGACAGTATTAGTAGTGTTCAGAAAAACATACAAATAGGCGTCAATCTCGGGTATGCTTATACTTGGATTATTAAACGCAAATATTTCATCTCCTGCTCAATGACTGTCGGAGCCAATGTCGGAACAGAAAGTATCAATAAGGTAGGAAAGCACAAACCGGATCTTTATCCGTCATTCAATCCTCGTGTAGCAATGGGATATCATGGCGATGAATGGTCTATATCTACTTCGTTTTTTGATAATCAGATATATACATTTTATTCGGAAAACATGAATAGGGGGATTAGTACAATGAGTCTCCAGCTGACTATCGTGAAACGTCTTGGCCGACAGCCGAAAATCCTGGATAGAGTACCTCAAATACCTAATTGGAGACGCGATTTTTAGTATCTAGTGTTTGTCTATTCTTTTGTTCTTATTACCTTTAATGTGTTAAGTCTTACCGGTTGTAAAATAATAAGGTTGCAGACCTATTTATTACTTTGGCTAGTAACAATTTTAGCTTATTATATCTTGAATATTGTTGTTAAATATCTTCATTTACTTAAAATGGCTATGAAATATATTAAGTACTCTATTTTTATGCTTGTGTCGGTATTGGGTATGCTGGCATGTGGTGGACACAATCCTCAACAAGAAAGTTTGAAAGAGAATAAATCCGAGTTGAAAGTTGCAGACACAAGAATTGATACGATCTTCGCTTTGTTCTATAATTATCAGTTCGAATCTCCTTCGCCTGTGTCTCCTGAAAGTTTAAAGAAAAACGTACCTGATTTTGCTAAAGAAAGTTATCATGGAGTAATAGATGCAGTTATAGCTGACACTTCGAAGATCAGAAAGATTAAAGATCGGATTGATCTGCTTCGTCCTGCTCAGAATAGCGGAACTCCCGATACCCGTATTGCAATAACTATTAAGCGAAAAGATGGTTCTCTTGATTATCTGGCATTTTGCGGCGAATATGCAGATCAGATATTTTATAATAATGTACAACAGGAGGCTGATAATAAGCTGGTCTTTTACGTGAAGAATTATATCGGTTACTATCCTTGGTTTATAGGAGACGGACTTTACTCGATGCCTGAGTTAAATGATTCTTCTTTTCCAAAAGAACCTTTCGGAAGCAGTGAATATTATAAAAAATATCAGAAAGAATTGGCTGCTCGATAAAATCAGCAGCTTTGGAACTAACACTTTATAAACATCCACTAGCTTAATATATAAAAAGACTGTCCCTTTTATTTTAAGGACAGTCTCTTTTTGTATTGATTGGCTTGATTATATTTTCTCAAAAGCTTGCTCTAAATCTTCGAGGATATCGTTGATGTTTTCGATACCTATTGACAAGCGCAGTAATCCGGGGATAGCACCTGTCGCTATTTTTTCTTCTTCAGATAATTGTTCGTGAGTTGTTGCCGCAGGATGTATAACCAACGATTTAGCATCCCCTACATTTGCCAAGTGGCTGAAAAGATTCAGGTTATTGATAAATTCATCGGCTTTCCTGCTTTCTCCTTTCACTTTAAATGTCAGGATAGAGCCTGCTCCATGTTTAAAGTATTTGTTCGCGAGCTCGTGGTATGGGCTGCTCTTTAGTCCCGGATAATTAACGTACTCTACTTTTGGATGTTTTTCAAGCCATTCTGCAACAGCTTGAGTATTTTGGACATGTCGTTCTACTCTTAGCGAAAGCGTTTCGAGCCCCTGAATGAACAGCCATGTGTTGAAAGGGCTTGCGACATTCCCCCAGTCTCTGAGTCCTTCTACACGGGCACGCATGATGAATGCGATATTCCCGAATGGGCTGTTTGCTCCGAAAGCATCCCAGAATACGAGACCGTGATAACTATCCGCAGGTTCGGTAAATTCGGGAAAACGACCGTTGCTCCAGTCGAATTTACCACTGTCTATAATGACTCCACCAACCGAAGTCCCATGACCTCCTATCCATTTAGTGGCACTTTCTACAACGATACTGGCTCCATGTTCAATCGGGCGGAAAAGGTATCCTCCGGCTCCGAATGTATTATCGACTACTAGGGGTACGCCATGCTTGTCGGCTACTGCGGCTATCGCATCAAAATCTGGAATGTTAAGATCGGGATTACCTATTGTTTCTAGGTAAATGGCTTTGGTTTTATCATCAATCAGTTTTTCAAACTCATCGGGAGTATCATTTGGGGTAAATCTGGTTTCGATGCCTAATCGTTTAAACTGGTTCTTAAACTGATTATATGTTCCTCCGTATAGGTGTGATGTTGATACGAAATTGTCTCCGGCTGATAGTATATTGTTAAGTGCTAAAAACTGAGCTGACTGTCCCGAAGATGTTGCTAAGGCAGCCGCTCCTCCTTCTAATGCTGCAATTCGTTTTTCGAATACATCACTGGTCGGATTCATCAGGCGGGTATATATATTGCCTAATTTGCGCAGGGCAAAAAGATCGGCTCCATCCTGAGCATCTGTAAAAACATATGAACTTGTCTGATAAATGGGTACTGCTCTGGCGTGAGTTGCAGGGTCAACCTCTTGTCCGGCATGAACTTGTAATGTCTCGAATCTCAATTTGCTCATAATAGTATTTTTTACTGGTCGTTAAATAATTAAGGAATAAGTATTGGTCATATAAAAGGTTCAGCGCAACACATATTAATTATAACAAATTGTTGCAGCTATACAGGCAAAAATAATAAATTGATCTGATACCTCACTTGATGTCTTATTCGTTTTGGCAAATTTAACGTAGCACCTTTCAACAGGCAATACCATGCTTAAGGTATTTTTAAGGTGAATTTTTAAAGAGTTTTTCTGTTTTTTTATATATTTGTAAGAAAGACAAACCTTCGTAATGAAACAAAAAATCGAAATAGATTCATGGGCAAGAAGAGCGCATTTCCTCTTATTCAAAAATTTCGACGAACCATTTCATGGTGTATGTGTACGTATTGATTGTACTAATGCCTACCAACGATGTAAGGAGATGGGGCTGTCATTCTTTTTGTATTATATCCATAGGTGTACGATGGCTGTAAATGCTATCGAGTCATTTCATTATAGGATAGAGGGTGATGAGGTTTTCAGGTATGATTATATCAATCCCGAGTCTACAGTCGATCGTCCCGATGGGTCGTTTGGTTTTTGTAGTATGGAATACCATGAAGATTTTTCGAAGTTTCAGACCGAAGCTCGTAAAAGTATGGACGAAGTACGTAAGAGTACGGCTCTTACTCCGAGTATGGAAGTTAATGCCATACATTATTCTGCTGTTCCTTGGATCGATTTTTCATCTTTGTCTCATGCTACAAACTTTACCCGGGATTCGGTAGGCTGTCCAAAAATCTCATTCGGGAAAATGACTGAAATAAATGGAGTACGATCGATGCCTGTATCTATTCATGTACATCATGCGCTTATAGATGGACGTGACTTAGGTACATTAATTGATGAATTTCAAAAAATAATGAATTTATAAAATACAAATTATGAAAAATATTTTACAAATTATGATTGCTATGGGGCTTGTCATTCTAGTCCTGATTTCCTGTAATGCAGGCAAACCAATTACAACAGGACAAGCCGAAAACAACCAGACATACAAAATAGATTATCTGTTTGAACATGATGGGTGCAAAGTTTATCGTTTTCAAGATAAGAATAGGTATGTCTATTTTAGTAATTGTTCGGGTAACGTAACTGCTTTGACTAACGATTCAACTAAGGCCAGAGTGGAAACAATAGTCCGTGTTAAATAGAATTGCCCTTTTTCTAAACAATATTGTACTATGCATTGTTTTTTTCTTATATCGCTAGGGTACTTCTAATATAGAATCACATCTAATAATAAGAAAACGTATGGATAAGTCGAAAGAGCAGTATTGGAAATGGTCGCTGATCATTATAGTAGGGGTTATGGGAGTGATCATTATTTATGAAACACTTCCCTTTTTGAGTGGGGTATTGGGTGCATTTACTTTATATCTGATGGTAAGAAATCAGATGAACTACATGAGTGAAACACGTAAGCTGCGTAGAAGTATTGCTGCTACTATTATCCTTGTTGAAGTAATATTGTGTATTCTTATACCTACTTTTCTGGTATTGTGGCTGCTTGTGAATCGAATACAATCATACGATCTACAGCCTAGTGTACTGATAAATACAATACATGATTTTATAAATAAGATTCAGGCTCAGACAGGGTATAATCTTCTTAGTACAGACAATATATCCGCAATGACAGCGTACATTTCTAAAGCTGCCCAGATGATTGTAGGAGAAGTAAGTTCTTTTGTTATTAATTGTCTTGTTCTGTTGTTTGTGTTGTATTTTATGTTGATTGGAGGGCGGCAAATGGAGACATATATTTATGATATACTGCCTTTCAGTGAGAATAACAAAAAGAAGATTATAAACGAAACTCATGTTATAGTACGCTCCAATGCTATAGGGATTCCTTTGCTGGCTGTTATACAAGGAGCTATTGCGGCTGTCGGATACATTATATTCGGAGCTCCCGATCCCGTACTGTTTGGGTTTATAACCTGTTTTGCCACAATTATACCCTTGTTGGGTACAGCATTGGTTTGGTTCCCATTGGCATTGTATCTCTTTTTATCCGGAGAAACTGCTTCGGGAATTGGTTTGGCTATTTACGCCCTGGCTGTGATATCGAATGTTGATAATGTTATCAGGTTTCTCCTCCAGAAAAAACTTGCGGATACTCATCCTCTTATAACTATATTCGGTGTAGTTATAGGGTTGACTCTTTTTGGATTCTGGGGAGTTA
This sequence comes from Indolivaga capnocytophagoides, assembly GCF_036511535.1. Taxonomy (GTDB): domain Bacteria; phylum Bacteroidota; class Bacteroidia; order Bacteroidales; family Dysgonomonadaceae; genus Dysgonomonas_A; species Dysgonomonas_A capnocytophagoides. The sequence goes on along the minus strand of NZ_AP028867.1, from coordinate 1,893,565 downwards.
TCTTCGGTCCTTTACTTGTTTCGTTGTTTTTGTTATGCTTCGACTTGTTGAAAAGAGACTATATAGATAATGTTGCGTCAGGGTCGGCAAAAGGTTAAAAAAACTTTCCCGAGAACCGGTGGAAGTCGGTTGCTCGGGAAAATCTAGAGTAGAATTGATTATAGTAGAAGTGTTTCTTGTTTCTTCTAGAGTGTTGAGTTGATATTTCTTAATAATATAGAGAGAAGAGCATAATATGTTAATATACATTCATTGATCCCTTGTATTAACCTTCTCTCAAAAATAGAGTACTGTATAATTGTATTGATTTCTCCAAACCTATGTTATACCTTAATTCTATTACAACAGAATATCTGGCGGTATAGTTCATAGATAATATATAATAGTTTGTTGTTTTTAGTGTTGAGTAGAGAATACTATTAAGACCAGACTCACAGTTGATTATAATCGTTCTACGTTTTTATATTAAAATTTAGCTTTAGTTTGAATTAAACGGAGAGTCTATTATTTGTAATCTTGATAATTTGATATTAACAAGGCTGTTTTTTAATGCTATGTTAGTATTGTATCTTACATTATGTATTTCATCTTCGTTTTCCTGAGCACCTAAATGCTCTGATAAAAGATAATCTTCAACCATATAAGGTAAAATGAATTCGTCCGTTAAATGTACTTGAAGAATTGACTTATCTTTACTATTCATAAATATTTTCTTTTCGTTATCTGATAGTTATGTGTCATAATTATCTGTTTTCCGATTGCAAAGAAAGCGTAGGTTTCGGAATCTCACAATAGTATACATTATTTTTAACAATTGGGTGTTTTGTTTAAGTTGTTGTTTATCATTAGTTTGTCATTTTGCTAAAATTATCGCATTAATATTAATTAGCGCTAAAGTGTTAATTTAACTCTTGATTTTCTGGTTTTGTAAGATGTTATCTATCAGTTATATATAATTTAAATCTAGTTTTCTATATTTGAGGTTTATTTGCCTTTGTTGCTTACTGTAAAAGGATTGACGAGTGTGTTTGTTGCTAAGATTATAGTTTTTAAGATTTTCAAAAGTGTCTTTTTCCTCGTTTCTTAGTGAAAATGTGTAGGGTGTTAATATAAATAATAGCTGAACATATCTGCATATTTGAGTGTTTTATAAGGAACAATAAAATCTAAAATTCTGAAACTATGGCAAAATTTGAAATTTCAACAAGAAAGAACGGAGAATATCAATTCAATCTAAAAGCGGGCAATGGTCAGATTATACTTACCAGTGAGGGATATACAACAAAGCCAAACTGTATCAATGGGATAGAATCAGTAAAAAAGAATAGTCCTGAAGATTCGCGTTACGAAAAAAAGGATTCATCGAACGGAAAATATTATTTCAATCTGAAAGCGACCAATGGACAAATAATAGGTACAAGCCAAATGTATGAAAGTGTCGCTGGTCGGGAGAATGGGATCACTTCAGTGAAAGCAAACGGCCCGATAGCCGAGATTGTAGACCTTACTGTATGATAATATAGAATTTTCATAAAAACGGGGAAATCTGTCGGGTTTCCCCGTTTTTATGTTTGATAGATATTTTCGATTACTTTATTGTAAGCCGTTTTATCTTTTCTTTGATTCTGTTTTGGGTAGAGTTTTGTGCAGGATAAAGAATCCCAAGAGTCCCGAGATTAGTGTTCCTGCTACAATACCTATTTTTGCCTGATTTAATAACTCGAGATGATCCAGCCCGAATGAAAGGTTGGCGATGAAGAGCGAAACGGTAAATCCTATTCCACCAAGTATCGAAATACCTAATATTCCCTTCCAGTTGCATCCTGTAGGTAATGATACCAGCTTTAGGCGAACAGCAATCCATGTGAATGAAAAAATGCCTGCCAGCTTACCTACGAATAGACCCAGGAAAACAGCCAGAGTAACATTTCCTATCGAGTCGGAAAGCGATCCTTCGAAGACGATTCCTGCATTGACGAATGCAAACAATGGCATGATGAAGTAATTGACAACCCCATGCAGACGATCTTCGATAGACTGCAGAGGTGATATTACTTTATTGGATGCCCCCTCTATGTTTTTGAGCTCGGCTATCTGATCTTTCGATAGAATAACTTCGCTGCTTTCGCCTTTCGGAAAAGCTTCTATGCTTGTTCTTATCCGTTCAATGTATTTTCTTACATCTAATCTGGGACTGGCCGGAATCGCAAAAGCTGTCAGTACTCCTGCGATGGTACTGTGTACTCCCGATTGAAGAAACAGATACCAGATAGCGATACCAACCAGAATATAAAGAGGTATGGAGTTTATATTCTTATAATTAGCTAAACAAAGCAGCAAGAATAATCCTAAGGCTATTAATAGATAGCCAGCCTGAATATTAGCTGAATAGAAAATAGCTATAACCAAAATCCCCCCGATGTCGTCTACTACGGCAAATGCCATCAAGAATATTTTCAAGCCCAAGGGTACTCTTTTCCCTAATAAGCTCAATACTCCCAATGAAAAAGCTATATCGGTAGCCATCGGAATGGCGGCTCCTCTCGATTCGGGCGCAATACCTGCAATAGACAGGTAAATAGCTACAGGTAAAACCATTCCGCCTACGGCGGCTATAACCGGTAAAGATGCTTTGGAAAAAGAGGACAGTTCTCCTACCAATATTTCTCGCTTGACTTCGAGCCCTACATGAAAAAAGAATATAGCCATCAATCCGTCATTTATAAAATTAGCTAAAGTCAGTGGATGACCATGGTGGCTGAAGAGATTGAAACCTCCGATCTGCATCGAAATAGGGTAGTTCCATATCTCCGAATATATGCCGCCCCATGCCGAATTGGCTATAATCATGGCTAGTACGGCTGTAATCATCAACAGCATACCGCCATTCACATTGTGATGAAAGAAGGATAAAAAAGAGTAATTAAATGGTTTACGTCCAGACATAATATATGTTTTGTTAAGAGACTTCCGTCCTTAGTTTTCTGATCTAAATATGTAACAAATATACGAAAAATATGCGATATTGAAATGATTATTAACGCTTTATAGATTGATGACTGTTTGATTGTCTAGGTCTATTTCATTATTTATATCTAACTCATTTACAAAGAATTTGTCGTGGCTTATTACAAAAATACTGCCGTGATATTCTTTTATGGCTTTGCTTAATATCTGCATGCTGTTGATATCCAGGTTATTGGTTGGCTCGTCTAAAATCAGTATATCCGGCGATTTATTGGCTATCAGTAAAGAACATAACGACAGCTTCATTTTCTCCCCTCCGCTGAGCTTCGAGCATGGTTTATCCCATGTCTCTGAAAAAAAGCCGGCATGGGTGAGGCAGCGTTTCACTTCGCTTTCGGGCATACTCATATTATAGCTTTGCGCTTGCCGGTATACGGTTTGGGATAAGTCGATCAGAGAATAATCCTGATCCAGATACAGAAAACCTTCTTCTGTTGATTTTAATTCTCCGCAGGTTGTTTGCAAGCGATTAGTAATGAGTTTTATAAGAGTTGTTTTTCCCGATCCGTTGCTGCCTTTAATCAGTGTACTATCTCCACTCAAGATCGTAAAATCCAGATTTTTCTTCCAGATATTCTTTTCGTTGTATGCATAATTTATCCCGACGGCTTCTATTAGTATTTTGCCCTGATGAAGAACCGAATCTTCAACCGCGATTCTTATTTTATGTGTATTATCGATATTTTGTTGCAGTTTTTGAATAGACTTGTTTATATCTTCTATTTTTTTCGAATGTTTATCGGCCAGATTTGACGTTGTTTGCTGGGCACTGGCTTTGCGTGTGTTGGCTACTATTCGTGCTAATGATTTTTTAGCGGTCTGGGCTGATCCTCTTGATTCGAGACGCTGTCTGCGTTCGGCTACTTCTTGCTGTGTCTTTCGGGCTTTCTTCAATTCGAGCCTTTGTGAGTCCAGTTGTCTTATCAGTGCATCTTGTTCCTGTTTTTTTTGAGTTACATACGAATCATAATTTCCCGCGTAGTATTTGATGCCAGTTTCCGAAAGTTCATACATATCGGTCAAAAGATTCAATAGGTACCTGTCGTGACTTACGATGAGCAGAGTCGCCGGAGTTTCCTCTATCCATTTATATAGTTTCTCCCGTGAGCTTTCGTCTATGTGATTGGTGGGCTCGTCCAGCAGCACGAGTTTTGGATTGCTCATGATCATTCCCGAAAAAAACACCTTTACTCTTTCTCCTCCACTCAGATAGTTGAGTGGTTTATGTAAGTCGGTAGTTTTGAGATTCCAGAAAGACAAAGCGGCTATAGCTTTGCTCTCTACGTCCCAATCATTATCCAGCAGATCGAAATAATATTGCTCGATACTTCCATTCGAAATAGCCTCTAAAGCCTGTAGTTTGTCGTTGATACCCAATACTTCGGCAATAGAACTGTCGATGTACGATTCTATATGCTGAGGAATATATAGTGGAGTTTCATCGATTTTGATCTCCGGATGATTCCAATAGTCACAAATTATGCGGAACAGAGTTGTTTTGCCTATGCCGTTAGGGCCTACTATTGCAACTTTCTGTCCTTCATTGATCTGTAGGGAGATATTCTTGAATAACGGTTCCCTGTCTGGGTGTGAATAGCTTATATTTTGAATATTGATCGTACTCATTGTTGTTAATCTGTTTTTAGTGGAATCAGAGCCGTAAATATGGTCGGTAATCTTTTTTGCATCATAATGGCTCTTTTTACGTTGTTATTTTTCAATTATTTACTCTTGAAAGGTTACAAAAGTGACATTCTTTATGTTCGTTTTTATTAGTAACCTTTTTCTCTTTTTTTTATTATTTACATATTAGTACATTAATTTCCGTATAGATAAAATCTCAAGAAGAAATCGGGTTGCTGAGTACTAAGTAATAGTCAGTATTTTATTTGAAATTGGATATTTTAGAGGTGAGTTTCGTATGTCCCGACAACAAACAGAGCAGATGTATTCAACAACAAAGATGTCAAAAACCTACCCTCTACAATAATGTGTTTGATAAAACGAAAGACAGATATGTATCCAAAGCCGGATACTAAATTCAATAATAGATTATTGAAGCGAAACCCAATGTATGTAGTGGTGGTTTCTTATCTGTACATTTCCAAATTTTTTAAGTGAATACTAGTGCAAATATATGAATAATTCGGGATTAAGGGCAGATCGGTGATGTTTATTGTAGATTTAATTTCGATTTTAGATAAAAAAAACAGAGATCTTCCGAATTAGAAAATCCCTGTTTTTTTATCTGATGATGAGTTTCTTATCTATAGCAGTCTATGACTGTCATACTTGCTAAAGGAATAAAATATCTCTGCGACCTTTATCAAAAACTTAAAGGTATCAATAGTTTTATACCGAAGTTTCGTCCCATATTATATACTCCTTGACGTCCGGTTACCGGATTGATATCGGTATATTTCAATCGGCTCAGGTGATTTTGGTAAGCCTTGTCGGTAAGGTTGTTTGCCATCAGGTATAAAGATGCCCATGTGCGTCCTTTGTGAACAAAGTCTGTCCCGATGCCTGCATTTAAGAGTGTATATGAAGGGGTTGCGGTTTCGGTTCCGAATGCCGAGTAGTATTTATCCTGCTTCCAGTAATGTTCCAATCCGAAAGATATATAAGTATTGTTGAGCGTTTTTCCGTGGCGGATCAAATCGAAACGGATATCCGAAGTCCATTTCGGAGCAGGTGTAAACGGCAGGTATTTTGTCGAATCGGGTTGATTCAACTGCACCGAGCTTACATACGAAAATGTATTCATGAAGTGCAGGCGTTCAATTGGATGGAAATCAATGCTTACTTCTCCACCCAGCAAACGTGCATCGCCGGAAGTAAACTGATAAGTCCGGTGTCCGTCAGTGATGAGATCGCTGCCGTCTTCGTCCAGTAATTTGTGCGAATAGATATAATTGTTGATACGGTTGGCAAACAGAGATAATTCTCCGGATATCATAGGTGATGAATAACTCAATCCCCAATCTATCTGCCAGCTGTTTTCTGATTTCAGATTGAGATTGCCTATTTCATAACGTGCCGATCCTTCGTGTGATCCTTGTGATGCAAGTTCACTGATATTAGGCGCACGGTATCCGCGAGACAGGTTTAGTTTGGTAGCCCATCCGTCTCCTATTTGGTAGGTAAGCCCGATACTTCCGGTCAATGCACTGTAGTTGCGTGAAAAGTCGGGGAAATATTCGATCAACTCATCTCCATGGTCATGGTCTCCGTGATCGTGGTCGTGATCTTCGTCTCCATGATCGTGGTGCATTTCTTCTTCAGTCAGAAATAACGATTTGCTATGCAGGTGGCGGTGGTCGAAACGTATACCTCCGCTGATATCGAGTCTGCCGAAATTACGGCTTGCAATGGCGAATACTCCGGCGTCGAACATGTTGTATTCGGGTATGAGGTATTCAGTGCCTTTGTTCAGCGATTTCTGGTACATGCCGTTTACTCCCGTAACAATTTTATATCCGTTGATTTCGGGCAGATTGTAACGTATATCATAATTAATGGTATGCAGTTGGAAGTAAAGAGAATATTCTTTCGGATTCAATACCTCTTCAAATTCCTGACGACGGTTCTGTTGGTATCCTATAATTGTTTTCAGGTTACCGCCTCCCAGAATAATATTATTGTCCCATACCACTTTGTAATGTTTAATCTGCTGATAAGGCATTCCGTAGTGGTATGATTTGTTGTCGTCATTTGTAGCAATGGCTTCATCGGCTTTTCCGTCTGTAACCACCGGTTTTATGAATTTTCCGGTTTCTTCGTCACGTTCACCCTCAACTATACCCGGAGCAAGATGATAGTAACTCAGAGTAAGGTGAGAATATCCCCATCCACGGTTGATACCCAACAGTCCGCTGATGGCGTCTTCCCTGAATCCGGAGTTATACACATACCCGTCATATTTGTTTTTGTAAGAGTGAGCGAGTTTTTGACTGAATCGCCAGTCCCAGATAAATCCTTTTTTGTTACCTGCTGTATTGACTGAATAATTGAACAGTCCGTTATTGGTCTGGTATTCCGAGATCAGGTTTGTCTCTATTTTGCCCTCGGGTAGGACAGGGGCAGGGTTGAATTTGATAACTCCCGCCATTGCATCCGATCCGTACATAAGGCTGGCTGGGCCTTTAAGTATTTCGACAGAGTTTACGGCTTGTCCGTCAACCTCTATCCCATGTTCGTCTCCCCATTGCTGACCTTCCTGACGTACTCCGTCATTTACGACTACAACACGGTTGTATCCCAATCCTCTGATTACGGGTTTCGAAATACCGCTACCGGTAGTAACTTGTGAGATTCCCGGCTGCTTGGCTATAGCATCGATTATATTGGTAGACGAAGTCTGGAGCAGATCCTCCCGCGGAACAAGGGATATAGGAGCCGGAGTACGTTCTATCAGCGAATTTCCGGTAAGGGCTGTCACCACAACCTCGTTGATTCGCGCATTTGATTCGTCCAAGACAAAATCGAGTTTACCTGTTGAACTTAGGTCTACTGTTTGTATAATTGTTTGGTGTCCGATATACGACACTTGTATCGTAGTTCGTATGGCGGGCAGATTAGTGAGTTTGTAATCTCCGTTATTGTCGGATGATGCTCCTTTTTTCAGTTCGGGTAAATATATGTTGACTCCGATCAGTGTTTCGCCGCTTATTTTATCGGTGATAGTTCCTTCCAGAGTTTTTCCGTCGGCTGGTTGACTCGGTACTGCTGAGGCATACATTGCCGACAACAGACATAATATGATGATGTATATTGTTTTCATTAATATGTTATATGTTTATTGATGTGTAGCAGGTTACAGGCTTCAATCTGTCTTGTAGGGATGGGGTTCTGCTTCGCCCGTATTCTATAATATCGGACAGAACATAACCCTACCTCTTCAAGAGAGAGATGGTAACTTAAGCTACTTAAATTAGGTGATTTTCAACGATGTTTAAGCTACTGCAGGAGGAGCCCTCAAAGAGAAGAATCTTATTAAATTTATTGTATGATATACCTCTCTGTTTTCGCCCAGAATAGTGTATGGACGGTGTACAAACGGTTTGAAGTCTCCGCTTTGTTGAGGAATATAACTTGAGAATACAAATTGACAAATGTCACAGTCTTTATGCGACAGGTTTGAACTTTGCGAAGTTCCTGTATAACATCCGTGATCATCGTGATGAGCAAATGCAACGTGAACAGGCTTTATCAGCCAAGTACTCAAAACGAGTACAATCAGTGATAAAGCGACATTCTTTCTTGCTATATTTGATTTTAATAACCTCAAGATGTTCGATTATTGTGTGTAATAAACCTTATAACAAAATCAACACAAAGATAAAGCCTTATTTCGAAAAATCGGATGTTCGGTGATAGAAAATATAAATGATATGTTAGGCTTTCCGTAATAGAGTATTGAGGCTTTCGATTTTGTAATTTCTTAAATTATCATTAGAGGAAAAGCTTCTGTTTCCGCTTATTATAGACTTGATGTCAACCTATCTTATTGTATGTGAGGCGTTGTTTTAACGCGTAGTTGTTTGTGTGATGTATGTGTTATTCGTTAAATCTAGTTAATCCATGGTTCTTTCATTAATCTTTTTCATTATCCTTACGTCTAGTAAGTATAGAACGGCATAAAAAACAACGAGCAAACTTATTTTCTAATAATTAAAAAACGAATGATTATGAAAAAACTTATACTCACATTCGCATTGATTCTTACTTGCTCAGCATATACAATGCAGGCACAACGTGTAAGTGTAAATATTAATATAGGAAGCCAGCCTGCTTGGGGGCCTGTCGGCTATGATTATGTAGATTATTATTATATGCCTGATATAGACTGTTATTACAGTGTTAATCAGGGATTATTTTTCTATATGAATGCCGGACGGTGGGTCGGGGTACGTTACCTTCCTTATGCTTATAGAAATTACGATTTCTATACAATGTATAAAGTTGTACTGGTTGGTCACGATCCTTGGATGTATAACAATCGCCATCGTCGCGAATATGCCCGTTACAGAGGTTACCGTACTCAGCCGGTCATTCGATATAGTCGTGATGTCAGATATCGTAACAGCCGCAACAATGATGTAATCTGGTATGATCGCCGGAGCAATGATCGTCATGATAATCGCCACGATAACCGATATGACAGAGGACGTTCGGACAATGGCCGCTACTCAAGCGGGCGTCATGATAATAACTCTCGTCATGATAATAAGAGGGACGATTCGAGATATACCAATGGACGGACTAATCGGGTAGATAATAATAGAAATGATGATAAAAAATCTGATCGTAACAGAAATGAGAATAAACGTTCGTCGGGTACGAGAGAGAGCTCAAAGAGCGATAGCCGTTCGTCCAGATCAGGACAATCATCAGGTTCTTATTACACTCAAACATCTTCCCGTTCGGGTGATCGTACATCGAATAACTCGAGATCTTCTGCTGAAAGTTCCCGTTCGGGTTCTTCCCGTTCAGACAGAAGATAGAATTTTTTGAAGGATAGAATATAGGTTAGGTATTTTAATAGTTATTTAAGGTTTTAAGATAAAAAGAGAAGACTTCCGGCAAACCTGCCGGAAGTCTTTTTGTATTTCTTCGTTTTCTTATTGAATCTGAATCCCGACCATCGTATTTTCAGCATTAGCTGTACCAGCCACTTTCGAAAAATTTCCTGATCCTAGACTTGTTCCCATCTGAACTATACTGCCAAACATATAATAATAACGTTTGGTAGTTGACTCTGTTGAGTTTATTATAATAAAACTGCCTATCAGCACATTGTATGATCTCTTGATCAACATTTTTGCAATCTGCTTTTTATCTTTCACATCTGCTGATATATTAGCCGCAGTTAAAGTTGTACTCATTGTTGATGTTTCTGTAAAAGAAGCATGGCAAAAGACTCTATCATGTACCGATGTTGCCGCAGACGTTCCTGCATATACAAGAGTATTTACCGTTACGAACCAGCGTCCCGGAGGCAGGTCTATGTAGCTGCCTGTATTATAAAATGTCGACACATTGGTCGGAATATTCGGAGCAGAAGGGTTTCTGTATGCAAGCAAAGCTGCAGGAGTGGGAGCCGTCTGCCATTTGGCTACACCATTTGCATCTGATGTCAGTACTTTGTTGAGAGCCTGGTTACCGTCTTCTATCCGCAATCCGATTTGAGGAGAGGTAGCTGTTCCACCTGTCACTATATGTAATTTCCGCTTAGGAACGATAGTTCCCACACCTATATTTCCATCTGATGTTACAACTACATCATCCAACACCTGTGTGGCTGTGGGTGCACCTGTGAGATTATTATTCGATTTTGCATCTACATGAAACAACGCCTGAGGGAGTTCTGTATTGATTCCGATTTGAGCTTGTAATGAAACTGTCGCCATCTGGATCAACAAGCAAAGTATTATATATTTAATAATTTTCATAAGATTAGCATTAGTTATGATAGCTGTTACCTAAGTATGTTGCTGTTATAATAGATTCATTCGCGGCGGTAGCTAAAACAAATTTCTCTGTCGCTGGGATTGTTCCTGAATTAACGGATCCTCCTCCAAACCAGAGATAATACGTTTTTTTTGCACTTGTTTGGTTATTCAGAAAAAATACACCCGGTATCATATTATATGACGCTCCTACTTTATATAAAAAATCACATATAAGAGTTGCCGTTCCTGAAATATGATCGGCTGATGAACCCCACGAAGTGCTGGTATCGGATATGCCGAATTTAAACCAGGCACGGTCATTATAGTTTGTGCTATTCGTAGAGCCCGATCCGGTATCATGATAAACTAATAATTGAAGGTCTATCATCCAGATACCCGGATCTAACTGAAAAGATGTTCCAGAATATTTAAACACTCCATTAACCTGCGATAAGGCAAATGTTTGATTAGCACCTAAAGGTATTTCTACAAGCGTATATGAACCGTACGGAGACCAAAGACCACTACCGTCTAATAAAGAGTATAGAACCCGACCGGCTTTTTCTGCACCGTCACTAATTCTTAGTGCTCCTTGTACTGATGCGGTTTTAATGTGCAACTGATTGGTAGGGGAGGCTGTTCCAATCCCAACTCTGCCGGTATTCATTATTACAACATCATTCAATGCCTCGGCTGCAGTTATGGATGACGAGTTGTCTCCCGCAGCATCTATCTGAAATACAGATCCTGTTTGCCCTTTTAACAGGTTTATTCCTACTCCTTGTCCAAAAATACCATTAGTCATAATCAGAGATAAACAGAGCGCAAAAAGCTTATATAATTGATTCGTTTTCATGATTTTATTCTTCTATTCGATAAGCAAATAATGAATTTTCGCCCGAAGAAGCAAGCCCCGAACGGAAGATAGTAACAGCAGCAGCTGCGGGAGTATTAAAATCGTCAATCCAGCCGACTAAAAGATAATACTTTTTAGAAGTTCCTGCCATAGACCTATTATCCACAATAAACGACCCTTGTACCACTCCTCCTGATCCGCTACACCAAATCATGGAGGAAGCAAGGCTATGATTAGAGAGCAGATCTTTAGTCATCTGGTTGCTCATAGTCACTGATGTTGAGAATGACGAATCATCTGCCAACGTAGTCCTTACCCAGACTTGCTTACTGGCATCAACACTTGCCGCAGCCGCTATATACATACTGCATCTTACCCACCAGAGCCCTTTGCCCAGAGTTATTTCTCCAGTAGTCTTTACCCCATTATTATTGGAACGGGGAACTATTCCATAGGTTGCATTAGTAACTCCAGCATCTACACAAAAGTATACTCCTGCTCCAAATTTCCCTATAGTCAGTCCAAAGTCAATATATTCTTTCCATGTTGCGTTGCCGGAGGCATCGGAAATAAGAACTTTACCTATGCCTTCATTTCCATCCTGTAACTGAAATACAGATTTTACATTAGCAGACGTCCCTCCATCTGTCAAGTTAACCTTTACGTCGGAACGAGGCAATGCCCCTGCTCCGATATTACCGAGCTTGTCAATTATTACATCATCGCCCGCACCAACCGAACCAGATATGTTGGTATCTCCCTTCGGATCTATATGGAATATTCCTATCGGACTTTGTGTGTTGATACCTACTTGCGCACGAAGAATGCCTAATGAGAAGATACCCATCAGTAAAAGAATTTTTTTCTTCATTATCATTTGTTTGAATGTTGTTTATCAAGTCTATGACTTGATTGTTGTTTATGTTTTTTACTATTCCTTGCAGTATCGAAAAAGACAGTAAAGTGCATTCACTGCACTTTACTGCATGCCAAGTACAGCTACCGGACAGGAATCTTTGTAAAGCAGATTCAGAACGACAACAAAAAAACAACAAGACTGCAATACATTGCCAGTCCTGCCGGTTTACTTGGAAATTGATATATATTACTAGAGGTGTATATACAAAAAAGACTATCGCGTCATTTTGACACAATAGATATTTTTTTATATTAAAAATTTGATTAGTTACGCACGGACAGCGTCTCTCTCTCTCTCTCTCTCTCTCTCTCTCTCTCTCTCTAATATTTCACACGACGTAGCCAAACCTGAATCGTTAAAATTCAGACAGGATTCGATCTTTTTATATGTGAAAATTTTAGACATTGGTGTACTATTTATGAAGGCAAATATAGGAATTATTTTTTAACATACAATAATTCATTAAAATAGACTACTGATTCTGATACACACGTATATAATCTATATACAAGTCTCGCTGAGAGGGACTGTTGTCTACTCCTTGTCTGCCTATGCGGTCGCCACCTAGTGTCAGACCAAGAGACAAGAAAAATGGTTTGCTGAATGGCCATGTTTTAATATTACGTTCCGATGGCTCGTATGTGTAATATACGGATGATGGGTCATCTGCATAAAAATCAATTTTATCGGGAGTCCAACGTATCCCGTACACATGAAATTCGGTGTCGTATGTGTTCAGACCAACTGAATCGGCATGTTGAGTGTATTCGTAATTAGAAAAGGTATGAACGGCAGAATAGATAACTTTCGGATCTATTGTAACACGGTTTGTTATACTCATTTCGCCGCATGCAGGCCATCCCGAGTCGTCTATATCATTGCCCAGCATCGACAGGGTAGGCCGTATATTTTTATTAGCCGGCAACTTCGCCCTGAACTCAATACGCCCATATGTAAACTCTTTTAATTTCTGTGTATTGAGGCTTACAGATGTATAATGTCCTACTTTTTGATCTTCTCCATCTTTGCATGTGAAAATTTTCAGGATGCCATCTGTTATATTTATATTTTGTTTTCCATCCGAATCGCTCCATCTGTTATCCTGAAAATGAGTAGAACGGATATTCCAGAAAGCAGGATCGAGAACAGAGTCGTCAAACTCATCATGCCAAACTAGCTTTTCTCCTTTTGCAACATAGGGGTCGTCACGTCTGACAAAAACTGTTTTTGTAAATTCCGAAGAGGTTAAACCTTTGGAAACTTTTACTTTTACGGCATACTCACCCTTATATGGGAAATATGCTGTTATAGCAGAATATCCTGATATTAATTTTCCAGATGGAAACTCCCATATTATATTGTCATACTTATCTGCGGGAGCAATACATTGAAAGTTTATGAAATTGAGCTTATCTCTTTCGATGAGGCTTATTTGAAAATCGTCATTAGAAATACCCGACACCGAGTTGCCGCATGATACCAAAAACATCAATGTGAAGAATAATATAATCTGTTGCAATAGATATTTCATACATATAGGATTTTTTTAAGCTAACGAATCCTTATTTGGACACATTCTTATCAGTTTGGCGGGTACGCCGCCTACCACAGCGTTGTCCGGTACATCTTTAACAACAACTGACCCTGAGGCTATCACTACATTATCGCCGATGGTGACACCGGGATTTATCACCGAACGTCCTCCGATCCAGACATTATTTCCAATCTTAACCGGTCTCCCGAATTCATCCCCGGCAATACGTGAATTTACCTCCAGCGGATGTTCTGCTGTATATATATGCACACCGGGGGCAATCAGACAATTGTCTCCGATCTCTATCGGGCATACATCGAGCATGACACAATCGAAATTTGCATAAAAATTTTCGCCTACATGTATATTGTATCCATAATCGCATTTGAAAGATGGTTCGATATGTATCTGTTCACCCATCGATCCAAGCAATGTTTTAAGTATTTCTTTCCTCTTGTTGAGTTCTGTCGGTCTGGTCAGATTGTATTCATATGTTTTCATTTTCGCATCTTCTCTTTCCTTGGTAAGTTGCTCATCAAAAACATAATATAGCATTCCAGCCTGCATCTTTTCTTTTTCTGTCATAAACTGTATTGAATTTACAAACCTTTAAGGTCGCAGACCTATTTATAGACTTTGCAAGCATAGCAGCAGGAGCTGATTATCGCTTTTAAATACGTCATTAAATATTTTCTGTTACTTAATTCTTTAAAATTAGTACTTTTTTCTGAAAGAGTAGTGTTTAAAAATAAAAGAGCGAACCATCAACGGCCCGCTCTTTCCAAAAAATTGAGTAAAATCAAGAACTATTTATTTACAGGATGAGGATTTGATGTGGTCCTTACATCCCAAAACATTTTGCTATAGTAATTGTTAGTACCATCTGTCAGTTTAGCAACAGCATCCTTGAAACCTGTAGGATTCAGGGTACTTTCATTAGTCGGATATTTAATACGGGCGGGTAAATCGCCTTTTGTTTCCGATAATGTTGTAAAATCCAGTATTGTGGTACCTGTTATATTTCCTTTGTCGTCATAGAGATAAGCTACAGTTGAATGTTCGTCAGGTTTAAGCAACGTTAAAGGGTAGCCTGTACGTCTGTATTCAGCCCAAGCTTCGGTTCCATCCATATATAAATGAATGTACTTTTGTGTAGCTACAGTTTCAGCATTAACTTTACTGCTAACAGCTGCAATATAAGTTGCCTTATCTGCATCAGATACAGCTTTTCCTCCTTTTACTGCAACATTCATATCACTCCAGAAGTCAATGGAGGCTTCTATCCCTTTCTTGTATTCATCTGCTGAAAATCCGTTGTATTCAGATAAGATAAAGCATATTTCGGCATAGGTAAGCAATGGCACTGAGAAGTTAGCTTGTACAACCAATGGTTTGCCCTTGGAGAAGTCTGGTGCGTAATCAATTCCGGGTGCAACACTCGACAAATCGTTACTTTCTACTCCATAAGGTACCCCGATATATTCACCGGCATCATTAGCTGAAGTATAAATAGGCAAACGAGGGTCGACAACCCCTTTCCATGGGTGAGATTTTGCATTTAGAGTATCAGCCTGACCTTTTAATAAATCAGTAAAAGGTTTAGAGATTGAAAAGTCGTTACGAGCATCAACAAAAAATCCTCTGTAAAAATAAGATTGGTTTGGAGCTGTAGTCGAATATTCAAATAGAGCATTATCATCATTGCTGGTGAAAACTCCCGATTCTAGGGCTTCCGCAATATATTTTTTCCAGTTCGAATCTACCTTTGATAGGCGTATGGCAAGACGACATTTTAAAGAATTAGCAAACTTTTTCCACAAAACAGGATCTCCGTCATAGATGTTATCTCCAGTAGTAAAGCCGTCTTCATTCACGTCTATCAAAGCAATAGCCTCATCCAATTCCGAGATAAGCGATGCATATAATTGATCCAAATCATCGTATTTAGGATAAAAAGTTCCGTCAGTCAACTTAAAGGCCTCGCTATAAGGAATTCCACCCCAAGTATCAGCCAATACCTGCATCAGCCATATTTTCAATATTTTAGCAGTTGCGATCTGGTTATTGTTGTCTCCGTAAACCGCGGCTGTTCCTTTAGTTGCCTCATCCGAGTTCATCTTTTCGATTTTAGCTAGATTGGATGCAGCTGTGTAGAAGTAATTGAAATAACTGTTATTTACCGATTCTCTTATCTGATAACGATCTTCTTCCGTATAGTTACGTTGAGCCCAATATTGAGCATATACCAAATTCTGACGACCGCTAAACCAGTTATCATACATATAGTCCATTATTTTTTTCTCTGCACCCAGCAAAATGGCAGGAGTCGACACCTCTGTGGGGTTGTTAGGATCTACATTTATTTCTTCTAAATCTTTACAAGAAGTAGTAGATATAAGAAGAGATGCAAAGAGTAAGCCTTTTATTATTTTTTTCATATGAATCTTTCTTTTTTTATAAACATCGTATTTATACTGTAGACGGAAATGTCCAATTCTTTATTCAAGAGGTATATACCGTCCACTTACAATATTTTATCAGATTTAAAACTGTACTCCGACATTAAATCCAAAACTAGCTGTCGAAGGTAATGCGCCACCTTCAACCCCTTGTATATTTCCTGAGCTGGTTGTCGCCATTTCCGGATCGAAGTTTTTATTATCCAATCCAAACATAGCCAAGTTACGTCCGTATGCCGATATTTTCAGCCCCTTCACCCATTTGGTAGAAGTCAAAGGCACATCATAGCTTAAAGTTATTTCTCTTAGCTTGATGAAATCACTTTTGAATACATTCTGAGCTGCAGGTCCGCTATATACAGATGAAGCCCATCTTGTAGCCGAAATTCTGGTAGTATTGGGAGTTCCGTCTGCTTTCACTCCTTCCAGTAAAATTCCTCCACCGTCTGCAATTGCATCACGTTTAGGATTTCCAAGTTCATTAAGACCTACTGTTTCTTGCAACATACCCGAGTAAATACCCCACATATTAGATGTTGAGAAATATTTACCTCCGAATTGAGCATTGAATAAAACACTTAATGATAGGTTTTTATAACGGAATGAGTTGTTCAATCCCCACAATGTTTTAGGATATGCACTGCCTAATGGCACGTTACTGTCGGTAGATGCGTATACACCTGTAGATGTTACAACTTTATTACCATTATCGTCATATACATAATCAGTACCCATAATTACACCGTATTCTTCACCTGCACGGGCTCCGATTTCAACTTTGAAAGGTGCATTGGTCAATCTTAAATATCCATTTTCTGAATCACCTAAGATTTCTTTTACCTTATTTTTATTTCCGGAAACAGTTCCGGTAACAGTCCATTCAAAATCTTTTGTTTGTATAGGTGTACCATGTACCATTAATTCGAACCCTTTATTCTGGATAGTTGCTGCATTCAGATAGTATGCAGTATAGCCGGTTGCTCCTGATAAAGACAGAGGAACGATATTGTCTTTGGTTTCTGAAGAATAAAGAGAGAAATCAAAACCTAAACGATTTTTGAAGAATGCACCTTCTAACCCAAATTCGTAAGAATAAGTTTGTTCTGGTTTCAGACCCGAATTACGTTTTGTTGTAGAAGTTACATAAGCAGGCAGGTCATTAAATGATGCATAGAATGAATATATATCATTAATATTATATGGATCCGTATCATTACCTACTTTTGCCCAGCCTAAGCGTACTTTCGCCAAATCTAACCAATCTTTTTTCAGAACTTCCGAAATAAGGAAGCTACCTGTTACAGAAGGATAAAGGAATGAATTGTTTCCTTTAGGTAAAGTCGAAGACCAGTCGTTACGTAACGATACGTCAAGATATGCCATACCGCTATACCCAAGTGTTGCACTGGCAAATAAACTGTTGATAGACTTTTTAGTCAATTTATTAGATGCTTTAGGTGTACTTACAGAGTTGCTCAAATTGTAAAAATCAGGCAAAACCAATCCGCCTACCGACTCACCCATCACATATTCATATCTGCGATACATGATATTTCCTCCGGCATTTGCATCTAAAGTAATTTTATCGTTAAAGCGACCATTATACATGAGCAAAAACTCATGATTCAATTCGTGTTGTTGTCTGGCTATTTCTGAATATTTCGATTCTTCCTGCGATCCTACAGCATTACGTTCGTATTGTTTATCGCTGTAATAGTCTAAGTTGGCTTTGTACTGTGCCTTCAGGTTTGGAAGAATATTTACCTTGATACCAACGTTTCCGTATAAACGGTCGCGTGTATCGTTTTGGTAGTTTTTGTATCGAGACCAATAAGGGTTATTTGAATAAGCCATAGTTGGGTCATTCCATGCTACACGGTTCCATCCGGCCTGAGTACCATCGGGCATAATGTAAAGATCTTTCAGTTGCTTCATGTCCAATTGGCGTTGTCCCCATTGTACAAATTTCACCATTACGTTATTGTCTCCGTAACCAGTTTCTGGACGTCCTGTAGCAGCCTGATTCAGAAAGGTTACATTTGTAAACAATTCATAATATTTATTATCCTTGATACTACCTGCTACATTAAAACTGTTTTTATCAAGTTTACTGTTCGGTATATATCCATTTACACTCATATTTGTATATGAAACACGTACACTGGATACGTCTGTTGCTTTAGACAAACTAATATTGTTGGTAAAAGAAGTTCCTGTTTCGAAAAAATCTTTAGCATCGTGCTTAGGCGCAACCCATGCTGATGTTGTAGGATCGCCTACTTTACCGCCAGCTTCCCATTTTGCTAAATCGTACCAAGACACATATTGGGTGCTTGGATCGTATTTAGGACCCCAACTTTCGTCCAAATCATAGTCTAATATCAAATATTCTTTTCCGTTGATAGCTTGTTTGGTTAATGCGGATCCACCACCGTATTCTCTTTGTAAGTTTGGAAACTTGTTCACAACTTCGAATCCAACTGATGAATTAACAGAAATTCCTAATCCTGCTCCTTTTGTTCCTTTTTTAGTTGTAATCATGATTACACCATTGGCAGCTCTAGATCCGTAAAGAGCTGAGGCATTTGGACCTTTCAATACAGAAATATCGGCAACGTCATCAGGGTTGATATCCTGAATAAGGTTACCATAGTCATAGCCTCCGGCTCCACGCTGAGTGTCTGTAGAGTTGTAGTCTTGCCCTTCCACCGGCACACCATCAATTACAAACAAAGGCTGGTTATTTCCGGTCAACGATTTAACTCCACGAAGAAGAACTTTCGAAGAGCCTCCCATGTTGCCTGAAGCTCCATTGATCTGCAAACCTGCAACCTTTCCGGCCAAGGCATTAATAGGGTTCGTTAAACCGCCTCTGGTTTTGCTCAGTTCTTCACCGCTGACATCTGCAACAGCATAACCAAGAGCTTTTTTCTCCTTACTGATGCCCAAGGCTGTGACAACGACTTCGTCCATCACCCGGGAGTCATCTTCGAGCAAAATATTCAAGCTTGCTCCTGCCGCTACCTCTTTAGTCTTCATTCCTAATAGAGATATGACCAGCGTCTTTTTATCGGAAGGAATATTCATAGAGAATTTTCCATCTACATCGGTCACGGTGCCGACTGTAGTTCCTTTTACTACTACTGAAGCTCCTATCACTCCCTCTCCGGTGTCATCCACTACTTTTCCGGAAACGCGTGTAGTTTGAGCTAGAGACAACCCAATACTTGCTACGATACAAGTCAAAATCATCAATAATTTTCTCATAAATACTACTTTAATTAAACTCAAGTTGATAAAATGTTTATTCTACTCTACTTTTTTAGAATATCACAAATATATACACTTATTTTACTGATAAAGTATTTTTTTAAGTTAAAATTATGTTTTTATGTAAAATAAGAAAGTAAAATCAGTTAAAAATAACTCATCTTGACATATAAAATGCTCTTATTTGACATAAAAGATATTACAGATAGATAGAATTATAAGCGTAAAGCAAGGATTAATGGGGGGTAATTATCTAAAAAGAAACAAAATCTTGATTTTAAGGTAACATAATTATAGGTATCAAAAAAACTCTAAAATTTATCTTTGTTATGACTGCCTGTATGGCTGTTTTAAGTGGCATTGTTGTCGATATATTTAAGTAATTTTGCTTGTTATATCTTTTTTTTGTCTTAAAATGGTCGGTTTATTCTGTTTTGGATATATAATAAAAGGGCAAATAATCTATTTGTTGAAATCAGAAAAAAGATGGACGGTATAATTTGAGTAAACTTATCAAAATGTATGAATTTTTACTTCGGAAATAACTTTTTATTCTCAATAATAGTTCCTATCTTTGTAACTCAGATACTCATAATGTGTTTGAAACTATTATATTGATGACAGACAAATCCAAATATAACATACAGGTAAAAAAGGAACAGGTATCACTATCGTGTTCCTTTTTTTTACCTATCCGTGAACTCGAAATTATTTATTTACCTATTAATAATTCTTTTGCAAAATGCAGATAGACAAACCTGTTCGATTGATTCTTGATGACGGAACTATCTTCGAAGGGCGGTCGTTTGGTGCAGAAAGCGCATCAGCCGGAGAAGTGGTGTTCAGTACAGCTATGGTCGGATATCCCGAGAGTTTGACAGACCCTTCGTACCTTGGTCAGATATTAGTTGTTACTTTTCCGCTTGTTGGTAATTACGGTGTTCCCGATAATACTTTTACCGATGGCATTTCTAACTTTTATGAGTCGGAACGAATTCAGGTTAATGGATTGATCATTTCCGATTATTCACACGAGTACTCTCACTGGAATGCTAAGAAAAGCTTAGGTGAATGGCTTAAAGAAAACAATGTACCGGGCATTTATGGTATAGATACCCGTGAGTTGACGAAGCTGCTTCGTGAAAAAGGTTCGATGAAAGGGAAGATCGTATTCAAAGACGAAAACGAAATTGAATTTCTCGATCCTAATATAGAAAATCAGGTGGCATTGGCCAGTTGCAAAGAAGTAATCACATACGGATCGGGCAAGAAAAAGGTAGTGCTTGTTGACTGTGGTGTAAAACACAATATAATAAGATGTCTGCTTAAGCGGGATATCACATTGATACGTGTTCCTTGGGATTATGACTTCAACCAATTGGAATGGGACGGACTATTTATCTCGAATGGACCCGGTAACCCCGACTTTTGCGAGGCAACCGTGCAAAATATTCGTACAGCTATGCAAGGCGATAAACCTATCTGTGGTATATGTATGGGTAACCAATTATTATCGAAAGCAGGAGGAGCTACGATATATAAGCTGAAATACGGTCATCGTAGTCACAATCAGCCGGTGAAGATGGTAAATTCTACACGTTGCTTTATTACATCTCAAAATCACGGCTTTGCAGTATCAAATTCATCATTGGGTGCTGACTGGGAACCATTGTTCATCAATCTGAATGATGGAACTAACGAAGGTATCAAGCATAAAACCAAACCGTTCTTTTCCGCACAGTTTCACCCCGAAGCTGCCAGTGGACCTACTGATACAGATTTCTTATTCGATATGTTTTTCGAAAAACTTTAAGGTTACAGACCTTTTATAATTAAACCTGTTATTTACATAAAATAAAGATGGACAATAATATAAAAAAAGTACTGGTACTGGGTTCGGGAGCTCTGAAAATCGGAGAGGCCGGAGAATTCGACTATTCGGGATCTCAGGCTCTCAAAGCTTTGAAAGAAGAAGGTATAGAAACTGTACTTATCAATCCGAATATCGCAACGGTACAGACATCCGAAGGTAGTGCCGATAAAATATATTTCCTGCCGATTACTCCATACTTTGTAGAGAAGGTGATCAAGAAGGAAAAACCGGAAGGAATACTTCTTGCTTTCGGTGGACAAACTGCTTTGAACTGTGGTGTTCAACTATTTGAACAGGGAATTCTCGAGAAATACAATCTGAAAGTATTAGGTACTCCCGTGCAAGCGATAATGGATACTGAAGACCGCGAGTTGTTTGTTAAAAAACTCGATCAGATCGATGTGAAAACAATCAAAAGCGAAGCCGTAGATACAATCGAAGGAGCAGTAAGAGCGGCCGCGGAATTAGGATATCCCATTATTGTACGTGCCGCTTATGCTTTAGGTGGGTTAGGCTCAGGATTCTGTGATAATGAAAAAGAACTTCGTGCTCTGGCTGAAAAAGCATTGGCCTTCTCTCCTCAGTTGTTAGTCGAAAAATCGCTGAAAGGTTGGAAAGAGGTTGAGTATGAAGTCGTACGTGACCGTTTTGACAACTGTATGACTGTTTGTAACATGGAGAATTTCGATCCGCTCGGAATCCACACCGGAGAGAGTATTGTGGTTGCTCCATCTCAAACGCTGACAAACTCAGAATATCATAAACTACGTGAAATTGCTATCCGTATTGTTCGTCATATCGGTATAGTAGGAGAGTGTAACGTACAGTATGCGTTCGACCCCGAATCGGAAGATTACCGTGTGATAGAAGTAAATGCCCGTTTGAGTCGTTCATCGGCATTGGCATCTAAAGCTACAGGTTATCCGTTGGCTTTTGTTGCCGCTAAACTTGGTTTAGGTTATGGTCTATTCGATCTGAAAAATTCGGTAACAAAATCAACAAGCGCATTTTTCGAACCGGCTCTGGATTATATAGTTGTTAAGATTCCTCGTTGGGATTTAGGTAAATTCCACGGAGTATCAAAAGAAATCGGGTCAAGCATGAAATCGGTTGGAGAAATTATGGCTATCGGCCGTAGTTTCGAAGAAGCGATACAGAAAGGACTTCGTATGCTGAATATTGGTATGCACGGATTTACAGCAAACAAATTTCCGGATGTAGATGATTTGGATAATGCTCTGAAAAATCCGACAGACAAACGTATCTTCTGTATTTATCAGGCATTCGAAAAAGGATATGATATAGAACAAATACATGAGCTGACCAAAATAGACCGTTGGTTCTTGCAGAAACTTCACTATATTTTCCGCAAATCGGAAGAGTTGAAAAAGTACGATGATATCAAATCGTTGCCTATCGAAACTCTTCGTACTGCAAAACAACAAGGTTTTTCTGACTTTCAGATAGCCAAAACCGTTTGCAAAGAACCTACATTGATAGACAGTGTGGCGAAAGAAGTACGCTCGATTCGTAAACAAAACGGAATCGTTCCGGTAGTGAAACAGATAGACACACTTGCGGCAGAATATCCTGCGCAGACAAACTACCTGTATCTTACATATAACGGCAGTGCCAATGATGTAAAATATCTGGGAGACCATCGTTCGGTAATCGTTCTCGGATCAGGAGCATACCGCATCGGATCATCTGTAGAGTTTGACTGGTGTTCGGTAAATGCTTTGAATTCTATTCGTAAAGAAGGGTATCGTTCGGTGATGATTAACTATAATCCCGAAACGGTATCGACAGACTATGATATGTGTGATCGGCTGTACTTTGATGAGTTGACATACGAGCGTGTGATGGACATCATTGAACTCGAAAATCCTCACGGGGTAATTCTTTCAGTAGGAGGTCAGATTCCCAATAACTTGGCAATCCGTTTGGATGACGCTAAAGTTAATATTTTGGGAACGACTGCTAAGAGTATAGATAATGCAGAAGACCGTCACAAGTTTTCGAGCCTGATGGATAAGATCGGAGTGGATCAGCCACGTTGGCAGGAACTTACTTCGCTTGAAGATATTAAAGGGTTTGTAGCCGAAGTCGGTTATCCGGTGCTGATACGTCCGTCTTATGTTCTTTCAGGGGCAGCTATGAATGTCTGCTCGAACGATAAGGAGTTGGAAAACTTTTTGGGATTGGCTGCCGAAGTATCGAAAAAGCATCCGGTGGTAGTATCTCAATTCCTCGAAAATGCTAAAGAAATAGAAGTAGATGCTGTCGCTCAAAATGGAGAGATAGTAATGTACGCAATATCCGAGCACGTAGAGTTTGCAGGTGTTCACTCCGGTGATGCAACAATACAGTTTCCTGCTCAACGTTTATATGTGGAAACGGTGAGACGTGTGAAAAAGATAGCACGTAAGATTGCCAAGGCTCTCGAAATATCAGGACCATTCAATATTCAGTTCCTTGCCCGTGATAATGAAATCAAGGTGATAGAATGTAACTTGCGTGCATCACGTTCATTCCCATTCGTTTCCAAAGTGTTGAAGATCAACTTTATCGAGTTGGCTACTCAAGTAATGCTTGGTAAAGAAGTGAAACAGCCTAATAAAAACGCATTCGACTTGGATTATGTAGGTATAAAAGCATCTCAGTTCTCATTCTCTCGTTTGCAAAAAGCTGACCCTGTGCTGGGTGTAGATATGGCTTCAACGGGTGAGGTAGGATGTATTGGAGATAATTTCTACGATGCCATGCTTAAATCGATGCTTTCGGTAGGATATCGCATTCCAAAGAAAACTGTATTGTTCTCGACTGGTCCTGCCAAATCGAAAGTAGAATTGCTGCAAGCTGCCCGCCTGCTTCATCAGAAAGGGTATGAGATCTATGCGACAGGAGGTTCACAGCGTTTTCTGACTGATAACGGCGTGCCTGCTACTCAGGTGTATTGGCCGAATGACGAAAAAGACAGAAAACCAAGCGCTTTGGAAATGATACAAGATAAGAAAATCGACTTGGTGGTAAATATCCCAAAAGACTTTACCAGCAATGAGCTTGATAACGGTTATAAAATTCGTCGTGCAGCAATCGATTATAATATTCCGTTGGTGACTAACTCTCGATTAGCATCGGCATTTATACAGGCATTCTGTACGCTTGATGTGGATCAGCTTGAGATCAAGCCTTGGAACGAGTACGAATAATAAAAAAAATATGAAGAAAATATAGGGTTAAACATCGTTTTTAACCCTATATTTGTTTATTGTAAGGTCTCAGACCTATTTGTTGCTTAGCTAAGTGAAATACCGGAGTTTTTACGCTCTGAAAGTATATTTGTAAATACTTCCTTTTACTTATAGCAACCATTTTATTAAACACAAACTTATGAACTTATGAAAAGAAACATTTGCCAAAGATGTGAAACAGAAAACACAAGTAATGCAAAATTTTGCTCGGGATGCGGATACGAGCTTGAGCGAGATTTCGAAGAAGCAGTAAATACAGTAACCCTTCCTCCCGAAAAAAAATCAAACGAAAAGTTTAAGATTATTAAGCCTGCTCTGGCTGTGGTTGTAGCATTGCTTATTCTGTTGGGAGGACAATATCTTTTGCTTCGGTTGACATAATAACGACGTCGGAGTGAAAATTCAAATTCGTATATTTGTAACTTCCGAACAATATAAATAGCATATGTAATCAGGATAGATATTCGTATATTTGTCCTGATTTTTTGTTATAACTCTTTTACCTTTAATGGGAATTATACGTTTTTTACTTGCTATAGCGGTTGTCTTTGCTCATACCGGACACGAACAATATATGCAGATGGTTGGAGGAAAGCTTGCTGTTGAGCTTTTTTATATATTCTCCGGGTTTTATATGGCTCTTATCCTGACCGAAAAATATGTCGGGCTGAAAATGTATAAAGTGTTTATAACTAATCGTATGCTAAAGTTATACCCTATATATTGGGTTGTTGCCTTATTGGTTATTCTTTTTAGCTTGTATATTGCTTTTGATACAAATTGGAGGTTTTGGGGGGTATTGCAATCTTATAAACTGTATTGGTCGAAAATCAGTGTTTTTTCTTTTCTATTTCTGGTTATAAGTAATATAATTGTCTTTTTTCAGGATTGGATTATGTTTATGGGGGTGAATCTAACTTCCGGAAACTTCTTTTTTACAGATAATTTTGTGGAGACTTCACCTCGTTTGCATTCATTTTTGTTGGTGCCTCAGGCTTGGACTATTGGTTTGGAATTGACATTTTATTTAATTGTTCCTTTTTTTGCGCGCAAAAATACACGCTGGCTTATTCTTATCGGAACTGCTTCTGTTGCGTGTAAAGTTCTGTTAGCTGTAACAGGGTATAATAATGATCCGTGGACATATAGGTTTTTCTTCTCGGAATTACATTTGTTTATATTGGGGATGATCGCTTATCGGGTATATAATAGAATAAAACATAAATCTTTTTCTCTACGAAAATTACAGGCTGTACTTTGCTTGGATATTCTGCTGATTTTATTTTGTGTATTTCTCAGAACGTATCTCGGTGATTTTACCGATTATATTTATCTGATAGTATTTGCATGTTCAGTTCCGTTCCTTTTCGCTTTGTGTAAGCAGTCTAAACTGGACTCTAAGATAGGGGAGTTGTCATATCCTATTTATATATCTCATGGCTTAGTTATATTGCTTCTTAATTATATTTTCAAGCTTCAGTCGGCTTATGAAGGATGGGGTGTTGCTATCGCAACAATTGCTCTTTCATTCCTCCTGAATCATCTTATTCTTTATCCGATCGATCGTTACCGCCAAAAAAGAGTCAAGAAGAATTAATTTAACAGATTGATCTTGAATAAGTAACAGTAAGATTTTAATGATGTATTTATAAACGATAACAGACTGTTGTTGTTATGCTTGCAGAGTCTATAAATAGATCTGGAATCTTAATCTGTTGTGGATGAAGAAAATCTATTGTAATGTTAAAATTATTTCTTTATATTTGCTAAAAGCGTTACTTAAATAACACTAAAGAACTATTGTCAAAAGCAGATTATTTGCTTTGATAATCACACAAACTCAAATCTAAGGCTTATGGATATACTGTATACACTTTTTAATCCATTACCTAACGGTATAGCTACCGTACTGATGATTATAATCATTCTGTACTGGATATTTGCTCTGATCGGCGGTTTAGGTATGGATGACTTGGATTTAGGGATAGACTTTTCGCATGATGTTGATATAGATGCCGGTATTGATGTTGATCATGATGTTCATGTTGATACAGGTCATGGAGGCGGATTTTTGCAGGCTTTGCAGTTTCTGAACTTGGGTCGTGTTCCGTTTATGATAGTGCTGACAGTATTTATATTGTTTCTATGGATTACAACACTTGTGACGACTCATTTTATTAATCTGTCTGCATGGGGAAACTGGTCAGCTATTATACTGTTGCCGGCACTTGTGGTTAGCCTGTTTATAACAGGATGGGTGACAAAACCTTTGGCGGGTTTCTTTCATCAGATAGGCTATAACGGGGAGAAAGCGATTGATTTTTTCGGTTGTTCCGGAAAGATGTTATCAAGCATAGAAGGTAATAAAATCGGAGTCGCAGAGTTTTTGATCGGGAAAAATCCTATCAGACTCAATGTCAAAAGTATGCAGGGTGAAAAACTGTCATATGGGGACTATGTCATAATAACCCGTATGCCCGATGAAGGCAATGTATATCAAGTCGTTAAAAATTAATAAGCATAAAATAAACAACTTAAACCAGCTATGGAACTAATATTAATTATTGTAGGAGCAGTATTACTTTTTTTGCTCATCTTCTTAGGTGTTTTAGCCTCGTTTTACAAAAAAATTCCTCAGGGAAAAGCTATCGTCCGCACTGGGGTAGGAGGTACGGGAGTTGCCTTTAACAAAGGAATGTACGTTGTTCCGGTTTTTCATAAGATGGAAATAATGGATATTTCGGTCAAAAAACTCGAAATAGAACGTATGCAGCACGATGGACTGATCTGTAAAGACAATATACGTGCCGATATTAAAGTGGCGTTTTTTGTACGTGTCAATAAATCGGTAAACGATGTAATCAATGTGGCTCAGACTCTCGGTTGTGAACGTGCAAGCGATATTTCTACTCTGAAAAATATATTTGAGGCGAAGTTTTCGGAAGCCCTCAAAACCGTAGGTAAGAAATTTAACTTCATCGAATTATATGAAGCACGACGCGAATTCCGTGACGAGATTATAGACATTATCGGAACAGACCTTAATGGCTATAATCTGGACGACTGTGCTATCGACTATCTGGAACAGACCGAAATACAGTTTCTTAGCCCTGATAATATTCTGGACTCCGAAGGTATCCGTAAAATTACAGAATTGACGGCGGCTCAGAATATTAATGCGAACCAGATTCGCAGGGATGAAGAAAAAGTGATCAAAAAACAGAATGTTGAAGCCCGTGAAGCTATCCTCGAACTCGAACGTCAATTGGCAGAAAAAGAGGAGAAACAACGAAGGGAAATTGATAATGTGAAAGCTCGTGAAGGAGCCGAAATTCAGAAGGTGCGTGAAGAGGAACGCCTAAAATCCGAAACTGTACGTATTAGTACCGATGAGCAATTGGCTGTTCAGGAAGAAAATAAACTTCGTCAGATTATAATAGCAGAGAAGAACAAACAGAGAACTGAAGCTATCGAAGCGGAACGTGTGGAAAAAGACCGTGCATTGGAGCAAACCGAGCGCGAACGTATTGTGACTTTGGCTCAGATAGATAAGGAACGGGTACTTGAAATAGAAAAGAAAAATATACAGGATGTAATTCGTGAGCGTGTCGAAGTCGAAAAAGGAGTTGTAGAAGAAACTCAGAATATTAAAGACATAGAAGCATTCCGTGAAGTGGAACGTAAAAAGCAAGTCGGAATAACTACTGCCGCTCAATTAGCGGAAGAAAAATTGATACAAACTGTAAAAGCTGCCGAAGCTGATAAAAAGGCCGCCGAAGAAAGAGCTAAACAGTTATTGATTGATGCTGATGCCAAAAAAGAAGCATCTGCGAAACAAGCAGAAGCCCGAAAGGTATTGGCGGAAGCTCAGGCAAAAGAAGACGCGACATATGGACTGGCAGAAGCTGAAATTATGAAAGCTAAAGCCGCTGCAGCCGAGCAACAAGGTACAGTAGAAGCTGCCAATATAGAGAAAAAGGCGAGAGCCGAAGCTGCAGGTATAGAAGCGAAAGCCGAAGCCCGCAAGAAAGAAGGCTTGGCTGAGGCCGAAGTTACCAAAGAAATATCATTGGCAACAGCTATTGGAGAATCGAGTATTATAGAGAAGAAATCGGTTGCTGAAGCTGCCGGAATACAGGCAAAAGCAGATGCTAAACGCAAAGAAGGGCTGATGGAAGCCGAAGTTGCCAAAGAAAAGGCTTTAGCCGAAGCATCGGGTATTGAAGAAAAAGCGGCTGCCATGAAAAAACTCGATGGAGTGGGGCGTGAGCACGAAGAGTTTAAGCTGCAACTACAAAAAGAGAAAGACGTAGAATTGGCTCAGATTGCAGTTCAGAAAGAAATCGCAGATGCTCAGGCTACCGTTCTTGCCGAAGCATTGAAATCGGCAGATATCGATATTGTTGGTGGTGAAACTATGTTTTTCGATAATATTGTGAAACAGATATCGAATGCTAAAGGGTTTGACCGTTTGGTGAATGAGAGCGAGAATATCAGCCAGATTAAAAAGGCATTACTTGGTGACGGACACAACGGGGGAGAATTGATGAACCGTATAAAATACTTTGTACGTCAATATGGAATATCTACCGAAGATATCAAAAACCTTAGTATAGCCGCACTGATATTCAAAATGCAGAGCCAGTGTACAAGTAGTGAGGACAAAGGCATTCTTGATAATTTATTGAGTCTTGCCAAATCAATGGGAATATCTAACAACAAGTTGTCGTAATCTGTATATATAGGGGGTAGTAACATATCTCCCTAACTTAAAAAAAACAGAAGATATGAAAGCGGGTAGATTGCTATTTATATTGGGCGTATTTTTACTATTGACCGCATGTGACGATGCTGAAAATCACAATGGAGATGCAGTAGAATCTCGTCCTGTTTTGATTCAACCACTGGGCGGTTTCCCGGAAAAATATGCCGATATTTTACAGAAACGTTTGCAGCAGATAGTTCCTAACGTTTCTATTGCAAGACCTATCCCTCTGGCATCGAATGCTTATTTTGAACCATTGCACAGATATAGGGCAGATTCGTTATTATATTATCTGCATCGTAAAAGTTACAGGCGAAAAGGTGTTGTTGTTCTGGGGCTTACATACAAAGATATCAGTACCACTACACACGGTTATTACGACTATGGAGTAATGGGGCTTGCCCGAAGTCCGGGCGATGTCTGCATTGTATCAACATATCGTTTGTCGAGAAGGGGAGACGATCGTTACGATCAGTTATTTAAAGTAGCTATTCACGAACTGGCGCATACCGAGGGGCTCGGACATTGTGAGCTTAGTCCTACCTGCTATATGAAGGACTCGAAATATAAAAGCCCGACTCTCGATGAAACAGGCTTTTGTATAACCTGTAAAACATATCTTCAGAAAAGAGGTTGGAAATTGGAGTAGCTTAGTCTGATCGGATATGTTTTTATAGCATATGCTGATTGGCATAAATTATTATAATCTGTAAAGATTAAACCATATATGCAAGATACAGAACAAATCAAACCGGCTGAGACTCTCGATGCCGGAACATACGAAATAATACGTAAGCGGTTACAGGTCCAGAAAGACGACCTGCTCAAACGTTTGTTACAGCTCAACGATACCCGTAAAGAAGTATTTACAGCCAGTGAATTTGCGCTTATAGCCAATCAGCGGATCAATACAGAAAATAATTGCGTGTCACGTGGTATCATGGCTCTGGGCAATTTCTGTATTTTCGGATATAATGTGCATTTCGGCTTACGGTCTGATATTCAATTAAGTGATGTATTCAGTATCTATAAGTTCGAAGAAAACCAGTTTGAACCTCAATCGCTCGAGCTTATTAATGATGAAGCGTTTATAGCCGACTATAAAAATCTTTATAAATATTACAGAGATTCTATATTTTCCCGTTTTCGCCGTACGGAGAATTATCTGTATATGATTTTTCAGACGGGCAAATCGGTAAATGATGCTAAAGCTTTCAAATGGCTGGTCAAAGATAACAGGCTTATTTATCAGGACGACCGCAGTTTTCACGAGGTCGTAAAAACTCCTCAGCACGAATTCAAATGGAATAAAACCTCTTTGGACGACCGTCGGCTGGGTACATTTCCGCATATATCCATCCTTGATAAAGTCTTTATTGAAGCCACAGGTGGAGATATCACATTCAAGATAGAAGATAATACCCAGACGGGCAAAGGGATTTATTCCGAAAAAGTGGAGAATAAAGACCAGCAATTGGATGATGCCGAATATTATTATGCCGATCTGGGAAATATTATATTGATACGGATAAAACCCTATCAGGAAGGTTTCCGAGCTTTTGTTTTCAATACACGTACCAGAGAGGTTATAAATATACATACCCTCAACGATGCCGGTATACTGCTGCCCGATAGTCAGGGCATTATTTTTCCGAATGGTTATTATCTGCAAAATGGCGATCATAAGATATTCGAAAGCGAACTTAGCAATCTCGAATTTATACGGAAGGTGGCCTCTCCTAATGGAGAAGACTATCTGTATATTTTTTATCAGAATGAAAGCAATATTTATGTTCTGATGTCTTATAATATAATCCGTCAGCAGGTCGAAACACCTATTATCTGTAACGGATTTACATTCTTTGCCGATGGTTCCCTTATTTATTTCAGATCGGAAAAGGAGGCTACACGTCATCATCAGGTGCAGATATGGCAAACGCCTTATATGATCGAATGGAGAGAAAATCCTCAGAAAAAAGACAATTTTCTCTATAAAATAGGCAATAAAAGTATTGTGAGGGCGATGGCAGAATGTCAGGAAGTTATTTTACTTATCAATAAAGAAGATTCGTATGAAGGTTTGTATGAGGATATTGTAAAGAAGTCAAATGATATACTCGATGCCTTTTTCTGGATTTCGAGTGCCGAAACTTTCGAAATATCTTCGCCTTTAAAGCAAATCAAGGAAATAGCGAATACTGCTATAGATGAGTTTGACAAGGTACAGACTCAGAAAAAGCATGCCGGAGAAACACTGATTGCTGCTGCCGAAAAGGTAGATAAACTGCTGTTTGAAGTCAAGAATGCACGTTACTCGACTCTCGATCAGTTAGTCAAGCAACTGGCTGATACTCGAAAACTGCATGGTGAAGTTATTGAACTGGGTAATGTAAAATACATAGATACTGCGAAAGTTAATGAATACAAAGGCTTGTTGAATGAAACAAGTCAAAAGCTTTCAGAAAAAACAATCGCTTTCCTCTTGAAAGACGAAGCACTGATTCCCTACGACCAGAAGGTAGAAGTGCAGCGGGGTGAAGTCGATAATGTAACTAAAGTTATAGATGCCAATAAAATAGAGGATAATTGCAAATTGATTTCTTCTGAGCTTGAGTTGCTTATCGATATTCTCAATAGTTTGAAAATAGACGATACTACTGAAGCAACCCGTATTGTCGAAAAAATATCATTGATATTTTCTTCGCTCAATGAAGTGCGGGCGCAACTGAAACGGAAGATCGACTCATTGCATACACACGAAGCTGTTGCTGATTTTAAGGCACAAATAACTCTGCTCGAGCAAAGTATCGTTAACTATCTGGAGTTGGCTACGTCTCCCGAACGCTGCGATGAGTATTTTACTAAAGTAAGTATACAGGTAGAGGAACTCGAAAGCAAGTATGCCGATTTTGACGATTTTATACTCCGTATTGCAGAGAAACGGAACGATGTGGTGAAGGCTTTCGATGGTAAAAAAGCTCAGCTTATAGAACAGATAAACCGCCGTACATCATCATTGGAACAAATAGGACTGCGCGTTTTGAAGAACGTTGAGAACAAGGCGCAGACATTCAAAACACGGGAAGAAATTCAAGCATTCTTTTCTACTGATCTGATGGCGGATAAAATTCGCAAATTGGTCGAAGAATTGAAGTCTCTGGGTGATGTGTCGAAAGCCGAGAATCTCGAAAACAGCCTGAAAACTTCGCTCGAAGATGCCCTTCGTGTACTGAAAGATCGAACCGAATTGTTTGTCGATGGCGATAACATTATATCCTTAGGCAGCTATAAATTTGCAGTAAATAAGCAATCGCTGGATCTGACCGTTGTCCGCAGAGAAGATAAACTATTCTATCATCTGACCGGTACTGGGTTCTATTATGAGATACGAAACGATGAGATCAACCGTTATCGGGATATATGGGAACAGGAGATTGTTTCGGAAAACAAGGACGTGTACCGAGCTGAATATCTCGCAAATCTGGCATTCGAAGAGAGCCTGAAAAATCCAGACTTTGATGTTAAACTATTTGTGAATCAACGGGTCGAGCAGAATTATAGTGAATCATACATGAAGGGTGTACACGATTTTGACGCATTACGTATTTACGAAACGTTACGTAAATTGTATATCGATCTGGGGCTTTTGGCTTTCGAACCGAAAGTGAGGATTGCAGCCCAGTTGTTCTGGACAATGATGCCGGATGATGATAAAAAACGGTTGTTCAAACTGATAACCTCAGCTAATCTGGTATTAAAGGCATTTCCAAAATCAGGAAATTATCACTATGTAATCACTCAGATAAGAGAGAGCTTTAAAGAGTGGAATACTTATTTCAGTGTTTCAGAAAGTTTTGAAAGTAAAGTTGCCGATTATCTTTTCGCTGAGTTTGCCGATTCACAGGTGTTTACTTGCAGTGAGCAGGCTGCGTTACTCCGAGACAAGTTTGTGAAATATCTTGAAGATAAAGGCCTTTTTGAAGATTTCGAAAGTGATACGGCAAGTAACACCTTCGATCCTGTAGACCGTTTTTATCTGGTTCAGAACTGGCTGAATTCATTTGTTGATCTATCATCTGAATACATTCCCCTGAAGAAATATGTGGAAGAAACTGCATGTCTGCTGTTACTGCGCAAGCAGGAATATTCGGTGCATATAGCAGCGGATAAATTACAGATAGATGATCTGAGAGGGAGTCACCCTGTAATTGAAAATGGACTGTATCTACTTGATTACCATCGATTCGTGGATAAATTAAGCTGTTTCGAAGAAGTAAGTGTAACTGACTTTAATGAATTTATCCGGCAAAAAGATATCTTGATTGCGGCATTCCGTAAATCATTAAAATTAGAAGAGCTGAAACCTAAGGTTTTAACGTCCTTTGTCCGTAATAAACTTATCAATGAAGTATATCTTCCGTTGATAGGCGCTAATCTTGCCAAGCAATTGGGGGTGGCAGGTGAGAATAAAAGAACTGCCCGTATGGGGATGTTATTGCTTATTTCTCCTCCCGGGTATGGTAAAACTACCTTGATGGAGTATCTGGCTAAAACCATGGGGTTGAATTTTGTAAAGATAAACGGTCCTACTATCGGACATTCTATAACATCCATCGATCCGGCAGAAGCAAAAACTTCGGGAGCAAGAGAAGAACTGAAAAAGATAAACCTTTCGTTTGAGATGGCAGATAACGTAATGCTCTATCTGGATGATATTCAGCATTGCAGTTCTGAATTTTTGCAGAAGTTCATTTCTTTGGCTGACGGACAGCGTAAAATGGATGGCATTTTTGAAGGAGACAGCAAGACTTACGACCTGCGGGGAAAACGTTTTTGTGTGATTATGGCAGGTAATCCTTATACCGAGAGCGGCGAAAAATTTCAGATTCCGGATATGTTAGCCAATCGTGCCGACGTATATAATCTGGGAGATGTTATCGGGGGAACAGAGCACCTGTTCCGTCTAAGTCTTCTGGAAAATGCCATTGTCGAAAATCAATACATTCAGAAGATAGCAGGAAAAAGTTTCGACGATTTTTATAAACTTGTCAACTATATAGAAAGCGGATCGGAATCTTTACCCGACCTCGTAGGCAATTATACACAGCAGGATGTGGATGATTTTGTGGCTGTTGTTCGTAATGCAATAGCCATACGGGATATAGTCTTGAAGGTGAATCAGAATTACATCTCCAGTGCAGCGATGCAGGATACTTACAGGATGGAACCGGCCTTTAAACTGCAAGGATCGTATAGGGATATGAATAAGATGATAGGTCAGGTAGTGCCGTTGATGAATCCAAAGGAGATAAATGAACTTATACTATCTCATTATGAAAGCGAATCGCAGACACTGACATCAAATGCCGAGGCGAATCTTTTGAAACTGAAAGAGATTGCCCGATTATTATCGGAAGACGAACATCGGCGGTGGATGCATATCAAAGAGGTGTTCGGTAAGAACAATAAGCTCGGAGGTATCGACAAGTCGAATCAAACGGGAATGGTATTGGCTCAACTTGCCGAATTTAATGTCAACCTCGAGGGTATAATAGATGTTTTGAAGAAGAAATAAGGTCTTAGACCTTGATAACTTTCTCAACTCAAACAGCCCGCTGTTATCGTATCGAAAAAATAAAAATCGGCTAAAAAAGATTTCTAAAAATCTAAACGAGCTAAATTTGAACAGTTATTTATTTCCGTATCCATACGTTTGTGATTTCACCGAATACAATCTTGTGATAATCGTTTGTTTCGGCATGAGCATCTTCTACAAATTTTTTGCCTTGCTCTGTGTAAAAATCGCCGGGTGCAACTGTTGTTACTTCTGCCAGTTTGCACTCTATTATTAGTTTGGCTTCTTTGTATGACAGATTTCCCGAAGGTGTTTGTATGACAGATAGTTTGCTTTCTTTCATTTTATCGCTGTTGCGTCCGGATTTTTTGCCGAACAAAAGAAAGTCTTTTTTGTATTCGTCATCAAAATAACTCATCGTATATGTTTCTTTCTTTCTGATTATTTCGAGAGTATATCGGTTAGAACGGAGGAAGCACCAGGTTGTAGGCTTTTCGAATAGAATACCCCAGCCTCCCCAGCTTGCAACCATTGAGTTGTATAGAGATGGATCTCCGGCTGTTATAACACTGTAATCCGATCCTACCAGTTTGAATACACTTTCGGGTATTTCTTTAGCATCTATCTGTGTGAAAATATCGTTGAACGATCCTTTCTGATCCGGTGCTGTTTGTCCATAAACATTCATACCTGTTATCGCTAGGATAACAACAGTCAATAATATACCTAATTTTTTCATGAATTTATTTATTAAAATGTATTGTTCAATTATTAAAACTAAATGATAACCTGATTGGAGAAATGGTAATAACAAGATTTATTGTACTCTTGTTCATACTGCCAGAAGATCCAACTCTTCCTGAATATTTTTACGAGCCTGATCTTCGTATCTGGATAGAAAATGGGGAGTTTTGAATATTTGCTTCATATTCAGAAAATGAGATAAAGCCTTTTTTCGTCCGTAAGCGTACTCTTTGTCTGAATAAATAAAATATTCGCGCCGTATATCCTTTATGTACTGCTTGTATACATCACTTTCGGAGCCTAGTATCGACAAGTCGGCATCGATAAAGAGATTGGTGTCATTATCGAGACTCTTATGGTGTCCTTTGGTTGCTAAAATATGTACGGAGCATCTGTTTATACGATCTTTCTGAAAATGTTGTATTTCATTAAGCCGTTTTGCTGCCAGCAAGGCACTTTCCGACTCATTGTCCATCCGTTTGGTATGATAAATTATATCGTGATAAAATAAAGCAAATAGCATTGCATCCCAATCCTCAGTCTGGTCTTTTACCTGCGATAATTCATCGTACATTTTACGAATGTGATTGAGATCGTGGTAGTATCTGCCTGCATCACGATAATTTATCTCAATTTCATTCCATAATCGGACAGAAAGTTTATTGTCTGCCGAATAATTGCTTACAAGTTCTGTAAATAGTTGTTTCAGCATAGGGGTAAGGAATTGGTGTAATTCGAATACTAATTTAAGAATAATTATCGGATTAAGTAACGTAAGTATACCAAAGCTGAAAAAAGTTATGCAGACTTAGTTTTCTTTAATCAAACGTACGGATGAGATCTAATCCTGATAACCATTCTCCATAACCTGACAATCCGTTGACATGTCCTGCTTTTCCAGCGCTTATAAATTGGCTGCCCCAGTGAGCCGCAAAATGTTGAGCCCTTTCTATTGTGCACCACGGGTCATTTTCGCTGCCCACAAGTATAGTCGGAAAGTTCAAGGGCTGTAACGGAATAGGGGAGAATCCTTTCATCGGTAAACTTGGATCATTTACAAGGGAATCAATATCGGCGGGGGCGACTAAAAGCGCTCCTTTGACCTGATGTTTGTATCTTTCAGCCCAGTGTGCAACAGTAAGGCATCCCAGACTGTGTGCAATCAGTACGACCTCCGGTAGAGAGTAGTTCGATAATTCTTGCTCAACTTGTTCGACCCATATATCGCATTGAGGAGTATACCATTCTTTTTGGTTGATACGATGGAAATTGTCTCCACTTTTTTCGAAAAAAGTTTGCCAATGGTCTTCGCCCGAATTACCTAGTCCGGGTATAATAATATAAGTAGTCATGTACTTTGTTTTTGTTAATAACAAAGTTAACCTTATTTAGTTGAGTGTACGAAATATTTTGTTCAATTGTCTCTATTGTAGTTCCGAAGGGCTGTTGTTGACCCAAGACGACAGCGATCGGCAAAAACGGGTTGTAAAGAAGTCATTCTTTTCGGAAAGGTACTCTATGATGTTATCAAATGTGATAATCTCGTCTTCTCCGCTCTTGCTGGATGGTTGTATGTAAACAATCTTGATATTGTATTGCCCTGCCGTATTTTTTTTCAGCGATTGATCGAGCCATCCTACGGCATGCAATTTATGAAGTAAATTATTGTACTTTTTTTTGAGCATACTTGCATGTTCTATATCGAGAATACCATCTACTATGTTCTTGATATTATTTTCTCTGGCTTTACTCAAATACCTATATTGTAATGGACGCAGCGAATTGATATCAGTTTTGAGAGATATCATGTAAACGGTCTTCACCGATTCGCAAACAGCCACAAAGTTGATTTTCAGCGGATGTGCCGATTCTGTGGGATCGGCATTGAATAGCAACCCGGCTTTTATAGGAAATTCGGGGATGATATGATCAACCGTGCATCCAAATTTTTTCTTTATGATATTGGGCAAATATATGCCGAAAAAAATATCAGCCCTGCCTTCTAATAAGTAAGCCGGAAAATTGCGCCACTCATCTAACCGATCAAATATCTCGTTAACAAGTTCTTGTTCATTCCTCATATTATACGTATTTTGGCAAATGGTTGTTCTTTATTTTCTTTAGTGTTAAAACTATCCCTGCAATACTTTACTTTATCCCGATTTAGAGTAGGATTGTTGTTCTTTTATTTTCCGGTACAAATTTACATAAAAAAACCTGAGTTTTATACTCAGGTTTCAGTATGTGGTATAATATCGTATGCCTTAATTGGCTTGTAAAGATTTATCCATCGCTTCAGCTGCACGTCTTCCGTCTCCCATAGCCAGAATAACTGTTGCCCCTCCGCGAACAATATCACCTCCGGCGTAGACATCCGAAAGGTCGGTTTGCATTGTATCCTGATTGATAACAACAGTACCCCATTTTGTCACATCCAGACCGGTGAATGTTGAAGGAATCAAAGGATTGGGAGATACTCCCACACTCACTATAACTTCATCGACATCGATCCATTCTGTTGCACCTTCGATAGGTACAGGTTTGCGGCGTCCGGATGCATCGGCTTCTCCTAACTCCATTTTCTGAAGGAGCATGCGCTGTACATGACCTTTATCATCGCCTTCGTATTGTATCGGATTATGGAGAGTCAGGAATTCCACACCTTCTTCCTTGGCGTGTTTTACTTCTTCAGCACGAGCCGGCATTTCTTCATCCGAACGGCGGTAAACGACCATAGCCCGTTCTGCTCCAAGGCGGCGTGCGGTGCGTACTGCATCCATAGCCGTGTTTCCTGCTCCGATAATGGCCACACTTTTGCCTTTCTGCACGGGAGTGTCGCTGTCGGGACTAGAGGCATCCATCAGATTGACACGGGTAAGGAATTCGTTTGCTGACATTACCCCGATCAGGTTTTCTCCCGGAATATTCATAAAATTAGGTAATCCTGCGCCGCTGGCTACAAATATTCCTTTAAATCCTTCGGCACGAAGATCTTCGTGAGATATCGTTTTTCCGATAATGCAGTTTTTTACGAACTTAACACCTGTTTTGCGAAGGGTTTCTATTTCTACATCAACAACATCGTTTGGCAGGCGGAATTCGGGTATTCCGTATTTTAATACCCCGCCTATTTCATGCAGGGCTTCAAACACGGTTATGTCGTACCCTCGTTTGGCCATGTCTCCGGCGAAAGAGAGCCCGGCGGGGCCTGAGCCTACAACTGCTACTTTGATACCGTTTGATACCGGCTTCTCGGGTTCGGCTATTATACCGTTCAATCTTTCGTAGTCGGCGGCAAATCTTTCGAGATAGCCGATTGCCACAGGCTCTTTACCCATTTTCTGTATATAGATACATTGGGCTTCGCACTGTTTTTCCTGAGGGCATACACGTCCGCATACAGCAGGCAATGCACTGGTTTCTTTAAGTGTACGTGCGGCTTCGATAAAGTCGCCCCGTTCTATATTTTTTATAAATGTAGGGATGTTGATTTCGACAGGGCATCCGGTTACACAGGTCGGATTTCCGCAATCCAGACATCGTCCGGCTTCTGCAATAGCCTGTTCTTTTGTTAATCCTTGATTTACTTCGGCTTTCAATTCATGGCTGCGAAATTCAGGATCGAGTTCATTCATGTGTACACGTGGACGTTCTCCCCGTTCTTTTGCTTTTACACTTCTTCTCAATTCGTCTCTCCAAGGCTCGCTGCGCCTTTCTTTCATATATTCTTGTCGTGTCATTTTCTTTCTGTTAAGGTCTCAGATTTTTTTATTACTTTGGTAAGTAGAGACAACCAAATCTTGTAGATAATTAATTATTTTCAGTTGTATGCTTTCAGACGCATTAGCATTTCGTCAAAATCAACTTTGTGTGCATCGAACTCGGGTCCGTCGACACAAACGAATTTGGTCTTGCCGTCTACCGATACACGGCATGCTCCGCACATTCCGGTTCCGTCTACCATGATGGTGTTGAGCGACGCCATCGTGGGGATATTGTATTTTTGAGTAAGAAGGGACACGAATTTCATCATGATGGCAGGTCCGATGGTTACACACAAATCTACTTGTTCGCGGTTTATTACCGATTCTACTCCGTTTGTAACCAGTCCTTTTTGTCCGTGAGATCCGTCATCGGTCATAACGATTACTTCGTCCGAGTATTTCGCCACTTGTTCTTCTAATATAACAAGGTCTTTATTACGTGCCGCAAGAACCGATATAACACGGTTGCCTGCTTTTTTCATAGCTTCGATAATAGGTAGCATCGGAGCAATACCAACACCGCCTCCGGCACAAATAACTGTTCCGTATTTTTCGATATGAGTAGCTTTACCCAAAGGTCCTACCAAATCGGTGATGTAGTCTCCTTCTTCGAGATTACATAATTTTTCGGACGATAGACCCACACTTTGTACAACAATGGTGATAGTGCCTTTTTCGACATCGCTTTGTGCTATAGTCAAAGGGATACGTTCGCCTTTTTCTCCGACTTTCACAATTACAAAATGTCCTGCACGGCGACTTCGGGCTATGAGAGGTGCTTCTACTACGAATTCAACTACTTTGGGCGAGAAGTATTGTTTCTGGATAATTTTATTCATGTTCTATTTTAAGTAAAAGAAAGTATTTAGTGATACATTTTTTAGTCAACAACAGACTTTGGTTGTTATAGTTACCAAAGTAATAAAAAGGTCTGAGACTTTTAATTGATTGAAAAAAGGTTTGCGACCTTAGTTTGATCACAAATATAGCAAAACAATAGATTTTATCTAATGGATATAGATAAAATGTTTACTTTTTGATATTTGATCGTTCCTTATATTCTGGAAAAAGTAAGTGTGAATGCCAATTATGCCTTAAAATGTAAGGTTGGAGTGTCATATTTTTTTCTGGACGAGAAATACTCCCAATGTGTTTACCCTGATTAGTTTCTGTTTCACCTTACTTATATAGCGACCAATGCATATAGAATATACAATAGGAGTATAATGGATATCAGTATAAAACCTATGATGCTGATCATAATGGATTTGAGAACCGAAACAGACTTCTTTTCCTCAAAAAAATAGAGATGGGCTTTGAAAAAATACCAGATAACATATATAATGTTGAATAGCATAAGATACGTATCTACATAGGGCTCTATTCCTGTTTTTTCGAGTATATAATTTAGTATGATATTGATGGTAGAGAGAAGCAGAATGAACGAAAAGAAATAGAGCGTAAATATACCGCTGTCGGAATAATATTTCCTTTGCTTGTAATGGAATACCCATAGCCAGAAGGCAAAAATAGGCATATATACAAATAATACTTTTGGCAGGTTGTGAGTTGCGAATTCTTTAAATTGTTCCCGTTTGTGCTCATTGGAAATGTTGTTTACCGCTCTCAGAAGGTATTTAGTGGAGTAATGCTCCTTGAAAGCTACATTCTGGGTATTGGTAAGCGAATCGAGCTGTTCGGTACTGTTGACTGTCACAGATAGTGGCTTTCCTGTTTGTTTATCTGTTCCCGAAACTGTCAGTTTTACAGTATCGGTATTACCTGAAATATTAGCAATCTGATAATGCGAAAATATTCCTAACGAAAAGAAAGTAATAAAACTGATGAAGATATAAAGTTTGATAGGGTCGACATATGTTTTTCGTTTGCCCGAAATATATTCTTTGGCTAATTTCCCCGGAGACGTAAGCAGATATCTGGCCGTGAGCCATATCGAACTGTCGTAATGAAAAAGATCGGCTGCAAAGTGATGTATAAGTCCCGGAAAAGAATAACGGACTTCTATATTCTCCTGCCCGCAATGAGGACAATACCGATTTTGAACATATTTACCACAGTTTTGACACGTATTGTCTTCTCTGACTTTCTGATGGCTCATGCTTGTTATTTTATATTCTGGGTGTTTGATGAATGTAAAGTGCAAATATATATCGAAATATATCTCAATATGTCATTTTTTCGGTTTTATATATTGGCCTTTTTCTGTGAAAAAGGATTTTTACCGATGATTATAGTCAAAAGAGCCCATTTTTATAGCAATTTCTGTTAAATAGGTCTTTTATATTAAAGGATTATCTGTTGGTCACATCGATTTTTATTACTTTTAGCCAAATTTTATAGATAGGTAGAATTTAGAAATAACAGTATTATTGTAGAATCAGGTCAGACACCTTAATCCGAAAACACATAAATCGAATGCTTGAGAGTATTTTCAGAAAAAAAGACATCAACCGGATGCTTTCCGAAACCAAAGGAACTAACGATGGTTTGAGACGTAATCTGTCAGCCGCTAATCTTATTACTTTAGGAATAGGCGCTATCGTAGGAACCGGAATCTTTGTTATAACGGGTACAGCCGCTGCTAATTATGCCGGACCCGGATTAACTATCTCTTTTCTAATATCGGCTATAGGCTGTGTAATGGCAGGGTTTTGCTATGCCGAGTTTGCAGCTATGATACCCGTTGCTGGAAGTGTATATTCATATAGTTATTCGACTATGGGAGAAGGGTTGGCATGGTTTATCGGGTGGGTGCTTATTCTCGAATATTTGTTTGCCTGTTCGAGTGTTTCGGTCGGATGGTCGGGATATATGATCAGTCTTTGCGAAGGGTGGGGGATTCATCTGCCTCAACATCTTATTCAGTCTACATTCGATCATACGGATGATGGTTGGGTGATGACAGGCAGCCTTTTCAACTTTCCGGCGGTGTTTATAGTTGTTCTTGTATCAACATTGTTGATGGGAGGAATAAAGCAGTCGGCATTGATTAATAATATAGTAGTAGTTATCAAAGTAGGAGTAATACTTCTATTTATTGGCTTTGGATTGTCGTATATCAATTTAGAAAACTGGACTCCTTATATTCCTGAGAATACAGGAAACTTCGGAGAATTTGGCTGGAGCGGTATTCTTCGAGGGGCAGGTGTTGTATTTTATGCTTATCTCGGGTTCGATGCCTTATCGACAGCGGCTCAGGAAGCAAAGAATCCGCAAAGAGATATGCCCAAAGGTATTCTTATGTCTCTCTTGGTATGTGCGGTTTTATATATTTCCGTTACAGCCGTGCTTACCGGAATTGTGAATTACAAAGATCTGGATGTAGCGGCTCCTATAGCATTGGCGATAGACCGTGCCGGCAGTGGATTGGCATGGCTCAGTCCTTTTATCAAGCTGGGGGCTATTGCCGGACTTAGTTCCGTTATTCTGGTAATGATGTTGGGGCAGTCACGTATCTACTATTCCATATCGAAGGATGGGTTACTTCCCAAGTATTTTTCTAAGATACATGATAAGAAAGGTATCCCTCATCGTGCCACACTCATAGCATGTATTGTTACTTCTGTGTTTGCAGGTTTGTTTCCGTTACATGTTCTCAGTGAATTGGTGTCTATCGGAACGCTTATGGCTTTCGCCATTGTTTGTCTATCTATTCTTGTGTTGAGAAAAACAGAGCCCGATCTGAAACGTCCGTTCAAAACTCCGTTAGTACCTCTTGTTCCTCTTTTGGGCGCGGGTATATGTATTATGCAGATGGTTGCTTTACCATGGAGTACTTGGTTAAGACTGATTATATGGACTGCCGTTGGTTTAGTTATATACTTCACATACGGGCGTAAACACAGTTTGTTGAATAAGCAGAATGTCGAGAATAAAGGGCAGAGTACAGACAAATAAATATTTTACATTAACATATC
Source organism: Indolivaga capnocytophagoides (assembly GCF_036511535.1). GTDB lineage: Bacteria > Bacteroidota > Bacteroidia > Bacteroidales > Dysgonomonadaceae > Dysgonomonas_A > Dysgonomonas_A capnocytophagoides. Next base: position 1,850,133 of record NZ_AP028867.1, on the reverse strand, counting down.
TGAATACTTTTTGTTAACAATGCAGTCTTAAATATTGTTTTTTCTGAATAAATGTATATTTTTGTGTTTATTAAGTACAAGGAATAAACCAATCATTTATATGAAAAAACAATTCGAATTGTTAATGTATACAGGCATTATAGCGGGAGCTGTGATGACTTCTTGTAAAACCCCAGATAGCGTAGTGGTGTATGATGATCAGGCTCGTCCTAAGGTATACAAAGCAACCAAAGGGGATGTTACGACCCAACAGATAAACCGGACATATGCACGTAATGATCAGAATAGTAAAGTGATTTACAGTGCTAATGAATATACTGCACCTATACAGTCCAATCAACCTGTTTTTCAGGCACCTGTTAAGAAGAATTCCTGCCCGATGGCAGCTGTACAACCTGTTCAGAATTATCAAGACAACTCTTCCGCTCAATACATGCCACAGATTGTGGATATGACTACAGCCCGAAACAACCAGAATCAGCCATCTGTTTATAATTATAATCAGGCCGCGCAACCAGTAATCCCTAACTACGGAGGCTATAATTATGTGCAGGTTTATAATACACCTCAGTCAAATAGAACCAGCCAATCGGTAAATGGACGCAACAGGTCTTTGGATAATAATTTATATAACAGACCGAATTCTTATACTCTTACCGATGATATGTATACGCCCGAATATCGGTCGATGATGTATAATCGTCAGAACAAATCTGCATATAACCAGCAACCTGTACAACCTGTACAAAATGATCCTTATACTGGTTTAATGACTGTTGAAAACGGGAATGTTGTGCCTTACAACAATCAGCCCCGTATTATACAGCAGCAACAATATTATGTGCAGCCACAGGTGCAATATCAGGAACCTCAACCTCAGCAATATGTGGTTCCGGCAGAGCCTCAGCAGCAATATTATTATCCACAGCCTCAATCTCAAGCCCCTGACAGTCCCGTTTATTCTTATTCTCAGACCGAAGTAAGGCAGATTGAAGAAGGTTATCCTGCAACATTGTACTTCAAAAACGGAGCTAAACTTACAGGAACATTGCTTAATATTGATAATTCGGCATGTATGTTCAAAATGGCAGAAGGACGTTTAGTTAATTTTGCCACAAAAGATATTCTTAAAATAGAAAGACGTTGATTTTGTCATTTTACAATAACCAAAAGACCCGAAAATTATTTTCGGGTCTTTTATTTTATAGCTTATATCAGCATCTTATTCCCGTTTTTTAGAGGTCAGTATCTGTGCCAATAGTTTGTAGTTCGACATCAATAAATATCCTATCCCTATTTCGATAATAGAAATGTATAATCTCTTATCATTGGGAGTTGGCATACTCGATAAAAATTGGTTGTTATCGACCGATGTTTGAATACGATACCCAATCTCGACCATGAGCGGAGCAATATTGTTAAGTATAAATATTCCACCCAAAGCAAGGATAATTATTCCGACAGCAGTTTCAGCATGCTGAAAGTTGAAGGTAACCCGATCATCATCAAAGCCTTTATCTAGCCTTAATAGATTTATTACTTTATCAGGCGAAAATATAAGTATTATAACCAGCGATATGGTGATGAATGTAGAAACTAACAGCAGAAGGAATGAAGACCATTCGAATGTAATAATGAATAGTGCTACCTGACTGATGAAGGATGAAAGGTAGTTAAAAAATAAAATAATCCCGGCTATTTTGATTAATAGCCTAATTAAATCTTTTTTAGACATGAGGTTAACGTATTTTAAAGTCTAAGAGACCTATTTATTACTTTTGGCAAACGAATAAGTGATCAACCGACCTTCGAAAACTGTTTATCTGTGTTTATCATTAATTTGTCGAGCGAAGCTGCAACATTACGGACAAACGGTGTGGCTTCCGGAAGGATACTGATATAATCAGAATTATAATCGATAATACCATCATTGGCAAATGTACGTAAAATTGTGTCATTGTAGTGCAAAGAAGACTTGATTTCTTCAATATTTGTTTCGAGATGCTGTGCTATATCAGCCCATTCTATGTGATAGTTACACATTAGCGAAGTGATTACTTCACGGGTAATCTGCTCTTCTCTGTTCAAGGTATATCCTTTCAGTACAGGAAGTTCTCCTGCGTTCACTTTTTCTATATAGCTTTTAAGATCTTTTATATTTTGGCTGTAAGCTGTCGATAGCTGGCTGATGCCTGTCACCCCGAAAGCATATACCTGACCCGTAGTCCGGCGGGTACAATATCCCTGAAAGTTACGGTGCAGGTTTTTGTTTTGCTGGGCGATATACAATTCGTCATTCGGACGTACAAAGTGATCTAATCCAACGGTACAATATCCGGCGGAAGTAAGCAGTTGACGAGCAGTTTCGTACAAGTTGTTTTTCTGTACAGGATCAGGTAATCCGGCTTGTTCAAGAATCGCCATTTTGGGATTTACCCAAGGCACATGAGCATACGAAAAAGTAACAAGTCTGTCGGGCTGCATGTCAATAGCCTTACTTATCGTATCTGCAAACGATTGAGGCGTTTGCTGAGGCAGTCCGTAAATAAAGTCCATATTCAGCGCAATACCTTTCGACCTGAGCAAAGATGCTATCTGCTCAACAGGCATTTTAGACGGCTTTCTGTTAACAGTTTTTAAAACATCTTCGTTGAAGTCCTGGATACCCAGGCTCAGGCGGTTGAAACCTGCATCTATCAGGTCGAGCCAGTATTGTTCGTCCAGATATCCCGGATGACATTCTATGGCTATTTCGGGCTGGTCGATGGTTGTAAATCCCGATATCAGCATCTCATTGATTTCTCTTAATGCCGATACCGGTTGAGATGTAGGGCTTCCTCCTCCGTAATGGATCTGGGATATCTTACGGTTGTGGTCGAGTAAGGGAAGTACCATTTCTATCTCACGCTTGACCGCATCCATGTATTCGGATACTACATTCTTGTTTTGCATCAGTATGGCATTGCATCCGCAATAGTGACACATCTTGAAACAAAACGGGATATGTATGTAAAACGATATATGCTGAGGCTGCTGTTCGTTAGATGCTATAATGGCATTGCGATAACTCACAGCATCGAATGTTTCGGTGAAGAAGTTTGCAGGAGGATAGCTCGTATAACGTGGTACGGCTACATTATATTTGTTGAGTAACTCTTGTTTCATCATTATCTTCTTTTACTTTATCTTTTCTGAAAATCAGAAGTATATATATCAGAGAGAATAAGGCAATGCAACTTTCGAATAAGAACAGATTGGCATATCCCAGCGATCCGGCGACTTTGCCTGCAATAGCAGCCATAAGCATTCCGCTAAGATGGGTTATGACGGTTTGTATCGTAAAATCGGTTCCTTCGTAGCCTTTACGTACACAATCCATTGCTGTGGTGTAAACAACTATGGTGGCCATACCATAACTAGCCCAAAGAAGGCTGATTCCTAAGTGCAGGGTTGCGATATTTACCTCAAGACAGGTTACCAGCATGTAGAAATACACGGTCGTGATTAAAACACAAACCCCGAAAATAATACGAGGCCAGAATCGTCCGAACCGTCTGACTATAAAACCTCCCGACAGAGAGCCTACACAACCGATAGATGTACCGATGATACCCGACATTACACCTATTTCCTTTATGTTGTAACCATAATCGACCAACATCGGTTTGAGCATGGCTAATGTTCCGATGAGTCCGGCATAGTAGAAAAACAGAAAGATAATTTGTTTCCAGATGCCTTTTTGTTTGAAAAAACCGAGAAGGTCATCAGGATGAGGGGCTTTCATTTCTTTTTTCTTATTCGGCTGTTCGGCGTGGCTGGTCTTGAAAAAGAACAGCGGAACAAGTGCCACAACTACAAATAGAGCCAGATAAGGAAGTAACTGGTTCCATCCGACTTTGTGATATAGAAGCAATAATAAACCTCCGCCAATCATTGCCCCTGCAAAACTTCCGACCGACTGCATGCTGTTTACCATACTTTTGTCTTTTTTATCGAATGACAGAACCGCTAGTGCATCGGTCGCTATATCTTGCGTGGCTGATGCTACGAACGAAAAGATGATAAGTGCAACAATGGTATATATATTTGTTTCGAGATCGAGAAAAGAGATTGCGAGTATGATAACTGCATAAATGATTTCCGATGAAAATATCCAACTCTTATAGTGGCTTAGCTTGTTGCAGCTGCGGTCTATTGCCGGTGACCAGAGAAATTTAAGTACCCACGGCAGTTTCATAAACTGTAGGAGTCCGATCGTTTCTAATGAAAAATTCTGCTGGCGCATAAGTACGGGCAGTATCGTTGAGAAAAAACTCATCGGAATTGTTTGGGCAATATACAGACACAAAAAAGTGAAGAGCCGACTTCCGTTGTCAATACCTCGGTTTAGATTCATTCAGTTTATATTTCGCTATTTCAGTAGAAAGGTCTCATCCTTTCTATATTAATAATTATTATTTAGTTGATCGCTGTTTATCAGGTGTTTGTCTTTAAAAGGTAACAAAGGTTACTGCACAATTGCATGTTTTCTATTGTTCCTTTTTTACCCCTCTGTCCCCAAAAGAGGATGCTGCTGTCTCCCGAAAAAGCTCTTAGGGGTTTGGGGCATTTCCCGAAAAGGTTACAAAAGTCACACTCTTTTTGTCTTTTTTCAGAAGTAACTTTTTTCCTTAATTTTCGTATTTACTAATCTAATAAGTAGCAGTAGGTATTTAACGTCATGTTTTAAAGTAATAACTTTCTATTGGAGTTATACTTGGGTAGACAATAAATAGGTCTGAGACCTTAATTTCCATATTTACTTTTCTGTATAGATAAAAACTGCTATTATTATCTGCAAATTTACAAAATTCAATCGACTAAAAAAATCACTATATGTAGTGACCTGTTTATCGATGCGCCTTTATAGTTGCATTTCGGTTAATGTTGATAATTTATTTGTTTAATATATTGGCGGTTATCCGAAAAAAAACTACATTTGGTAAACCGTCTTGTGTATAGAGGGGGCAGGTCAGCTTCCTTTACTGAAATTAGTCAGAGTTTTTTTTATAAAGCAGCACGAGTGTTGAACAATAAAGACGGTGGCGCAACAGGAATTCTGTTTGAAGTATTGATGATCTAACTAACGTAAGTATTCTTGGTATCCTTTGTTTTGATTAAATGTATCAAAATAATGATAAGGACTGAGGTAATACTTACTAAATAACAAAAAAGGTCTGTGACCTTTAAAGAGCGAGGAGAAATAGAATGCCTGATTATACTGTAATCGAATATTATGTAGACAAGGCGATAGCCTTGGCTCGTAAACACCACGAGTATTTAATGTATGTTGACTCGTTTTTTGTTCAGGAGTTTGGTGAGGGTGTCCAACCCGAAATGTATATCGGTTCCAATCCGGAAGAGTATAGGGATAAACCTGATGTTATGAAATTAGTACAGCCCGATACCAGTGGATCGATTGTGAACAAAATAACCGATGAATATAAAGAGTGGAAACCCGTAGCAAGCACAATAACCCCGAAAGATATAAAAGATTTTGAAACCTATTTTTCGATAAAATTACCCGATACATATAAGTGGTATTTAAGTTACAGGCATTTTTATCAGGTGTATTGGAATATTGAAATTAAGCTCTATCCGTCCCCCATAAATACATGGGCAACTATCCTGAAAAAGCAGAATGAGGAGAAACGGGAGTTCATTCTCGATAAAGGATTATTCAGTATCGGAGAGTATAGTGATCACGGGGATATATGTTTTGATCTGCTCGATGAGGATTGCGAAAATAAAGATTACCGGATAGTATATGTCGATAATGAAACGGGTGAAACCGAAAGTCTGGCACCGAATTTTCAGGCTTTATTAGCAGAAATTCTTACCCAGCCCGAACCCGAATTGAAAGAGTTGACTCCTTCCGAAAAAAGATTATTCGGTCATGTGTTGAAGTAAACTATAACAAATCGTATATCATAAATAAAGAAGTCATTCCAAATAGAATGACTTCTTTATTTTCTTTCTGATTACTACCAGTATCTTGCAGATTTGTTACTGTGGTATGCTTTCTACCTTATAAGTAACAGTAAGTATTTAATGTTGCATTTTAAAGCAATAACAGGTTGTTGCTGTTATACTTGGGTGGACAATAAAAAGGTCTGAGACCTTAAAATTTCAGATTGACATTAGCCCCGAATGTAAACGGACGTCCTGCCTGAGCAAAGGTCTTACCCATTGATGTAAAATAATATGATATATAATCTTTGCAGCCTATATTTTTAGCCCATAGATCGAATGAGATTTTTTTAGCAACGAATGAGACCTTACCGTTGAATGTTCCATAGTAAGGCTGCATAGCTTTATTATCTTCATTCCAGTATAGTTTGCCAAGACCTACATATTGTCCGTTTAAGACAATTTTATCAAGAAACGAATCTTTTAGTTTGATGGTGTAATCGGCTGTTACCGAAAACGTATTCGATGGAACCATCGGTAGGCGATTGTTAGCATAACTTACAGTGTCATTCACGGTATATCGTTTAAATTTGGCATGAGTGTAACCGTAACTCAACTGCACGCTCAGGTTTTCCATCGGATTTATGTGTAATGTGACTTCAAGACCTTTACTAACCGATTTACCGGCATTACGCAGCAGGAATCCTTTTCCGCTTGGTTGTGATTGTGATATCTGTTGATCTTTCCAGTCTATATAGAACAGGCTGATTTCAGTGTATATCAATTTATCCAAACAGCTTGCTTTTGTGCCTATTTCGTAATTCCAGCTTTGTTCGGGTTTGAACGATCGGTCTTCGTCACGCTCTACTGTTGTATTGAAACCTCCGGCTTTGTATCCTTTGGCGACAGAGAAATAAACTATTTCGTCATTTGTAAACCGATATTGTAATGATGCCTTAGGTGTAAATTCCGAAAAATGATCTTGTCGTCTGATATTCATCGTTTCGGTTTTAGTATCAGCTTTCAGACTATGTACAACGGTGTGCATACGGGCTTCTTCCCAATCGTAACGGGCTCCCAGTATAAGCGATAGTCCATCGGTCAAAATATCGTTGAATGTTGACTGATGGTATACGGCGGCTCCCCTTGTCGGGCTGTTTATATCTTGCAGGGTATGCACGGCTGTTCCTCGGTTATCTATGTCGTTATCGGTACTGAAATCCTGATAAAAACCGAATGCGCCGAATTGCCATTGGTATTTGCTGCTGCCTCTCGATTTGAAGTTTAGTTCCTGAGAAACCATTCTCTGACGTTGTCCGAAGTCTACATAATAAAGGTCGGTAGTACTGAAATCCTGATCTATACCCTGACGTCCGTCGAAGTATTGAAATGATGTCTGCGAGCTGAGTTGTATGTTATCTGTCGTATATGCCACGTTCACACCCGTTGTAGAAACATTGCGGCGATAAAACGAGGGCATATTGTAATTGACATCATCTACCGAATTATTTTCGGCATGATATATTCCGTATGGATAACCTCCCTGGTCGGAATACTCGTATGCGGATGTAAGGTGGATATAAAGCTGAGGTTGAATTTTCCAGCTTAAGCGGATACGTCCGGCAGCGGCATCTACAGGATCGGCTCTTTTGCCGGTAAAACGATTGCGGAAATATCCTCCTGCATGCGAAACATTTCCGGACAGGGAATATCCCAAAACATTATTTATATTGTCGTAATGAGATGCTTCGGCCTTGTAATTATCGTAGCTGCTTGCCGATAGGCTCAGGTTTGTTTCCTTGTATTTGAAAGGCGATTTGGTAAATACATTGATGATGCCTCCCATTGTATTACGTCCGTAGAGTGTTCCCTGAGGGCCTCTAAGTACTTCGATGCGGTCTATATCGTTGAGACTGAAATCAAAAGTCGATCTGTCGAAATAAGGGATACCGTCTACATATAAACCTACCGATGGTGCGTTTATTCTCGATCCTACACCTCTGATATATGCGGGTGATGTCATCTTAGAACCGTAGTCCGGAATAAAAAGGTTGGGTACATAAGCACTCACTTCTTTGATATTGCTGATGTTTCGGTCTTTGATCGTCTGATCTGTAATCAATGTAGCAGATACGGGTTGTACCGAAATATTGTCATTCTTTTTAAATGCTTGAATAACAACTTCATCTGCTGTATATGACATTTTTATCGAATCTCGTGGAATGGTTGTGTCTTCGGCTAGTATGGTATTGGTATTCACTAAGGAAATACATAATAAGAGGAGATAACAGTTTTTCTTCATTATGTTCAATTCAAAGGTCACAGACCTATTTATTACTTTGGTAAAAAGTTGGGTTTGATCGAAAAAAGTTGATCGTTAAATACTTTTTTTTAGAAAAAAAGAAAAAAATTAGCTTTTAGTTTATGCAAAGGTAGGAAACTCTAGAATATTAGCAATCACTAGATGTAGTGAGGGGTAGAGAGTGGTTGGGCTTTTTGTAGTCTCTATTCTGGTTTTCTATATTTCTATATTTTTTTTAATCTCATATACAACATTTTCTAAATTTTCACGTCTTATATATAACACAAGAGTCTGTTCTGTAATAATTAAGTGAGGATAAGTGTCTCTACTAATGTTTCTTAAAAGATTAATGTTCTGTTGCGCTTGTACTTACTATAAGTAACAAAGAAGGTCTGTGACCTTAACTAAAATTATTTATTTTATGAAGGGAAGATATCTGAATTCGTTTATGTTTGGGATATTTATATTAGGGTCAGTATCATGGAATTCCGAACTTACAAAAGGACTTTCTTCTTTGAGGGAGATAGATAACATACAATTATCTCAGAAGAAAGCAAGTTTGACAGCTGACGGGGATTCGGCTGTTTTTACGACAAAAGGAACCTGTTGGTGGATCAGCCAGATTTTGGTTGACGGGCAGCCTGTTGACTTTAAAGTCGCAGATTCTCAGAGTGATAAATTTAAATTGGATGGGAAATGGTTCACTGTCGAACGTCATGGCCGTCAGAAATTAGTTGTGAAGACTGCCGATAATCGGTTTGTGTCTCCTCGTAATGTGCAGGTTGTTCTCGAAGTCGGAAGATTTCACGATAGCATAACTGTCGAGCAAGAGGGAGTAAACCATTGGTTGGCTCAGAATGATGAAGTTAAGTAAGTAACATCTAGTATTTAATGATGTGTTTTAGTTTATAACAGACTTTGATTGTTTTACTTACCAAAGTTATAAAAAGGTCTGATACCTTGATAACTGAAAAAATCGAAAGTCTGAAGTAACTTAATTCTCTTGTGTCACGATTTGATGTTTGTGCTTAACCAGAACTTTATCAATACGAGCCCCGTCCATATCTACGATCTCGAATATCAGGTTATTCCATTCGAGTTTCTCGCCGGTAATGGGGATGTGTTGCAAAAGATCCAGAATCAAACCACTGATGGTATTATATTCGTTCTCGAAATACAGATTGCCGAGATCGAAATATAAAAGAAAATTATAGAAGGGGCATTGTCCGTCGACAAGGCAGCTGCCATCGTCTCTGACAACGATTTCGGGCTCTTCGTAGTCGTCGGGTATTGCTCCTACTAATGCTTCCAGAATATCTTTGAGGGTAATAATACCCACTATTCCACCAAATTCATCGCAGATAAGCGCATAATGTACGTGGCTGCTTTTCATGTGGTCGAGGGCGGTGTACACGTCCATGTGTTCGGGGAAATACTGGCAGGGGCGGATCACGCTTTCGAGCTTAAATCCGGATTGCTGTATCTTTCCGAACAGATCTTTCAGGAATACTACCCCTGATATATCATCGAGATTGTGATCAGCTACGGGATATACATTAAAAAGATTGTTTTGTACGGTATCATTGATCTTTTCCGGAGTCATACTTGTATTCAGCCAGACAATCTCGCTGCGGTGTGTCATGATAGATTCGAGGGTACGGTCGCCGAGAGTAAATACCCGTTCGACAATATCCTGTTCCACTTTTTTAACCTCGCCGTCTTCCGTTCCTTCTTTGATCATAGATTTTATTTCTTCTTCGGTCACTTTATTATCCTTGTCCTGGATATTAAGAATATTGAAGATCGAAGATGTACTTTTTGAAAGTATCCAGACAAAAGGTGATGCTATATGCGAAAGTATTGTCATGGGGCGGGCAACAAGTTTTGCCACTTTCTCAGCCAGACTCATACCTATACGTTTCGGTACAAGTTCTCCGAAGATAATGCTCAGGTATGTAACTGTAATTACAATAGTGCCTTGTGCGACATAGTAGGTTGTAACAGGTGACAGTCCGAATATATTGAACAATGGCATAAAGTCTTTGGTGAGAACATCTCCCGAATAAATACCGGTAACTATGCCTATCAGGGTAATACCTATTTGTACGGTAGATAAAAATTTATTGGGTTCGGTCGAAAGTTTGAGGGCTGCCATTGCTTTTGGATTACCCATTTTCGCTTCGTTCAATAACTTTGATTTTCGTGCCGATATGATTGCTATTTCGGACATCGAGAACAATCCGTTTAATAATATAAGAAGTAATATAATAAATATATCCATTGTAATTTTTTATCGGAATTTCCGCTTTCAGCGAATTTATATATAATCTTTCAGAAATGGTGTCTTTTTCTTTATATATCATGTTTTTTTGATAAAAATGGCTGTTCAAATTCAATTGAACAGCCATTTTCTGTTTTGTCTTACAGACGTGTCTGATAAGATATTTTTGCTTACCGATAGGTGGTGAAAAATTCTGAACTCTTTATTTGTAATCGGTGGGTGTGATTAAGACTTCGTATGTTTTTCCAGATTGCGCTCGATAGATATGTTTGAATATTACATTCTTGTCCATCAGCTGTGTTGATGCCTTGTCTGCTCTTTGTGCTTTACTGAGATATTCCTTCAACATCGGAAGATTTTGTTCAGTAAAAGATATTTTCGAATCGTCCAGATCATAGATCATTTCTATAGTGTCGGGTGCTGCAAAATTACATTCGGCAAGTAATGTTATTTCATCCATCTGTATAGGCAGCAGCAGTTTATTAAACCAAACATTTTCAGGTATGATTTCCGCTAATATTTCCTGATCGGAACGATTATCTTTTTCTTTATCTTTTGAATATTCAGCGTATGTTACTTCCACCTGAAACAGTTGTTTGCCATTGGTGTCTTTGTATGAGTAAAGAAAAGAGGTGTGCAGGTCTCGCAGAGGTTTCAGGTCTGCATTATTTTTAATTTGATAGAGTATTCTGTTTTTGAATACTTTTTTTGCCATAACCGTATCGGTGACTTCTTTTTTGGTGGTGAGTTTATAATTGTACTTCAAAACATCTCCGGGAAGAACTTCCGTTCCGGTTAAGATGGTTGATAGATCAATCTGAACTGGGCACTGTTTATTTGCCTCTTCGGATGTTGCTTTCAGCATCGGATTTATTTTTTTACTATCCGAACATCCTGTTAATAACATGACTATGGCACATAATAAATAAAAGTTTTTTCTCATAACAAATGTTGTTTTACTGTTTTAATTAAAAAAATGTTGTTGTTCAAAATGCTGATTACTTGCAGTAAAAAAAACTTCTGTGATATTATAATGAATATTCTTCAGGCAGTATCGTTATCGTACATAAGTACTTGTTATTCTTATCCAGATATTCATATTGAATGCTAACACCGTGTTCGGAGAGGTATTTCATCTCGGGATTGTGTTTTAGCGTATCTACAACTATAGGGGTATTGGTGGATTTGAAGTAGATGCTGTCGAAACGCGAGGCATCTTCGTTCAGTAGTTTTGTTGTATATTCGAGGGTTTTGTTGTACGTTTTGCAGTCTATAAGGCTTATTCCGCTGCCTTCGGTAAATAGGGGAAGCTGTTGTTTGGTCTTTTTTACCATTTCTTTCAGCACCTTCTCCACGTTGCCGTTACCGGAATGTGTTGTTCTGAGATCTGGTTTTGCCACCGGATTTTTGTAATCATCGGGAGTGATGGTCAGTTTTCCCAGCGGTTTTCCGTTCTCGTCCTGACAGGAATAGACAAAACTTACATCTTTTTCCGTCAATCGTTTGAGTTCGTCATTATTTTGCAGATTGTATAAAAGCGTACTTTTCATTTCGCTTTTAAATTCATTCCGGTCTATCTTTGTCGCATCGATAAACAAAAATGTGTAGTTGTACTGAAGCGTATTGTCGGGTAAAACCTCACAGCTGTCTAGTCTGATTGTCTGGTCTATAATAATCGGACAATTATCGTTGATATCCTGTGCTTTTTTTTCTAATTCTTTTTGCATTATGTCTTATCATTAAGGTCGTAAACCTATTTATTACCTCTGAAAGTAACGCAATTGGTGCAGGCTACGACTCGAAAATATACTGAGGTCTCAGACCTTTTATGGGCTATGTTACTATTCTAACGGATACGATTTGATTTTCCAAGTATAACTCTCAATCTCACTTATTCTTCGAGGTTTCCCGCTTGGTTTTATATCAACAAGATGCGAATATAATTGAAAGTTGGGAATAAAAGAAAAAAAACGGTTCGATTAACGAACCGTTTTCTTCTATTTTTATGTATCAACTGTTAAGTTGTTGGTATTTCTTCTGAAGAAGTTTTCTCTGTGGCTGATTTTACCCGTCCACCTTTTACCCATGTGCGCTGATAATAGGCTTCGTCGAGACTACTGATAATTACTCCATTCGATGTAGATGCATGGATGAAGTGTCTGTTGCCGAGGAACACTCCAACGTGATTCACTCGTTTACCTCTTCGTGAGGTAGAGAAGAATACTAGGTCTCCTGGTCTCAGTTCGTTTTTCGAAACATCATTTACATCTATTCTTGAGATATCGTTGCTGCTGCGTTGCAATGTAACCCCGAATACATTTTTATAAATAGTCCCTGTGAGTCCCGAGCAGTCCATTCCTCTACTGCTCATTCCGCCTCTGCGGTACGGAGTTTTCAACCAGTCCATGGCTTCGTTGTATAACGATGTTAGTTTTTGGTTGGTACTGTCTTTGGGGATTTCGATGCCTATTTTTGTTTCTACAAGTTCGCGTTTTGCTTTTGATGATGTTTTAGCTGAAGATCTTTTCTTATTCTTTGCGTCAACTGCCGAAATAGCTATGATTATACATAGCAGTGCTAGCGTGAGTCTTGTAGAAATATTTTTTATCTGCATCTGGTAACTTTATTGTTAGGGTCTAAGAGGTCTTAAACCTTTTTGTTAAAAAACGGGATAAACAAATATATGTATTGTAAATCAGCTATGCAAAACGCAAAAAGTTATTTTCTCTTAATAGATCTTATCTTATTGATTAAGTATATTGATTATAAATGATTTATATCAGCGAAAATATTTTCTTAAAAAATGCAAACGGATTTTAAGTCTTGTAAATCAAATATATAGAATGTTATAAATTGCTCATATAGGGCTATTGTGTGCAGTTTTTATTTGTTTACAAAATAGTCGAAACCACTTTTCTGAGACAGCTTGTTCAGTGCGACATACCGAATGGCATCTATGGCATGGTTGTAGCGGTCGCAGGGAATATTAAGCGGATTGCCCGAAATGTCTGTTTGCCAGCGATAATTACGAAATTCGGAGATAAGGTTAGTGCTGCTCTGTGTTATCCGTTTCGGATAGCGGTTGAGTATAGATAATCCTGCCAGAATGCTGTCCGGCCCTTTTTTTGCTGCCTCAATCGTCCATTTTTGATTACGTATTTCGCTGATCGATTTGGGTTCTGCACTATCTGCGATAATGGGAGTGGAGTGGGGAACCTGCAGGTTTTCGAGATGGTTGCATATCATTATGTTGTCGTAATTTTTTGCATAAAGCAGTTCGTGCATCCATAATATACCTTCTGACAAACGTATGTCGATGATAGCTGTGGGGTCGTTGGTAAATCCGAAGTCCATGCCTATCCAGCGTTGTTTGTAGTTTTCGGGCAATTGGTCTGTTATTTCCCAGTTTTGCATGATCAATCCTATTTTCGATCCTGTTTGTCCGAGTCCGTATACCTGCCACCATTCATTGTCGGTTTTGTTCGATTCTATTTCGGAAAGCTGCGCATGTGTCAGATAATCATTGTCTTTGTATGTGGAATGTATAAGCAGCGATTCGGGACGTGTCAGAACTTTGTCATCTACCCAAAATTCGTAAGATGGATTAAAGTCTATAAAAATAGTTTTACGTGTACGGATGGCCAGCTGGCGATATGTTTCGAAAGGAATATTGATACATTCATTGACGAACAATATATCACGGGAAGGTCCGTGTACTTTTCCGGGCTGATCAGCCGAAAAGAATTCGATCACCGAATCATTTATCCGGTATATTTTGTCGGTGGCATTCCATGCTCCGTGCTTCCAGTTTTTTTCTGTTCGGAGCATTGTCTCAAAATCTCTGATGCAGCCTTTCTTGAGATGGGGCATCGATTCCGATACAACTGAAATAAGGAGTGGGGAGGGGGAGCCCTCTGCGATTAAACACAAAGCTTGTAATATACTCCATGTTTTTGACGAACGGGTGGATCCTTTGTTGACGATAACACGCACGCCTTTGTTGTAGGCGTCGACATTACGATTGAATACTGATGTTACTTTCATATCTGTACTTTTAGTATAGATAAAAAAAGAAGCGGCAGCAAGATGTAAGGGAAATCTTGCTGCCGCCGGATGGATTTGTTAGTCAGCTTGTAAGTAATCTTACACAGTAAATAACAGCAGGTCTGAGAGCTGATCCATGAAAGAAAAGGTGTTTCTTTATTATTTATTTTTTAGCTCCCGACATGATGCCCGAATCAGTATCGCTGTTATTGATTCGTTTATCGCCGCCGCTGAACTTACGTCCGAAGTCGAGGTTGAATGTGAATTTGATTGTGTACATACGTGTAAGGCTTCCGGTTGATATTCTTGATTTTACGGGATTCAGATCCGACCAGTTTTCATTTTCACGTTTATAATGTCCGCCAAAAGGGTTGAATGCTCCGATCATTACCGACCATTTGGGTTTGCTGTAACCTAGTCCTGCCATGTGTATCCGTTCTCCGTTGTTGAGCGATTCTCCATAGAAATAATCCCAGGGTGAATAATAGTTGAACGATCCGGTAAAATTTTTATACGAACCGTCGACACTTAATCTGAAGAATCGGTTGGTATATTTATGCGTATAATCGAGACCTTTACTTATATAGTGATTGATACCCGGAGCGAAAGTGATGGTCAGGTGATCTTTCAGAGGTTTCAGCTTGAACGATATCTGGGCTTGCAAATGCTCGTGAGACCTTTGGTTCTGGTTTGTGCGGACAAATACTCCGTCTTCGAATAACACCGACTCCATAATAGGATCACTGTTGTATTTATATCTGCTGAAAAGCTCCACACCGAAGATTCCTTTGTTATAACCCGATGTAAATGTATGGTTGTATGTTTGTTCGGTTTTCAGATAAGGGTTTCCTCTCCGTATCTGCAACGAATCGATAGCCTGTTCTACATTATTAAGGTCTGACAGAGAAGGGGTATTGTTCCACATATTGAATCTGTAACGGAAGTACAGGTTGTCGTTCGGGTTGTATGTTATACGTGCCGATGGCTGAAGGCTGTATTTTTCCTGACTCTTTGCAGCCTGGCTGTAATAAAATCTTACAGCGGTAATGTTAGCCATATAGGTGAATTTTCCTTTTTTCAGTTGATATTCGCTGTAGGCATATGTTTCGGCTTGTTTCATTGATACATCAGCAGTGGTTGTGCCTTTGTATTCGTTATTTGAATAGACCTGCATGTGTTTCAGTCCCGATGTAAGTTTGCCGTCTCCCATTTTACGCTCGTAAATACCTTCGGCTATCAGTGAATATTTGCTACCCGAAATATCGGAATAGATGTCAGTTACAGCGTTTTTTTCTCTGTGTTCCTGATAAAGACGTGTATTATGAGCATCAATATATGTTCCTACCACATTGAATATGAGCAGCTGTTCGTTTTTCAGATTTTTTTGAAAGTACAGATCCAGTGCAGGCGATTTAGTCTTTTCTGTAGAGTGATCGCTGATTATTAAAGGAATATTATTATCAGATGTCAAAAGTTTACTGTTACGGTCGCTGTACATATTGGGCGAGTGACTGTAATTGTAACGGAATGTAGCATTGAAAAAATAATTGTCTTTATCCATCAGGCTGTAATTGAGTGATGTGTTTGAATTCCTTTCCTTAAATAAGGTTGGGTCTCCCATTTCTTCACGGTTTATTGTATGATCGGGGAATACAAACGATTCGTTATTGGCTTGCACCCAGTTTATTTTACGATACGAATAATAGCTGTTTACCGAAAATTCGGATTTTTTGTTGTTGTATTTTGCCGAGAGATTATCTTCAGCGAAACCAAGTCCATCACTCAGATTATTCATGAAATCGCCGTTGACATTTCCACCCGAAATACTTCTTCTGGTGATGTAGTCTATTACAGCGGCAGCATTTCCGTAACGAACTCCCGGATCGTCATGAAATTCTATACGGATAATATCTTCGGGCTTTAATGATTGCACATCGGCATTGGTAACCTTCACTCCATTGATACGAAGTTGCACTTCTCCGTTTCCGGTAGTTGATATTGCGTTTGTCAGAGGGTTTACTTCGATACGCGGCAGTTGCAGCTTTTTTAGTAAATCGAATCCGTTGGCAGATGTTTTTACCTGTTCACCCGAAGGAGTAATCAGTTTACGATCCGATTTGTTTATTACCGATTGAGCGGTAACGGTTACACCGTCGAGCATCACCGAAGATGGTTCGATATTGATATCTCCCAGATCTTTGTTATCGGTAAGATGTTTTACCGGAGTATATGATGTCTGATAGCCCATATAAGAGATAGATACAAGGTAATCGCCCACAGCATTGTTGAATGAAAAGCGACCATCTATATCAGAATAGATACCTGCTACAAATGTCGAATCGTCTTTCAGTAATGAAATATTGGCGAATTCGATAGGTTGAGTATTTGATTTGTCTACAACACGTCCCGATAGCTTAATATTCTGAGCGGTTAATAACCCTGAGAATATTCCTAAAACAACTAATAAAGTTAATTTGCATTTCATAATGGCTGTATATGAGTTTATTTTATTTCTTTTCGTTACTATCAATATGACTGTGTTTGATCGAAAAACGTTACAACACAAATCATCTTATGTCATAAATAAATATGCTAAAGCTGTGCCATGTTTTGTAATTTGCTTATTTACAGGTGGATGTGTTTTGTGCTTATTTTCGTAATGTAAAATATCTTTACATTTTAGTGTTTGTCTTTTTTACAGTTGTAATCAATTTAGCTGAGTTTATTCTATATTTTTATACCGTTAGCTTGTAAATCGTGCATTTTGTGTAAGTTTGCAAAAAATAAAAAACAGAAAAGCAACGTATTATATGTTACTGCGTCTTAAAATTAAGTAACAGCCTAAGTTTTGCTCGTATTGATTTTCATAGCTCTTTTTCAATCGATTTTTATTTTTTTCGAAACGGTAATAGCGGGCTATTTAAGTTGAGAAAAGGTGAAAAAATCAGGCAGAAAGAGCCTGTAAATGAGCGAAAAAGAAATAGATGTTTATAGCAAGTGCATTTTGTGGAAAATTTAAAGAGTTACTAAATAACTAAAAGTATTTAATGATGTGTTTCGAGATGATAACTTTCTATGATTGTAATACTTGGAGATAAATCAAAAAAAGTCTGGGGCTTTTAAAAACAACTCATAACAGAATAAAATAATGATGAAGTATAGATTGTGGTTGTGTACGATAATGTATTTATGTTGTACAATGGTATTTTTTGCTCAGGAAAAAGAACCACATTGGGCTTTACAGCTTAAAGCCGGAGCTGGTTTATCGAATGTATATGTCGGTTCGGATGAGAATACGACTAGTGATATGAAGGTCGGTTATCAGTTTGGTATATATGCGGAATATGTATTGCCTTCGGATTTGTTTTTTCAGACAGGATTGATTTTCGAGTCGAAAGGAGCGAAATACAAAGCCGAAAACAGGAATACCGAGATCATTGATTATTATATGATGGATATGAGTAACGGATGGGTTGTTGGTAATCAGAGCGTTTCGGTTAATGCTATATATTTGCAAGTGCCTGTGTATGCGGGATATAAATTTGATCTGAATGATAACCTGTCGATCAATATTGCAGCAGGTCCGTATCTGGCTTATGGTGTAGGCGGAAAAGCTACAATGGATGAGGTTGATGCTAAGGAAAATGTGGTTAAAACCAAGAAAGATGTTTTTGGTAAGGACGATTGGAAACGGCTGGATGCCGGATTAACTGCATTGCTGGGCGCTGAATATAAGAAAGTTTCGGTTAATCTTGGATACGATTTCGGTATGGTCAACATCGACCGTGTTTATGAGGTGTATAATCGAAATTTATTTCTGAATATAGGATACCGTATTTTTTGAGCGGATTTCAAGAATTTATATAAATAAAAAAGGCAGATTCTCAGAATCTGCCTTTTTTATTTACTATTCATATTAGAATAAAGCGTAAGTCAGTCCGAAGTTGAATGTTGTGTGAGGGTACTTGTCGTGCAGGTTATCATTATGCTGTGTGTAACGTCGAAATTGATAGTCGAGACCAACCGCTCCGAATAGCCGTAATTGGGGAGACAGGTAATAATAAGCATTCACACCCGCATAAGTATATGAGAACAAAATATCTTGTTTCGGGTTGCCGCTATATCTGTTCCATGTTAAAGATTGGCTTGCTTTACCTTGCACATAAGTACGTGTATTCATGTAATAGCCCAGTGCATATGATGCTTCGATAGACGAATTGATAGAGCCATCCTCCATAAAACTGATTTTTTGATATCCACTCGAAATACCTGCGTAAATAGAGCGTTGCCACTTTAGGTCTAGAGGTTTTTCGTTCCGATAATCAAGATATAATGAGGCTGAGAATATGTTTGAATTTGAAGAATTACCATTCATACGATAATCTACATAATTGTATATCGGATTGATACCAGCTTTGAAATAAGAGCCGGATTCTCTCAAATCTCGGTCTCCATACATCCACTTGTCGTAAAGTGAGGTGAAGTATATTGCCGAATTGTCTTTTTCGATGTATTTATTCGCTACAAGAAATGAGTCGATAACTGAAATTTCGTCTATTAATGCTAATCGAGGATCAAAGCTACGCTTGTTTTTTACAAGAGATATTTGTTTCGCAAAAGCATTCACTTCTTCGTCAGTAAGTGTTTGTTTTATAATGCCCTTCTTACTTAATTCTTCGAGGATATAAACTGCCTGACGAGCATCTGTAACATTTTCGATACGTCCTTTACCGATACCGAGTTTTATGGCAACAAAAGCTTGGAATTTATTCGTTTTATCTTCTGCTGTGTAAGAATATGGAGGGGTGTCAATATTTTGGGTACTCTTGGTTTTAGCATAATTATAATTGACGTATCCATTAGGTGAGATTTCGAAAAACAACTTGTTATCCATAAAATGGAAAGCTTGCCTGTCTACCGAAAAAGAGGTCAAAGCATTAGTCGCTTTACTGTTGTCTATGCTTGAATGAGAAGCTGTCCCCATTAGTGATAATTGGGTTTGCTCTTGAATCTTTTCCGAATTTGCAATGGATTTATAATCAGCACTAAGGTTTCCGGCGTAATTATTGCTTTCGTTTGTCGTTGTTTTTTGGAAATTACCCGCTGTACTAAAGCCCAGATCCAAAGCCTTGCGTTTATAAGTCGGGTTGACGTAGTTTTCGAGTTTGTAATTGTTGTATTGACCAAATCCACTTATACTGATAGTTAGTAATAAGCTTGTCATTACATAAAGTTTCTTCATCGTTCGCGTTTTTTTTGTTTAAAATGTGTTTTGATTCAAAAGTATATAATATTCTGATATAATTGTCCGAAAAGAGAGATTTAGTTGTTCTTCTGCTATGAAAATATTATTATATATAGAAATTCGTTTGTTTTTTAGTGTTCTGCTTTTTTGGGAAGAGAAATTACAGAGTGTAACATATGATACATTTTAGCTATTATACATTCTCTAGCTTTGCATTGTGATCAATTAAAAAACTATCAATAATTTAAAAATATAATTATGAGCATGTTTTGTTATCAATGTCAGGAAACCTCCAAAGGTACAGGATGTGAAGTTATAGGAGTATGTGGAAAAACTCCCGAAGTATCGGATATTCAAGATCTGCTGTTGTTTGTAAATAAGGGCGTTGCTATTGTTAACGACCGTTTACGAAAAGAAGGCAAGACATCTCCCGTAGCAGATAAGTTTGTTATAGATGCCATGTTTATGAGCATCACTAATGCAAATTTCGATTTTGAAGCTTTGAAAGTTAAAGTAAAAGAAGGATTACAGCTTCGTAATAGCTTGCTTGAAAAGCTGAACGATAAATCTAATCTGCCGGATGCTGCGACATGGAACGGATCGGATGACGAATTTATGGACAAAGCCAAAACTGTAGGTGTTCTTCACGAACCAAACGAAGACCTGCGTTCTCTCAAAGAACTGATACATTACGGGCTGAAAGGGATGGCTGCATATGGCGAACATGCTTATAACCTCGAAAAAACAGACGATGAATTATACAGATTCATGCAGCACGCTTTAGCTGAAATTACCCGTGAAGATATTACAGCTGATGAGCTTATTGCTCTTACTCTCGAAACCGGTAAATACGGAGTACAGGCTATGGCATTGCTCGATGCCGCTAACACAGGTCGATTCGGGAATCCCGAAATATCTACAGTAAATATAGGTGTCAGTAAAAATCCCGGTATACTTATCAGCGGACACGACTTGCGTGATATTGAAGAATTGCTTATTCAGACCGAAGGTACAGGAGTAGATGTATATACTCACAGCGAAATGTTGCCGGCTCACTATTATCCTCAATTGAAAAAATACAAACATCTTGCAGGAAACTACGGAGGCGCATGGTGGCAGCAAAAAAGCGATTTCGAAAATTTTAACGGACCTATTCTGTTTACAACCAACTGTATAGTTCCTCCGTCTAAATCTGCATCATATGTCGGTAAAATATTTACAACGGGAGCCGCCGGACTTACCGGAGCAAAACATATTGCCGAACGTAAAGACGGACAGCCTAAAGATTTTTCGGAAATCATAGCAATGGCTAAAACATGCAAGGCTCCTCACCAAATAGAAGAAGGTACTATTATCGGAGGGTTTGCTCATGCTCAGGTGTTGGCTCTTGCCGATAAAATTATCGATGCCGTAAAATCGGGAGCCATCAAGAAATTTTTTGTGATGGGTGGTTGCGACGGACGTATGAAAAGCCGTCAGTATTATACCGACTTTGCTCAGGCATTACCTAAAGAAACCGTTATACTTACAGCCGGATGTGCTAAATACCGATACAATAAATTGCCGCTTGGCGATATAGGTGGCATACCCCGTGTTTTGGATGCCGGACAATGTAACGACTGTTATTCACTGGCTGTAATAGCTTTGAAACTGAAAGAAGCATTCGGACTCGAAGATATCAACGACCTGCCCATTGTTTATAATATTGCATGGTATGAACAAAAAGCTGTAATTGTGTTACTGGCTTTACTGCATCTGGGTGTGAAGAATATCCATCTCGGACCAACTCTTCCCGGATTCTTATCGGCGAATGTAGCGAAAGTGCTTGTCGAAAATTTCGGTATCGGAGGTATTACAAATGTTGAAGACGATATAGAAGTATTTATGGCCGGTTGATTTTGAAGGAGAGACCGGTTAAAGTGTTTTTTTTAAAGAAGATGTAGTGGTTTATCTGCCGCTACATCTTCTTTTGTCTTTTACCTGTTAAAATGACTGTTTCGTCTCAATAAAGATGTGTTTCGTCTCAATATCGAAAAAAGTATACTTGATGTTTCATATATTTGCGTCAACAATAAAGCCCGTTTTTTTCATATAAAGAAAGTTTAGGTTATACCTATTCATAAATAATTAAACAACACATAAATGAAACGTATTTTATCACTAACGATTCTTCTGCTTTTAATAGGTTGGGGCATTTCTTTTGCTACTGTACTCCAAAAGAAAGAGAGTTTCACAATTAAAGGTATTATTATGGATCGGGATTCGAAAGAGACTTTAGCCGGTGTTCCTATCGGGATAAAGGAAATTCCCTCGAAAGCGACCAGTTCAGACGTCTCCGGTTCTTACTCGATCACATTACAATCCGGCAAATATACGCTGTTGGTTTCGTATGTCGGATATGAAACGCAGGAAATAAAAATTACCGTAGATAAAAATCTGGAGAAGAATATATCATTGTCTTCCTCCTCCGTAAACCTGAATGAGGTAGTTGTCAGCAGCCGTAAGGCAGACGAAAATGTCACCGCTGTTCAAACCGGAGTAGAGCGTATTGATATTCAGGAAATAAATAAGCTGCCGGTGCTGATGGGAGAACGTGATATTATAAAATCACTGCAATTGATGCCCGGTGTAAAATCGACAGGTGATGGCAGCAGCGGAATGTTCGTAAGAGGAGGTTCTGTTGATCAGAATCTTATTCTGCTCGATAACGTTGCCTTATATAATGCCTCGCACTTGATGGGATTTTTTTCGACATTCAATTCGGATGTTGTGCGCGATGCCGTATTATATAAAGGTGCATTACCTGCACAATATGGAGAGCGTTTGGCTTCTATACTTGATGTACAGCAACGTAACGGAGATATTGAAAAGTTAGGTGTAACAGGCGGAATCGGGCTTATTTCATCTAAACTGAGTCTCGAAGGACCTATTCAGAAAGGTAAATCATCATTTATAGTCGGAGCGCGTCGTACCTATGCGGATGCCATTGCCCGTATGTCAGGAGTAAAAGAAGCTACAGATGCTTATCTGTATTTTTATGACTTGAATGCGAAAGCAAATATCTGGCTCTCAAACAAAGATCAGCTTACATTTTCTGCCTATTTCGGCAAAGATAAAATGGTATTGAAAGATGCCGCTAATACAGATTGGGGTAACCAGATAGCTGCTCTGAAATGGAGTCATGTATTTAGCAATAAATGGAGTTCGGCAACAACTTTTACATATAATAAATATCAATATAACGCACATGCCGATTTTGGTACAAATATGGATGCTGAAGCAGATATTATGGATTTAGGTTTCAAACAGGAATTTGTATTCCTTCCTACCAGAACCAATACGTGGAAATTCGGTGTACAGGCAACCCGTCATCGTTTAAATCCCGGAGATCTGGCTAGAAGCACCTCAAAGATAAACCTGCATAACCGTTATGCACTCGAAAATGCTGCATATCTGTCGAATCAGGTACAACTGTCCGATAAATTCGAAGTGATTTACGGTCTACGCTTATCTGCTTTTTCAGCTATGGGGAAGGGCGAATATTATACACTCGATGATAATCGGAATGTAACGGATAGTACATGGTATGGATCGAAAGATGTAGTTAAGACATACATCAATCTCGAACCTCGTCTGTCAGTAGCCTATAAACTCAATAAATCATCTTCTATAAAGGCTGCTTATGCCCGCACGACACAAAATATGCACTTGCTGACATATTCTGCCACAGGTACACCTTACGATCGTTGGACAATGAGTTCGAATAATGTAAAGCCTCAGATCGGAGACCAGTATTCATTAGGATATTTCCGCAACTTCAAAGACAATGCATACGAATTTAGTGTGGAAGGTTATTACAAGCATCTTAAAAATCAGCTCGATTTTGTGGATAATGCCGATTTTGAAGGATATAATGTTATAGAAACCGAATTACTTGCAGGTAAAGGACGTGCGTATGGTGTAGAATTGCTCTTGAAAAAGAAGAAAGGACGTTTGACAGGATGGATCAGCTATACATTATCCAAATCGGAAAAGCAGATAAACGGTATTAATGACGACCGTTGGTACGATACATATCAGGATCGGACACACGATATATCGATAGTAGGTATGTACGACCTGAATAAAAAATGGTCGTTGTCCGCAGCATGGGTTTATTATACCGGTAATGCCCTGACATATCCAAGCGGAAAATACCAGATTGACGGAAAAGATGTGATGTATTACGCTGAGCGTAACGGATACCGTGCACCTGCATACCATCGCCTCGACTTAGGTGCTACATGCAAACTGAAACAGACCCGAAAATTTTCATCCGAGCTGGTATTCAGCCTTTATAATGCATACGGACGTGAAAATGCTTATATGATTGATTTCAGAACGAATGACGATGATCCGGATAAGACAACAGCTTATCAGTATGCCTTATTCCGTTTTGTGCCATCCGTTTCATGGAATTTTAAATTCTAAATCGTAAAACATTATGAAAAAAATAATAAATATACCGCTCATAGTCATTGCATTATTAATGACAGCAATACTTACATCTTGCGAAAAAGAAATAGATGTAGACCTTAACTCGGTTACACCCCGATTGGTTATCGAAGGATTGGTGGTTAAAGATTCTATTGCAAAAGTAAAACTTACCAAAACCAAGGATTTTAATGATAATAATGTATACGAACCTATTACAGGAGCCAGTATACAGATCAGTGATGATGCAGGAAATACCGAAACGCTATTATTAAACAGTACAGGATGGTATGTTGCTAAAACTCTGAAAGGGGTTGAGGGCAGAACCTATAAACTCACAGTGCTTTATGATGAACAGACATACACTTCTACATCTAAAATGCCCCCTGTGGTTAAGATTGATTCGCTGAGTATGTTTGACTTTAAAGTACTTGACTATTGGTTGCCAAGAGTACACTTCAAAGATCCGGTCGGAACTACCAATGATTATTATCGGGTTAAACTTTATATCAATAATAAATACATACCTTGTACATACGAAGCGCAATCGATGGACAGAAGTGATGGTATAGAGTATGTTAACATGTTATTTCCTGATGAGAAAAAATTAGAAGACGAAGAGATTAAGAAAGGAGACAGAATAAAAATAGAATTACAAAGTATTGATAAAGGTGCATATACCTACTTTTATACTCTTGACGGAATAAATGAATCGAACAATAATCCAACAAGTAACATTACAGGAGGAGCATTAGGTTATTTTAGTGCCTATTCGTATGATAGGCAGGAGATGATAGCCGATTGGGAAGATTAATATAAAATAGTGTAGATTCTTCATTCACACTTATATATATTTGACTTTTTGAAAAGAAAAGGATGCCACGATAAAAATCGACCGGCATCCTTTTTCTCTACTATTTACTATTACAGAGTCTACAAGCCTTCAGGCTTATTCGTTATATTGCTTTTTTAGTTTTACAACCGCCGATTCGAGCGATTCGGTCGGTTCTATAATATTATAGGCTTCCCAGAAATTCTGATCCGAAAAATTACTTATCTTATCCGATAACGTCTGGTTTTGTTTGAAAAATTCTTTACTCGGAGCTTTTTTCATATCCAATGGTTTACTGTCTGTAACTACCAGTTCCGAAATAACGGTATAGGAAGTCGAGAACAAACGGCGTTTCCAATCGCAGTTGAACCTTATCTGGTTTCGTATATAATTGATCCGGCTGCGACCTTCCAAAGTCTTGTATGTAACGACAAATGAGACTTCGTTTGGTTTAAAACGCAATTTCGGTGGTTTCTTCTTAAGGATGATGCGGGTCACCTTGTCCCTGTTATCCATACTCAGGCTGTATTCGACACGTGATATGGTCAGATTTTGCTGATCGATGTATATATTGCCTGTATACAATGGTATTTCGGCTATAGCCTGAGGTGTAAACCTGATTGTATAATGGGGGCGTTCGTTGATAGTTACAGGGTCTTCCATCTTGAACATGTAAAGCGGAAGCGATTCCTCATCGAGCAAAGGATAAGGCTGTTTTACAATATCGCCGTATATCGCCAGATTAGGTCCTCCTTGTAATTTGACACTCAGCGTGTCACTTGGTTTTGGGCTTAAAAGCCTCCGTCCTTTGTATATTTGTACACCGTCGTTATCCGTATTCTGGCTGTATGATGTTTTGTATATGTTCATCACGGCTTCGGATATATCAATGTATCTCTTTCCTTTTTGTATGGTTTCCCTGTAAAAACCCGATAAGATAGTTGGTGAGTTAGTATAATTCAGGTCGATTTTTTTGACGGCTTCCCTTACTATTGCAAGAGGATCGCCCGACCGGATAACAACTTCGTCGAGAACCTGACTGTCGGATGTCAGCATAAACGTTTCATTTTCGATGCTTTTACCGCCGATAGGGTACAGGTGATTATTATATCCGAGATGGGTAAACAGCAGGTTGTCCGATTTGTATCGGGCTGGTATTTTGAGAGTAAATTCACCGTCACTGTTACTTACCGTTCCGATGTTAGTCCCTTGTACTGATATATTTACGTATTCGAGTTTCTTTTTCGATTTCTGATCTTTTACAATTCCGCTGATGGTAATGACCGAATCGTCCTGTGCCGATAAAGGAAACGTAGAGGAGAGAAAGAATACTGCCAACAAAACATTCAAAAACAAACAACTTGAAGGTTTCATAATAAATGTGTATTAGATGGTGTATATATTATCTCGAAACTAAGGCTTTATAAATAACAGAAAGTATCTGATGATCTGTTTTAAAGCGACAACAGACTCTTGCTGTTATGCTATCAAAGTCAACATTTCAAACTGCGAAAGCATATGCAAAATTTATTTTGGCTTTGCCGAGTCGCGAGAAATGCCTCATAAAATAGAATAAATAGGTCTGAGACCTCATTAGTGTTCAGAGTAATAGCTTATTGGTTAATGATATAACAACCCTTAATAGTTGATTGTTTTGTAAATATATAAATATTTATTCTATTTGTGTATAGTATTTGAGCTTTTATTTATTCGAGCATCGTGGATAATTCACCAAATATATCACCATGAACATATATAGTATTGTTCCGTTCTAATTAAATATTAGAAAGTATTTAATGATATATTTTAAAGTGATAACCAACTCTTGTTATTATTATTGTAAAGTTAATAGAAAGGTCTGAGGCCTTAAATGCAAAAACGATCCATAAAAAATATAAACAGATAAAAGATTCACTAGCAAAATGCTAGAATTAGAATTAATAGTAATAAATTTGCGCCGAATTTAAAACTCGTTATGGACTGGTTATTAGATGCCATTTTCAAACCGTCGATGATACAGACGGTCATTCTCATCTCTGCGATTTCTGCTATAGGATTGCAATTAGGTAAAATCAAGATATTTAATATCTCGCTGGGGATTACTTTCGTCTTTTTCACAGGCATTATAGTCGGGCACTTCAAACTCGATCTCAACAGAGACATGCTCTATTTTGCCCAAAACTTCGGGCTTATTGTTTTTGTATATGCTTTAGGTATTCAGGTTGGCCCCGGATTTTTATCTTCGCTTAAAAAAGGAGGATTCAGACTCAATATGCTATCGATAGCAGTAGTGGTTATCGGTTTGGTTACAGCCATAATTCTGGCGGCAACCACTCATATTTCGATGCCCAATATGATGGGGATATTGTCGGGAGCCGTAACCAATACACCGGCACTGGGTGCAGCTCAGCAGACATTGCGGCAGATAGACCCAACCAATGCCAAAGGCATTGCCGATATGGCTTTGGCGTGTGCCGTTACTTATCCGTTGGGAGTGGTGGGCGTTATATTGGCTATTGCGTTTATGAGAGCCTGTTTTGTACCTAAAAGTCCCGATGGAAGCAGCAGGGAAAAGAAAGACAACAGCACGTATGTCGGTGAATTTATGGTTACCAATCCGGCAATAGCTTCACGTACCATCAAGGAAATAATGAGATTGTCTCCTAAGAAATTTGTAATTTCACGTATCTGGCGTGATGGCAAAGTAACTATACCTACATCCGAATCTACATTGGAACTGAATGACCACATATTGATTATCTCTGTGAAATCAGACGTGGAAAATATCAAAATCCTTTTTGGTGAACAGGAAGAAGTAGACTGGAACAAAGAAGACATAGACTGGAATCATATCGATAACAGCCACCTCGTTTCGAGACGTATAATCGTAACCCGAAGCAAAGTTAACGGTGTAAAACTCGGAGCATTGCGTCTCCGAAATCTATACGGAATCAATATAACACGTGTCGACCGTGCGGGTATCGACCTCTTGGCATCCCCCGATCTGGCCTTACAGATAGGTGATAAGATTACCATTGTAGGAGAGAAAGTTTCGGTTGATAATGTGGCTAAAATACTAGGTAATGAGTTGGCTCGCTTAAAGAATCCCAATCTTATCGCTATATTTATAGGTATTGCTTTAGGATTGATTCTGGGAGCTATACCTATTCCTATTCCGGGAGTGAGCGTTCCTGTTAAATTAGGCATCGCAGGAGGTCCTATTATTGTGGGAATACTCATGGGGGCATTCGGGCCTCGTTTCCGTATAACTACTTATACGACTCAAAGTGCCAATCTGATGTTGCGCCAATTAGGGATAGTGGTATATCTGGCTTGTCTCGGCTTGGATTCGGGAGAGCATTTCTTCGAAACCGTATTTCAGGGCGAAGGACTCATCTGGGTGGGGATCGGTTTTGCGCTGACCGTCATACCTGTACTTATAGTCGGTATAATGGCTATGAAGATATTCGGGTTGAGCTATCCCAAAACCACAGGGATGCTTTGCGGAAGTATGGCAAACCCGATGGCTCTCAATTATGCCAGTACAACTGTAGAGGGCGATGAGCCTGCTGTTGCTTATGCAACGGTGTATCCGATGACTATGTTTATCCGCATTATAACCGCACAATTAATTTTGCTGTTTTTTGCGTAAAAGAGCCGGTTGCAGGCTTTTAATCGGTGATTTCAACGTAATTGCCTTCGGGGTCTAAAATTACACTTTCGTAATATCCGTCACCTGTAGTGCGTGGTTCTCCTTTTATAATATAGCCATCTGCACGAAGACGTTCTGTCAGATTATCCACGGTCGTTTTGCTGCCTACATTGATCGAAAAATGAGCCAATCCCTTGATTAATCCTCTATCTTCTTTATTTTCAATGATATTTGGTTGAAGCATGAGTTCTATACGACAACCGCTATTTCCGAAAGAAATAAAATAAGAAGTATAATTCCTTTTCGGATTAAAATACTTTTCGCCACAAACCGTATCAAAATATGTGAGGTAAAACTGCCTCATCATTTCAAGGTTTTCGACCCATATTGCAAGGTGGTCTATTTTCATTTTATTATATCATTTATCAGTTGCATACTTTTTTACCTATAAAAAATACATACCCATAGTGTTCGCTGTATTTTTCGTAGAGGTCTATTTCTTTATCTATTTTACGAACCAATTGCAAGGCATCAGCATTGTTTTTATGCTTTTTCAGGAAGCTGTCAAAATTTTCTTCCAACGGACAAAAGTAATTCCACCAGCATTCATCCGGCATTATAAAGTGAGCTACGGGTAGAAACCCGGCTTGCTGCATCTGGTCTATTCTTTCGGCAATAGAGATAATATCAGGATTTATCTCATTCATATAATCCAAGATTTCTTCAGGCTTATTTTTAGTCAGCCAGCAATATGCACATACAGCCATATAACCCTCAGGTTTCAGATATTTGCTCCATTCTTCTACTGCGTATTGAAACCCTATTTCAGAAGCTGTACGCTCAGACCACAGAATATCCAGTTCGCCATATTCGAATGGAAGATCATATGGCGATGAAAATACAGGATAAATATACTCATTTAGTTTTTGATATTTAAGCTCGGATTGCAGCGTTTCTATAAATTCGGGAATGAAATCAATGGCGGCAATTCGGGTCTGTGTCCCTTCATATAGTGCTACTGTCTGAATGCCTGTACCGCAGCCGATATCCGCAATTTTACGAGCCCTCGGTATTCGTTCGATAAAACTGAGGGCTTTCATCGTTGTATGATAGCTGTATGGAGACAGGCTATCAGCTTTTAAGTAGAAGTCGATAGCCAGCTCATCGGATATTTTCATGTTTAAGAGCTTACAAAAAACGTTTACGCAGCCATTCTCTTACCGGAATATCATATAATCTCATCGACAGATAAGCTACGCCTATGGCAGCTACAGCAACCAGAGAGCCTTCGATCCACGATTCTTCGAGAGTATATCCGTTATTGGCAACCCATCCCATATAGACGTAAACCAGCGGATAATGGGTTATATAGATAGGGTACGATATATCTCCCAGAAATTTGCATATTTTCGATGCTTTTTGTCCTTCAATTTTACCTCCTGCACCGAGCCACACGATCAGAGGAAACATAACTATCAGGCAAAAGCATTCGTACAGGCCGTTGAGCCACATGCTTTCGGCCCCTCCTATACGAGGAACAGAAAGCAGGGCTACAAGCAGTAAACCGCAAACCATGAATGCGTTTTTTGTATATCGAAGTTTTCCTATACGAGCCAGTAACAATCCGGCGAGAAATGGAAATGCAAGACGGGTAAAACCTATTCGCAATTGCAATGGATCGTCTATTGTCCATCCGCCTATAATATCCCCATTGGGATTGGTCAGTGCATACTGAATGGTAAATCCGGCTGCAACAGCTACCAAAACTGCCAGTACGATTTTAGATAAGTGACGGAGTACCAAAGCATATAATATATTGGCTATATATTCGAAGAAAAGAGACCATGCAGGGCCATTCAGCGGATGCATTTCACTCCAGCCTCTGATATCCAAACCTTTACTTACCGGAATAAGGGTGCAGCCGATAAGCATCACCAACAGCATTTTCCATACAGGTACTT
Source organism: Indolivaga capnocytophagoides (assembly GCF_036511535.1). GTDB lineage: Bacteria > Bacteroidota > Bacteroidia > Bacteroidales > Dysgonomonadaceae > Dysgonomonas_A > Dysgonomonas_A capnocytophagoides. Next base: position 1,819,394 of record NZ_AP028867.1, on the reverse strand, counting down.
CGCTGATATTCCAGCCCATAGCGGGAGAATCCTGAAAATAAAAAAGCAAAGCCCCGATTATAGAACCTATAATAATCATCGGTTGTAAACGGATGATACGACGTTTGAAAAAATCTTTCAATGTCATTTTATTCCAACGGTCATCATATGCATATCCGATGACGTATCCCGAAAGCAGGAAGAAGAAATCGACGGCAAGGTATCCGTGGTTGATTATCTGAGCGGAGTGGTCGCCATGAGAGTGAATTTCGAACACATGAAATAAAACGACTACTACGGCGGCAACTCCGCGTAGTCCGTCGAGTATTTCGTAGTGTGGTTTGGATTCGGCTAAACTTATAGATTGTTTCATCTGATGATTGAATTGATAAAAAGTTATAATATCTTTGATTGCAAATATAAGACTAAGGTTGATGCAGAGGTTGTTCTATCTTTTATTTTTATTGTCTTATATTTGGATAAAACATATTTATGAGTGAAAATATAAGATACACCCTTGCTGTGGAAGAAAACAGAGATTATTTCTTCTTCGATCATGTGCATATTACGTGGGATAATCAGATAAACCTGCATCAGCAGGATTCGTGGGAAATATCGTATGTGATTACGGGGAGAGGTGTCAGGGTTATCGGTGATATGATAGAACCATTTTCTCAAGGCGAAATTATACTTATACCACCCAATATTCCGCATTGCTGGTCTTTTGATGAGGATATTTGTGACGATAGGGGCAAGATCGAAAATATTACCATCACTTTTTCCCGTCGTATGCTGGCTGAACTGTGCAATGTCTTTCCGATTCTTTCGGATACTGTTGATAAAATATCGGACAACAATAATGCTGTATCTTTCGAAGGTCAAGTGTTGTATGATCTCCAAAACACAATGATGTCTATGATCACAGAAACTCCCGCCGAAAGAATATCTTCGCTTATCCGTATATTATGCCTGATAGCTGTGCCCGATAATGTTTACATTGTCGGACGTCCGGTTATAGAGGATAAAAACATGAAGAGGAAACAAAGTATATACCTCTATGTGATGAATAATTATCAACATAATATCACACTCGATGAAGCATCCCGTTTCGCAGGGATGGAAAAATCGGCTTTCTGTGTTTTCTTTAAGAAAATGACGGGTAAGTCTTTCTTTACGTTTCTGACCGATTACAGGATAGAAGCATCGTGCCAGATGTTACTGAAAACCTCTAAATCTGTTGCCGAAGTATGTATCGCTTCGGGGTTCAGAGATGTACCCTATTACAACCGAGTGTTTAAGAAAGCAAAGCAGATGACTCCTTCGGAATATCGAAGGGCAAACAGTTGATAATTAGTAGATAAATAAACAGGTGCTTGGCCTTATTTTTTTCTGTGAGGTACTACGAAGTTAGTTACACTTATCTTTGAAATGAGGCGGTTATCCGAGTCCGAGAATACCTCCACATCCCATACATGTGTCGAACGGCCGATATGCACAGGAGTGCCGATAGCCCTTACTACTTCGCCTATTTTTGCCGATGATATATGGTTTGCGCTTATCTGGATACCGAAACAGCCTTCATCGTCTTTACACAAAAGGTTTGATCCTACTCCGGCTGCGGTTTCGGCCAGTGCAATAGTTGCCCCACCATGTAATACGTCCATTGTTTGACAGTTGTGACGTCCTACGGGCATTATTACTTCTATTGTATTTTTGTCGTTTTCTACAAAGCTCATTTTCAAGGTATCCATCATTGTATCTTTGATGCGCTCCCGAATATTATTTTTATCTAATCTCATATTTACTGCGACTTACGGTCTCAGACCTATTTTACCCGTTTGGCTGTCAAATTATAAACCAAAGGTATATCATTAAATTCTTTCTATATATCTGGCGGTGTTGATTCCTTAATAATAAAGGGTTTCCAACAGGCTCATATAACGTACTGTACCGTTATTTTGTTTGGCGAAAATAGAATATATTTTTCAAAAAGAAAAATACCCCCCTATGGGAACCCAAGCTATTCTATGACTCAATTACAGAACATTTGCTATATTTGTAATAAGTAAATGAAAGTATTGAATGGTACATTTTTAAGCTATAACACGCTTAGCTTATTATATTTACCAAACAAATAAATAGGTCTGTGACCTTAACCAGATAGCCTATCATGAATATAAATCCGGATATATTAAAGAACAGCCCTGTATTTGCCGGCATAGAATCTCAGGAAATAAGGCTGATGCTCGATGCCATACCTTATCACGAACAGAAATTTGCGAAAGGCGACATTTTAGCTATGCAGGACGAACCTTGCAACAGGCTCATCATATTGACCAAAGGTTTTGTCAAAGCCGAGATGTCCGATGCTTCAGGTAAGGTTGTAAAGGTTGAAGATATATATGCTCCGAATCCATTGGCGATACTGTTTTTATTTGGCCCGAACAACCGTTTTCCCGTGGAAGTGACTGCCCGGGAAGAGGTGGAGGCTCTTGTGATCCCTCAGAAATCGGTGCTGAAAATGCTTCAGATGAATGAACGTCTTTTGCTCAATTTCCTCAATATATCAGCGGTATATGCCTCTATGTTGTCTAAAAAGCTGCATCTGATGTCATTCCGTACGATACGTCAAAAGTTGTCGATGTATCTGCTTGACCTCTCAAAACCCGATAAAAAGGTTGTGGAACTCGATCGTACTCAGATCGCTTTAGCCGAATACTTCGGAGTATCCCGTCCGTCATTGGCTCGCGAATTGTCTAATATGCAGGATGAAGGTCTTATTGAAATTAACCGCAAACACATCACTATCTTACAGCGAAACAAGCTGGTGCAGATGATTACTTTCTGACGCCTATTCAGCATCTATAAATCTTGCCCGTATATATTTGGTTGTCTGGTCGCCTTTGCTATTGGTGATCCAAAGTGTATCTGCCTCTAATTTATAAGTTTGAGTATAACTCGATAAGAAGATATGTTGGTCATCGAGATAGTAGCGGCTTTTATTCAATTCGTTCTGAGCTTTACCTTCTGCATATGTAAAGTATGAGTAATAATCGTCGGTAAATACTCTGGCTATGACCATACTGTCGGTATTTTCGAAATAACTTATCCATGTGCCGGCCACAATATTTTCTCCCCGAGTATCTTCGTGATCATTGGTGTTTCCACACGCCCCTAAAAGAAAGGGTATCAATAAGAATATGTATAATCGAATGCTTTGCATATATAGGAGTTTCTAGTAGCAGTAAGTATTTAATGTTGTATTTTAGAGTAATAACTGTCTATTGCTGTTATCCTTGAATGGATAGTAAATAGGTATAAAACCTTACTTCTTTATCTAAAACGTGAAAATACACTTTTTAGTCTGTAATTTGTCTTAATTCAGAAACTAAAAAAGAACGTTTTTTCAACTGCTGATTCGTATAAATAAGGTTTTTAAAAGTGATAATCTGCTGTACTAGCAAAGTTAATAAATAGGTCTGAGACCTAAATCAAAAGATAAATACCGGATCAGGATAAAAAAAATCATCTTCCCGAAATTTTATCTATACCATATAAAATAAGTATTAAATCAATAATCAATTATTAGTTATGGTAACATTAGCTTTTGATGAACAGCACATTTCGGTTCCGCAATCTTGGGGAGACATCAAACTGAGAGATTATGAAAAATGGTTCTCAGCCGAACCTCGTAACCGCATTGAGCAAGTGCAGCTTGTGGCTGATATCTGCGGAGTAGATTCCGAAATATTGTTAGATAATCCGACACAATTTTTCGATACAGTGTATGATATTGTCCGTTTTGTATTTGACAATTACGAGTGTCTACCGTCACATACTCTGGAATGCGATGGGCAGATTTATGTTATTTCGGGAACGGAAGATCTTACACTCGCCGAATGGGTGGATATCGAAAATGTATTTGATTCGGATTCTCCATCACGCTTGTCCGATGTGTTATCTATTCTGTGCCGCCCATTGGGAGAGGTTTATGACACAAAGGTCTGCGATACCCGAAAAGAGATATTCAAAAATCTGGCAATGGATAAAGCTATGCCTTTGCTTGCTTTTTTTTTGCAGAAAAGAAAGCAATTTCAGACCGTTTCGAACCTTTATTCAGAGGTCGGTCTACAGCAAAGCCGATGCCTCCGTCTTATACGGGATTTTGCCGGAAATGGGGATGGTACAAAGTTATTGCCGATCTGGCAGAGGATAAAATACTACTTTTTGATGAGATTCTTAAAAAAACAGTTGTCGAGATTTTCGGATTTCTTCTCTACAGGCTCGACAAAGTTCAGGCAGAAGACGAGTTAAGAAAAACAAACAATTATTGACTGTAAAGAAAATAGCCGTTCTGATAATTCAGAACGGCTATTTTCGTATATCGAAGTCTATGAAAGACAAGAGGACTTATCAGTTCGAACGTCTGCTGCCTGATTGATCCGAAGAACTTCTGCTCGAAGATGTAGTATTAGAATCGGATGAGCTGCGGCTCGATGATCTGCTGCTATTATCACTCGATGTATTGGTGGTAGTAGTTGTTGTCCTATTCGTTGTTGAATTCTGATTTCCGTATCTGCCACCCGATGTACGTCCGCTTGTTGCATTATCTTTATTGTTATTGGGCTTGCTGGTGCTATTATTAGTAGCAGGCCTGCTGTTGCTGTTTTGGTTAGAAGATGGTCTTCCGTTGCTATTGTCTCTGTCTTTTGAGGTATCGGTCGATGCATCAGACGACTTATCCCTTGTCGAATTCTGATTTCCGTACCTGCCGCCTGATGTCCGTCCGTTAGTTGTATTATCCTTATCATTGTTTGGTCTGGTACTAGGCCTGTTATTGTTGCCGGGTCTGCCGTTATTGTCGTTATCGGGGCGACTCGGACGGCTGGGTCTGCTGGGTTCACTCGGTCTGGTTGGTCTACTTGGACGGCTGGGTCTCGAGGGTCTGCTTGGACGTGATGGCCGATCGTGTCCCGGTGCAACAATGATAGGGCGTCCTGCCGGAGGTAATATCATAGGCGGAGAGGGTGCGATATAAGGGCGGTCATCATACAGATATTCGTATCCGGTAAGATAATTATCCCAGAATTCGACAGCATATACCTCATCATAATTGTTACGATAAGCAAGTACTTCCTGTATTCCGTTTTGTGTATAATTGACTGTCAGTACATCTATCGGACGTCCGAGGTAATATTCTACTTCCATTTTGTTCATGCCCGATCTGAGCTGCGACATACTATCTACAGATGAGTATGTGCCACAAGATGTTAGCAGTGCTATTATGGCGATTATTAATAATAACTTTTTCATATGTGTTATGTTTTAGTGCATTGTTAAATTTATACTTAATTAGAACATGAAAGCATATAAAAGGTTTAATCGGCATTCAATTAAGTAACAGCAAGTATTAATGATATACTTCTAGTTTATAACAGACTTTGGCTGTTTTACTTACCAAAGTAATAAATAGGTCTGAGACCTTTGCCGTCAGTTTATGCTTCTTTAGGTGTTTAAGTTATCAATATGAATAAAATGTTAAATGGTTGTATTGTGGTAAGTGTTTGATATTGTTTTATTTAAATATGTTTGATGTGTGTCTCTGTAACTTCTTTTCTGACAATTTGTATCAATAAACAGGTCTGAGAGCTTAATTGACTGTAAATATAACGTATTTAAGCCGGAATAAGCAATAGATAAGTAGGGTATTGCTCATACTTTTTTATCTATACAATAAAATCGACTTATGGAACATTCATTATTTTATGTCTTATGTATTAATGTAATCGGAATCTTTTTTGGATGGCTATTTACCGAAAACAGCCGTTGGGCTTTGACCCGCATTTGGTCGGGGTTCGGGCGTAAGCCATTCAATTGTCGTCCGTGTCTTACATTTCATCTTCTTTGGATAATGTATATGGTAGTTGCTTTTATGCTGAAATCCTTGCAATTCGGATTGATGGGATTGATTCTTTCTTTTGTAGTCTTTCTGGGATTGTATTTTGAAGGAAAATCAAAAATAGAAGATTGAAACCTCACACCTTTTATTATCAGTAAGAGAATGAAAATATTAATGATGTATTTTCAAGTGATAACAAACTCAGACTATTACACTTGCTAAAGCGATAAATAGGTCTGAAACCTTAAAATTATAAAAAATGGAATTAAAAGAAAAAGTAAAAACATTAATTGCCGATGTCGATAAAACCCATCGGTATAGTATGAGCCGTATTTATGGTTTATATAATGAGGTATTCGATAAATCGGAAGCTCCTCAATCGTGTGCAAGCTGTCTGATTCGTAAAGTGAAAAGTTTGCGTGTATGGCTCGATGAGCAGAGTGCAGAAACTGTTCAGCCTGTTAGTGAAAAGAAAAGAAGATCGAAAAAAGCAGTTACTAAGTAACAGCAAGTATTTAATGATGTGCTTTTATTAGCTGTAATAGACTGTTGCTGTTATGCTTACATAGTAAATAAAAAGGTCTGAGACCTTGATGTTTTTCGTGAATCAGAAAACGAGCAGATAGGCTGTTCCCTTATAAAAAATGGGGCAGCCTTTTTTATTTAATGATATATGATAGAAAACAAGTTGGTGTGCATTTATAGCCTTATCTACTCGTTCACTCAAAAATGAAAAGATCTGAGACCTTATTCCACAATACTGAATGTGAGGTAGTGATAAATATCAATCAGGCGGTCTTTGGTCAGGTCAGCGGCAGCACTTGCAGCCACAGGTCCCCACATGGTACCTCCGCCTGTGTAGCCTTCGGCAGATATGGTACGGATAAGAGTTTTTTCGCTGTCTCTGAATTTTATCCAGTTGCGCTGAGCTTCTATCAATGAGTTACGGTCTTCTTCTTTTAGCCTGTTTAAAAGCATCTGGTAGTATTTGTTGAGTAGTTTGTCGTATCCTTGTTCGAGAGAACTTACCGCTTTTAACATTCCCGCAGTAGAATAATCTTTATCCAGCATATTTGCAACCTGCTGTTCTATCATCATTGTATCCTGACGGAATTCGATACTAACAGGATCTTGTAATTCAATATCCTGAGCCTGCACGAGGCACGAAAAACAACCAAAGATCAGAAGGGAAATAATTTTTTGCATATTCGGCTACATTGAGTAAATGTTGATGAAAGGATTTAATGAAGTATTTTTAAGTTATAACAAGCTAATATTGTTATGCCTGTCAAAGTTATAAATAGGTCTGTGACCTTAAAGTATTGTCAAAGATAGATAAATTATCAACTGTTTTACTTATTTTTGTTTTGATATAGTGTTTATGCTTGTTAAACATGGATAATGAGCAACTAGTATTTTAGAGAATAAGATATGAATAGCAATAATAAAGAGGGATTGGGCAAATTTTTTTCATTTTTTTCAAAGAAAACAGATGATACAATTCCTGCTGAGCAGCCCGTTGAGAGAAAAAGTTCGGTATATGATATGCGTGTACAGGAGGCTATGTGGATGCCTACTGCCGAAGAGCAGCAGGATGCCTTGCGGGTATTGGCGGATGAGTTTTTCGCAGCAGAGCCGCACGAAGCGGATATCCCAGCCGAAGATGCGCTGAAGTTTTATAAGAACGGTGGTTTTGTTTTAGGTATTCTCGGTCAGTATGATAAAGCTATAGCTTACTATGACTGTGCAGTAGCTGCCAATGCAGATGATTCCTATTCATACTTCGGACGTGGTAATGTTTGGAGAGATAACGGTGAATATCAGAAAGCCATAATGGATTATAAACGGGCTATTGCCATAGAACCTGAAAATGCCGATTTCTTTTGTCAGATGGGCGCCGCTTATCTGCAAATGGGTATTTATAACGAGGCGATAGATTGTTACAGTAAAGCAATAGATATAAATCCGTATAGTTCTGTAAATCTAGCGGGACGCGCATTGGCTTATCTTCAGACCAATAAATGGGATGAGGCTCTGGCGGACTATGATGCGGCTATTGATCTCGAACCATTCGACTCGGAATTGTTTTACGGGCGTGCTACGATCTATATTTACCGGAAGGAGTTTGATAAAGCACTCGAAGATTGCGAAGAAGCTTTGGAGATAAACCCCGAAGAAGCACGTTATCATTTTCTGAAGGGGAATGCTTTGTTTGAGATGAAGCATACCGATAAGGCAATAGATGCTTACTCAACAGCTATTGATAATCAGCCCGAATCACCGCTTTATTATTATGGCAGAGGGCAGGCTTACCTGGCTAATGGTGAAGAAGAAAAAGCTCTTGCTGATCTTGAGAAAAGCAAGGTATTGGATGATACCAACACAATACTGATACAGGAGCAGATGGATCGGACTAAGGTAAATTGAAATTTTTCATCTTTTATATAAAAAAACGAAAGCACCTTGAATCACTTCAAAGTGCTTTCGTCATAAATTGCATCACAAACTTTATTCACTAATCACTAAAACCTAACATCGGATGCAATCTTTACTATAAGAATTAATCTTTGCCGGCTTTGGCATACATAACGACCAAAGCGAGCGTACTATTATGAAAACTTCTTGATTATCACGTACAAAACCTCACTGTATGTCTTTGTCCGTCCGATTGGGGCGTTGATGCCTTTTACCGGGTTTGTCTTTTCCTGCGAAATGTTTTCTGTTGTCCTTCATCATTTGTTGCTGTTCGGGAGTCAGAATTGAACTGATTTCGTCTCTTTTCGCCTTATTGAGATCTTTTTGTTTATCCCGGTATTCTTTATTTATCGCTTGAATTTTAGTTTTTTGATCTTCTGTCAGGTTGAGTTTTGCCATCGGTGAACGATCTTTGAATTCCATCCTTTTACGGTTGAATTTCCGATCATTGCGCTGAGGTGCTTTCTCTTTCATTTCCTTCCACTTGGTTTGTTGTTCGGGAGTCAGCACAGCCTGAAAAGCTTCTTGCCTTGATTGTCTCAACTCTTTTCTTTGACGGGCTTTATCCTCACGGTTAAGAGTCGTATCATTGTGTAATGCTTCGGCTTTGGCTCTGAATTCTTTATTGAGAGTTTGTACTTTACTTTGTTGTTCGCTCGAAAGATTTAATTCTTTCATCGGCATACGTCCAAATTTAGGATCGATATTTCCTTTTCGGGGCATTGCATATGTACCTAACGACATAGTTGCAAAGAGTGTCAATGCTATAAATATTTTTTTCATAATGCCATTTATGTTTTAGAGGTTGCCCCCTGTTTATATATCATTTTTAATTTTTATATCACTTATAAGTTTTACAAATGCTTTGACTGCGAAGCCTGCCTGAGGTTTAATTTGTTTGCACTCTTTAATATTCAGCATAAAGGATAAATGTTGTCTCTATTCGTTTACTGTAAAAGGATATGCACCCTTTTATTTTTTTTAAATCCTAAATTTTTTAACAAAAAAGGGCTAGGTATTTTAGTTGTGTCAAATAAAAAATGAATTTCTGTCTAAAAAAATAGACGAAATGTTTTGTTGTCTAAAAAAATAGACATATGTTTGCATTGTAATAAATAACAGAAAGTATTTAATACCGCATTTTAAAGCTCTAACCAGCAATCGCTGTTATACTTAGATGGGTAATAAATAGGTCTGAGATCTTAATATGAAAATCAAAAAACTAAAAATATAACTGACTATGCAGTTGACCAAAGCCGAAGAACAGATAATGCAGATATTATGGACGCTCGAAAAAGCAACCGTACAAGATATACTGAAAGAGTTTGATGACGAAAACAGACCTGCCCGAACTACGGTAGCTACTGTGCTCAATATATTGGAGTCGAAAGATTTTGCCGAACACGAAACTCAAGGGCGTATCAATATTTATTCACCAAGGGTAACAAAGGAAGAATATTCGAAGGGGCAGTTGTTCGGATTTATAAAAAATTACTTTGACGGTTCGTTTTCGGCATTGGCATCATTCTTCGCAAAAGAAACCAACCTGACTATCGAAGATATGGATAAGCTACTGGAAGAAACCCGCAAGGAATTGCAGGACGAAGACGAACAGTTACACTCTAAAAAGAATTAAACTATGAAGGAATTTCTGCAATATATTTTATACTCAGGTATATGTCTGGGAATTTTCTGGATAGTTTACCGCTTTTTGCTGAATGGCACTACCTTCTTTTTGTTCAACAGAGTATTTCTGTTCGTGGGGCTTGTACTTTCGTTTATACTCCCCTCGTTTGTATTTACTTACGATGTGATGATTCCTACGGCGATGGCCATATCTACTGTTCCGCAGGACGCTGTCCGGCAGGAGAGTACATTCGCTTTCGATGGGTGGGTTGTTGCCGCCTGTGTTTATCTGTCCGGAATAGTATTACTTGTATTTCGTAATCTGAGATCGTACATCCGTATGTACAGGCTGGTTAAAAATGGAAATTTGTCTATGTACGGAGGTTATAAGGTCATCCTCAACAGTTCGGTAGATTCGCCCTTTACATTATTCGGGCACATCTTTTTGAATGCCGATCAATTGTCGGAAGTAGAAAGAGAATTGATATTAAAACATGAGATTGTCCACATCGACCAAAAACACTGGCTTGATCTTATTTGCAGCGAATGCGCATTGACGCTGCAATGGTTCAACCCCTTTGTGTGGCTGTATGTGTCTTCTATAAAAGAAAATCACGAATTTCAGGCTGATAATGCTGTTCTTGCTGCGGGAGTATCTCCTGCCAGATACAGGGCGGTATTGGTCAATCAGAGATTCAAGGGCCCGGTGTTTTCTTTTGCCAATTCATTTAGCTTATTAAACAAATCAAATCGATTAAAAATGATTAAGAAAGAAAAAAGTAAATCATGGAAAAGAGCAGCGGTTTTGGCTGTACTGCCTTTATTAGGAGTATTTTTCTGGGCTTCGGCAAAACCCCGCTATGTATTTAACGAAACCTATAGTAATGGGGCTGCCGTGAATGATACAACAGGTGAGAAAAAGATAAATATAAAGATTATCGGAGCCAAAGGTAGTAATAGTGTCACGGTACACAACTTATCAGGGAATACTTCTTCTCCGTTGGAACTTCGCTTGTCAACTAATACTGATTCAGAACAAGCTGATTCTGTAAAGACAAATGTATATGTGTTTGGGGCTAAATCAGATCAGAAAGAGAAACCTCTTGTGTTTGTTGATGGAAAAGAAATAGATATGGAAAAGATGAATGATATAGATCCCAATGATATTGAGAGAATAGACGTGCTGAAAGACAAATCGGCTACAGAAAAATACGGCGAAAAAGGCAAAAACGGGGTAATATTGATAACTATAAAGAAAAAAGAATAAATTTCTTTACTTTAACTCAATTTTTTAAAGACAGGATTGTGCGGGGAGCATAGTCCTGTTTTTTTTATCTATACAGAAAAAACACATTATGGCCATATCTAAAGAAAAAGAATTGTGGAAAGTCCAGAGTAAATACGACAAAGATGGATTGTTTAATTCATCGGACATGCTGCTCAATGCTGCACGCGAATATTTCGAGTGGAGTGACAAGCATCCATTGTATAGACCTGAGGCCGTGAAATCGGGAGCAGAATGCGGGCGTATAATAGATATTCCGCTCAGAAGACCTTATACATTGAACGGGTTTTGTGAATACATCGGATGTAGTGTCCGCTACTTCGAGCGCAAAAAAACAGGAGCTTCCACTGACGTAATGGAGGCTATGGCTCGTATCGAAAATACAATTCGGACTTATTTATTCGAAGGGGCGGCAACTGGCATTCTCAATTCGTCCATCGTATCGAAATGGATAGGGGATAACGTCAGTGAAGATGCAGACGAAAGCAGCGACAATCGTTCGGTTTGGCATATAGAAGTACTCAACGAGGAGGCCAAACAGGAAATATTAAAACTTAGAGAGAATCCTGCGTAATAATTGCCAGATAAACAGCTAAGGCTTACACCCGAACTCCGGCTGTAAGCCTTTTTTGTGATATTTGCAATAACTTTCGTTACCTAATAGTAGGTATTATACTATGTATATATAATAAGTAATAGTGATTGCAGATGGATTAGGGTAAGTATAAATTTGTATTATTTTTTTTAATATTAAAAGTTACATAATAACAAATGAAAAATTTTCGATTTTTTCTTATCCTGATTAGCTTGATAACCTGTACTTCTGCATATTCGCAAAATACAGGTTCTTTTGTGTCAGGAACAGTCGTAACCCCCGATAAAGAGCCATTGGAGAATGTCTCTGTTGCGATTGAAGGCACATCAAATGGAGCCCTTACAGACAAGGATGGCAAGTTCCGTTTTAGTGCTCCGGTAGGAGAGCATACTTTGGTTGTATCATCGATAGAGCATAAACCATATAAGAAGGTTGTTACATTGAAACGAGGAGAAAATAGTTTCAACGTAACTCTTAGTACAAGTGACAATGAGTTGAGAGAAGTAGTAGTTCTGAATAGTGCTGCTAAATTTTCGAACAAAGAGTCGGAATATATTGCACGTCTGCCTATTAAATTCATCGAAAATCCTCAAGCATATTCTGTTATAGGTAAAGACCTTATTAAAGAACAGGTAATTGTGAATTTTGATGATGCTCTGAAAAATTCTCCAGGATTGGATAAACTTTGGTCTTCAACAGGGCGTGGCGGTGACGGAGCTGCATACTTTTCTCTTCGTGGATTTGCTACTCAACCCAACATGGTAAATGGTTTGGGTGGGCAAACAAACGGAGGGCTCGATCCTGCCAACATCGAGCGTATAGAAATCCTTAAAGGACCTTCCGGAACACTATTTGGAAGCAGCCTCGTTTCTTTTGGGGGATTGATTAATGTTGTTACCAAGAAGCCTTACGAACGTTTTGGCGGTGAGTTTTCATATACAGTAGGTAGTTACGGATTGAATCGTATTTCGGCTGATGTAAATACTCCGCTGGATAAAGATCACAAAATATTATTGAGAACGAATGCCGCTTATCAGTACGAAAACAGTTTTCAGGATGCAGGATTCAAAAAAACGTTTTTCGTTGCTCCTTCATTGACATATATAGTAAATGACAAACTATCATTTAACTTCAATACAGAGTTTTATACATCAGACGGAACTAATCCTTTGATGGTATTCCTCAACAGATCAAGAGAACTGGAGGCGCGTACTCCGAAGGAATTGGGAATGGATTACAAACGTTCATTCACTACTAATGATATAACTATACAGACACCGACAGTTAAACTGTACGGAACAATGGATTATAAAATATCAGACCAGTGGACTTCGCAGACTGCCGTATCTTATAGTAATCGCAAGTCAGATGGATTATATTCATATGTAATGTTCCAAACCGAAGTAAAAGATGATACATTGAACCGTTGGGTTGGAGACCAAAATGCAACAACCACAACTTATGATATTCAGCAAAATTTTATTGGCGATTTTAAAATCGGTAATCTTCGCAACCGTTTGGTCGCAGGTATCGATTATTTCACCAGTAAACAAAACAGTAGCAGTACATACATCCTGTTCGATCGTTTGAGCAGCACAGGTGCCGATCCTAATTATCTGAACCTGTCCGAAGCGGCAGTTAAAGCAAAATTATCAGGTTCTGCTCAATCTACATCTATAACTAATGCAGGTGTGTATAGTGCCTATGCTTCGGATGTACTGAATGTTACAGACCGTTTGTTGGTAATGGCAAGTCTTCGTCTCGACTATTTCGACAATAAAGGTTCTCTCAATGTAAAAACCAATGCTACTTCAGGCAAATACAATCAAACGGCTTTATCTCCTAAATTTGGTGCTGTATATCAGATTCTTCCTGATAAATTATCAGTATTCGCCAACTATATGAATGGATTTAAAAATGTAGGGTCATCTACACAACCAGATGGTTCGGTACGCACCTTTAAACCTCAACAAGCCAATCAGATGGAAGGAGGGTTGAAGGCAACTCTTTTTGATGGAAAATTGGTCGGTAGTATCAGTTATTACGACATATACGTAACTAAAGTGACACGTCCTGATCCTGAGCAAGTAGGATATACCATTCAGGATGGAGATATGTATAGTAGAGGTGTTGAATTGGATATTACAGCTAATCCTTTGCCCGGACTTACTATCATCGCAGGATATAGTCACAACGACAGTAAAAATGAAAAGACAACTACCTCTGAAATAGGACGTCGTCCTGTGGGGGCAGGGCCTGCTGATCTTGTAAACGGTTGGGTGAGCTATACAATACAAACAGGAGCAGTCAGAGGTCTAGGTTTTGGTTTTGGTGGAAATTATGCCGGCGAAAATGCGATAACCAACTCTGCTGCTACCGGCAAGTTTATAATACCGTCATACACCATACTCAACGCTACAGCATTTTACAATACCGGAGCATTCCGTTTTGCATTGAAGGTAGATAACATTGCCAATAAAGAGTACTGGAAAGGATGGAGTACAGTAGAGCCTCAGAAGCTGAGACAAGTAATCGGTAATATTACTTTCAATTTCTAAGACAACCTTTTATGGTTATATAAATAAAACAGCCGGTTTCGATAAATTTCGAAACCGGCTGTTCTTTGTTTAGTGCGTTCTTTTCTTATTTGAAAGAACCGAACATCGAAGCGATAATAGCATCAAATGTTTTCTTTTCTTCTTTTGTGTATGTCAGTTTGGCTGTCACAAGCGAATTGTTTTTCATCAAAGTCTTCTGATAAAATATCTTGTCACCCTCGACACCTGCTACCACATAATTTGTAGGATTTAAAGACCGTTGTACTACCTGACGATTTTTACCATCGGCTGCATCCTGATCGTATGCCTCATTGAAAGACACTTCTTTACCCGATTTCTTATCTATACGTTTATCTGCGAAAATACGTAGACGGGCAGAACCTTCTGTCGGAGCGAAGATCTGTTCTTCACCATTTTCACTGCCTTCCTGCAAAGCCAGTAAATCTTTCGGATAAGTGATTGTATATCCGAGTGTCTCGTTACGGTAACTACCTGCGGCAACCTTCAGGCTGTCGGCAGTAGTGTCTGTATCAATAGGTGCAGTCGTTTCTTTTTTTTGTCCACCGCAACTGGCGAGCAAAGCTACAACTGTAAGCATCAGCGCACATCGTAAAATTTTCATAACTGTTAGATTTATAAAATGTAAAAAATATTGTCTAAAACCTCACAAGGGTGCTGTAATGCGTTAAACGCTCCAAACCCTTAAAAGCAAAAATAAGCCATAATAGCATATAAACCGCTTTTTTAAGACTAAAAAACTATAATTGTTAAATTTTTTCTTATTTTTGTCATCGTTAGTGGGGATAAGACGGTAAATGCTCGGCATTTTATAAAAACAACACATAAAGAAATCAGGGATAGTACGAATTATCAAGCCATGTTTTTTTCTGTACAGCTTAATTTGCAAAAATTTCCTCTTGTTATACCCGTAATGTAATTGTGCATTTATGTATTATAATAAATAGGTCTTCGACCTTAAATGAATCAATATAAACATATTACAAAAAGCTATATCATGGCTAGCGAAAATTCAAGTAAAAAAGCACGTTTTATCAATTTCGGTTGGTTTTCCTGCATTCTTATTGTTCTTACAATAGTTACAGGAGGTATAAGTTATCTCAATACCAAACGATTGGTAGAAAGAGCCGAAGTCAATAACAAAGAAACCCGCGAACTGCTCGGCATACTCCAGGAAAGCAATCTCTCGCAGTATATTGTGGCTACCGATCAGATGGGACGCCAATATATAGACAGTATCAATAATGAAAAGACCCGAAAAGCTCAACGGGCCGAGGATATCATTATAAATCAGGCTACTGCAAAGTTGACCGAATACACCGATAATCTGGTGAAGACGGCAGACAATACCATCAATCTGCTGTTTGTTTGGGCGGCTATACTTGTGCTGATGACGATTATCTTTTTGTTTCTGGTATTTATCGAACTCAAAGACCGCATGAAGTCGGTCGAGGATACACTCTATCAGATTGCTATAAAGAATGACGAAATAGATGTCGCTAAAAAACAGATAGATACGCATAAGCAGGAGATAGATGCCCGAAAGAATGAGATAGATGCCAAGACAGAAGAAATAGACAATAAACGCCAAGAAATTGAGGATGCTCTTGATAAAGTGGAGACAACTCTTTCGAAAGTGGAAAAGATAGGAGAGAATATAAAGGAAGATGCGCGTACATCAACCTATAATTTCGATATACAAAATGCTCTGAATAAACCTGATAGCATCTCTAAGATATCCGCACTCGAAGAGCAGGTGTCTAAAATAGAGCAGGATAATGTGATTGAAAAAGAAACGAAAAGCACATTACTCTATCAGGCGTACTTCTATCTGGCTCAGGCGTATCACAACGGTGAAGATAAAACCAAAGCTATAGACATGTATACTAAGCTGGTAAATATCAATCCCAATCAGCCGCAGGTTTATAACAACAGAGGAGGGGTATATATCAGTCTGCAAAAATATGATAAGGCAATAGAAGACTATGATAAAGCCATCATACTGAATCCCGAATATGCCGAAGCATATTACAACAGAGGTACCGCATATAGTAATAAAGGGATGAATGACAATGCTATAGATAATTATTCTCAAGCGATCAGGATAAATCCCGTCTATGCCGAAGCATACTTTAATAGAGGAATAGCCTATAACGAAAAAGGAGATTATGATAAAGCAATAGAAAACTATAATGCTGCTATTAAATACAATCTCAGCGATGCCCTTACTTACTACAGCCGAGGTACAGCTTACAGCAATATGGGATTAACGGCTAAAGCGATAGACGACTACACCAAAGCAATAGAAATAGATCCGGAATATACGTATGCCTATTATAACAGAGCTAATGCCTATTTTCACACAGGGGTTAATGATAAGGCTCTGGCTGACTATGATGCTGTGCTGAAAATGAATCCCTATGATGCCAAAACATATTTCAACAGGGGACTTATATACAGCGGAAAGGGTATGCACAAGGAAGCAATCGAAAACTATGATGCTACCTTGCGTATCAAGCCGAATAATATCAAAGCGTATCTCGGTCGCGGATTGGCATATATGGCTATTAATGATCTCAAAAAGGCAATAGAAGATTTTGATACTACACTGCGTTTCAATCCCAATGACCTCGAAGCCCATTACAATAGAGGAGTAGCATATGCACATATCGGAGAGACCGAGAAAGCGATATCCGATTTTAATGCCACGCTGATTATTGATCCCGACCATTCACAGGCGATACTACAGCGAGGAATGGTCTATTTCAATCTGAAGGAGTACGACAGAGCTTTGGATAACTTCAATACCGTACTGCGTCTCGATCCTGATAATTCGCAAGTGTACAGTTTCAGAGGGTCCATCCTGCTGCAACGGGGCGAGGCTGAAAAAGCGTTGTCTGATTTTAATCAGAGTATAAGTCTCGATCCGTATAATGCTTCGATATATATAGAAAGAGGTAATGCTTACCTCTCTCTCGATAAGCCTGAGGATGCCGTATCTGACTACAATAAGGCTAATGAACTCGAAGCCGACAGCGTGCCTGTGTATAATCTGGCATCGGTGTATTTCAATATCGGAGAATATGATACTGCGATAGATTACCTGAATACGGTGATAGCGGCAGAGCCTCATAATAACGGAGCATACACCTTGAGAGGTATATCGCTGTACATGCTCGACAAATACGAAGATGCAATAGCCGACTTTACCAAAGTGGTGGACGCTGATGCTGCCAATGACGATGTATTCCGTTATAGGGCAGATGCTTTCTTTAGAACGGGCAGGTATGAAAGTGCGCTTGCTGATTATGATAATCTGAAAGGAAAAGTCGATTTCGATACTAATACTATATTGAATATAGCAACTGCCAACTTTGAATTGGATAATTACGAAGAAGCTATAGCTAATTTTGAGAGCATATCTCAGTATCTGTCAAACAATGCTCAGGCTTATCTGAGGTATGGACAGGCATGTGCATCAATCAAAAAATATGAAGATGCTATAATCCAATTCGACAAATCTATACAGGTGGATAATCGGAACGGAGAGGTTTTTCTGCACAGAGGAAATACCAAAACCAATCTGCACGAATTCGAAGCGGCGATTAAAGATTATACCGAAGCCGTAAATCTGAACCCTATGCTAGCCGAGGCTTATTTCAACAGAGGTAATATCTTCTATAATCATAATAAGCATACTGTGGCAATAGAAGACTATAACAAGGCGATAGAGATAAATCCGAATTATACGAAAGCCTATTTTAATAGAGGACTTTCGAATAAAATAACAGAGCAATATCAGAATGGCATTAACGATTTTATTAAAGTAATGTCCCTCGAACCGAATAACGAACGGTTGATCGAAAAGGCACAGAAACAACTCGATATCATTTCGAAGTTGATGAAAGTGAATAATGATCAGAACGATAATCTGGAAGAGTAAAAGAATGTGCCTTTATAAATAAACCTTTGTTGATGCGGAATTATTCATGACGAATAATTCCGCATCACTCTTTTATCCGGTTCTGCATATTGTCGGGTTTAAACAGATTAAACAAAAAATGCTTACTTTTGGAAAAGTAAGGTCTCAGACCTACTTGTTTATCCGTAAACGAGGTTACAGGCAGTTTGGTAAACGAATTGATATACATTACTTATTATCAGCATAAGATATGAATAAAATAAAAATATATTTCTCAGCACTATGTTTTGCCGTTTCTGTGTATGGTATTGATGCTCAGGTGCAGATGAAACTGCCATACCCTAAATTCGCAGTGTTGTCTGCTCCGTCAGATCTAACCGATGAGGTTGATCGTAATGTATGGACGGTGACTCATTACTGGGACAAATTTAACTTTGCCAATGCCGAGAATACTAAAAACCCGGAGTTAGCTATTCCTATTATTTCCAATTATATAGGTTTGCTCGATAAAGTGCCGGCAGACATTGCACAATCATGCATAACCGATTTGTTGAAAAAATCGAAGGCAAATGATGAGGTGTATAAATATATTGCCAATACATTGAATGATCTGCTAGGGAATACCGTATCACCGTACCGTAACGACGAATACCTGATTATAGTACTTGAGGATCTGCTTTCGTCGGATGATCTTTCTGACGAAGACAGCAGCCGTTATGTCATGAACTTATCTATGGCGAAAAAGAACAGAGTAGGGACTATTGCTGCTGATATAGTATACGTGAATACAGAAAATCGTACTGATTCGTTGTATAATATACAAGCGGATTTTACACTGCTGATGTTTTACAGTCCCGGCTGTCATGCGTGTGAAGCTGCCGAAAAACAGATCCGGAATTCGGAGGTGATAGGTAACTGGCTCGAGTCGGGTGATCTCAAACTTTTAGCTTTTGCTCCGGAAGCTCCGGTTGACGAGTGGAAAGCATCTCAGGATAAACTGCCATCCGAATGGATCAATGGCTATGATCCTGCAAAGAAAGTTTGGTTTGAGAGGATATATGACATACAGGGATTTCCAACGATTTATCTGCTGGATAAAGATAAGCGGGTGATTCTGAAAGACAGTAATATCGGCACCGTCGAGAATTACTTGATGGAGCAGGCGATGTCTTTACCTCCGCTTACGGATTACTAGTTACTAAGATTCATATCCTATGATTGTATATACAAAATATCAGAATTTACGATTTTTCCTTCTTCCGGTTTTAGTGCTGCTGCTCGCTTCGTGCGGGAGTAATAAAGTGCTGTATAACCCCGAAGATGTAGCCGGATTATCGCGAAAACTGAACGTGCCGATCAGAAACGACGACGTGAATATGCCCTTATATGTCGAGGTTTCTTATTGGATGGGTGTGCCTTACCGATATGGAGGCAATACAAAATCGGGAACGGATTGTTCGGGGTTTGTCGGAGAAGTTTTTCGCAAAGTTTACGGGCGGCAACTAGATCGCTCATCCGACGGACAGGCTAAGAATAACGTACACAAAGTAGGTAAACACAAACTGAAAACAGGAGATCTGGTGTTCTTCCGTACCGCCGCCAAATCGAAGAAGATCGATCATGTGGGTATTTTTCTCAAGGACGGACTGTTTATCCATGCTTCTACATCCAAAGGTGTTATTGTGAGTTCTCTGGATGAAGATTATTATAAGCGGACATGGCAAAAAGGAGGACGTGTAAAATAGGTTTTATACTTCGCCTTTATACATTTCGCCTCTGCGCTGAGGAATAAAAGCACTGGTCCCGTATTTTTTTGCGATATCTTCTATCTGAGCGGCTTTTTCGTAAGCCGTGTCGAAATGCATGGGGGCAATGAGGGCGGTTTCTATCTTCGATAAAAATTGTTCTGCTCCTTTCATGTAGTCTTTGCCGAGTCTCGGATCTACCGGAAACATTGCCAGTCCGACCGCTGGAGTGGTGGCTGCTACATGATTTAATTCGCGTTCGTAAAACGCTTCTGCCTCTTTTATTTCATCTTCGGTAGACTCTTCGTTCCAATGCCAGTTGTTGAGATCGCCGGCATGGAAAAGCACATTGTCTCCCCGTGTTATCTTGAAAGATACACCCAAATCGGTTGATCCGTAAGCGTTGATAGTCAGTAGTTCATCTTTGTACTCTCCGTCTTTGGCTATGAAAGTAATATCCTCCGAAGGCTGTTTGATCACTGACCTGATGTCTTCGGAAAAGATATAGCGAATATCGCTCCGCAACTCCTTCCAAGTAAGTATTTCGGGGTTGAAGTGGTCGTGATGTCCGTGAGTCGATAACACGTATAGGGGATATGGACGGTGGAGGATACGGTCGTGTATAACTCCCTGATGATCATTGATGGAATCTTTATAATAATCGATGATAATCGTAAAATTGGCTGCTTCGATAGTATAGCAGCTATGATAGATATAGGTAAGCCTCATAACGCAAAAAAGTTACAGATATTACAATTCGTTTTTCTTGAACTCAACTGAAGTCATAAATCGTACACCCAGATTCTGCGCTTCGTCGTATAATGCCATTGCCCTGTGGTTATTGGGGTCGATCCACGACATGCAGTCGGTGAGGACAATTATACGGTCGATCATTTCGGGGCGTGCCACGATCATGTCGTGCAGCGAATTGACAACACAAAAGTCGGCAGCTTCGCCCATCACCAGTATCCTTTCGTAAGAGTTCAGTATATCTAACAACTGAGTGTTTAACTTTGTTTCGGGTGCATCGGGTATTTCTACCGCAGCTTTGAATATGCTGTAATGTTCGGTTGCCTGATGGTTCCCCTTGAAAAAGAGTTCGTACTGTCTGTTATATAATACCGACCAGGCGTGGAGTGCTTTATAAAATGATTCGTTGAGAGCCCATCCCCAACTGCCTTGTACGCAGTGTATAGGCCAGATGGTGCATGATTGTCCTGTAGCTTCCAGATCTTTAAGGTAATCCAATGCCAGCGGTTGGTTGAATTGAGGGTACCATTTACCTTTTTCCACTGATTCGGCTGTTATGGTTGTAAATTCTGCCGGGGGATAACCTTCTTTGTCTTTCCAGTAAATCTGGCTGGCGATGTGTATAGGCTGGTGAGAGTCCATACTGAGAGCAATATGATCGATATAGCGGCCGCATTCTTCAATAAATGCATATATTCTCCATATATCATTTTCTGATCCCGGAACATATAGTTTACCATTAGGTCGTGTAAAATCGTTCTGAATATCGATTCCCAGTGCTGCCGTGCTTTTTCTCATTATTGTATAATTAGTTCGAATGAAGTACTTATATATTTATGATATAAATATCAAT
The DNA here is from genome assembly GCF_036511535.1 of Indolivaga capnocytophagoides. GTDB lineage: Bacteria > Bacteroidota > Bacteroidia > Bacteroidales > Dysgonomonadaceae > Dysgonomonas_A > Dysgonomonas_A capnocytophagoides. The sequence goes on along the minus strand of NZ_AP028867.1, from coordinate 1,797,689 downwards.
TCCTGTTAGCTAGTGCGGTGTTTTATCTCTTGTCAAAATTAGTGCTTTCTATTTTAATAACAGATAAAAATAGAAAATGTTTTATTTTGAATGTTGTTGTCTGTTTATCTTAACATTGCTGTTGAGATGGCTTGTTTCTTAGGGGGTACAGACCATTTATAAATGGCTTTATTCCTTTTTTGCTTCTCCTCTGAAATCATAACATAATCATAATATTATTATAGGAGGATTAGTCGTTCATCGTTTTTTTTTTTTTGAATTTTTCATTAAAATAAATTAACTATTGAGTGTTTTTTGCCATTTAAATATCTTTAAAAGATTAGTCGTTCATTGTGTAAAAATAACATATTGTTTCTAATATTCTATCTTTGCACTCGGTTTTATAGGTCGGTATTGTTTAAATGTGGTGATAAACAGATGTCTATGATTTATAGATGAAATTTATATAATAGGGTTGTTGTTTGTTTGAAATCTTTTGTTGTTTTGATTTCATCCGATAATTGAATTAAAAATCCTTATCAGAAGGCACCTGCTCGTGTGAGTAGGTGTCTTTGTCTTATTGATGTGGTGATAAGATGGTTAAAAAATTAATGGTAGCTGTATGGAAATTCAGATCAAAACTGATTCGATTGCCGTGCTACGATGTTGCACAACTGGCGGACATCATTCAGGCTAATGCTGAAATCGGCATATTCGGGCGAAGGGTTGAGCGAATGGCAGGTTATTTCGCATCGGTCTAAATCCTGTTCTACTATTTGTTTGCAGACGATAGTTGTGTCGAGAGTGATTATCCAGAAAGGGTATTCGTCGTTGTGAAGCTTGTTGCGCCAATATTCGGGCGAAAGTTCACGGGCTAGTACAATGTCTTTGTCGCTGAGGCTTCGTTTTGATCCGTCGTCCATGCTGTCGCCTTTTATTTCGAAAGCAAAGTAACGTCCCAATCCGATCTTATCGACAATAAATTCGACTTCTTCCATATTTTGTGCGAATTCGGCGTCACGGCATTCGTCTATGTATTTCGCGTATGCCTTTACCGGTATCATTGGTACACGCATGCGGAAACGTCCGTTGGGTAGTTCGAAATATTTTACACCCGAATTATTCACGAAATACGGTTCCTGATCTTCTGTAGACGAGGGATTCTTGAATTTGGTTCTTTCAGATTCGTTGCTGCGGTAAATGCTGCCGTTGCCTGTAAGAAGCCAGTCGGGGTTTATGTTCGGTTCGGCGGTCATTATTCGGTCGATAAGCCCGAATTTAGGCTCTGTTGTGCCTTTAATGCAATCATTAAGAGTAGTTTGTGCTATTCCTGCAAATTCGGCATAAGCTCTTACAGACTTGCCGCTTTGATCTACTATTTGCTTAATACGGTTATTTATAGACTCTTTCATGACCTGTTATTTAGATATATTTCTAAATATTCGATTTGTCGAATATTTGATATGCTTATATTTGTTTATGTTCGGTTTTTCGAATATATTTGTATTGTAAAAATGAACATAATATTGCAAATATAGGGAAATAAATTGAAAAACAAGCCGTAAAGATAAAAATATCGGCAAATCGAATACACTGGTGTGATTTTATTGAACGAAAAACCGAATAAATATATATTATATGACTACAGAAGAAATACTTTGGAATGCAGCTTTCGAAAGAGACGAAACTATGGTTGATGATTCTTATAACTATGCTGAAGAGCGAGCCATAGAACGTTATCACGAAGATAAAGAACTGTTTGAACGGTATGCCGAATATTTTAGGCAGGCAGGTTAAGACAGGCTCTCCATTCTGACACACAAAACAAACGAAACTATTTATTTTCACACAAAACAAAACGAATCATGAAAACAAAACGAGACTACACAACTTTTGACCAACAGCGAGAAATCCGCAAAGCCCGTAAATTATTAGTCCGGATCAATAAGTGCCGACGCCCTTTGCGTTCGATCCGTATTGATAAAAATACTATTGTACAAGTGAGAGCCGATCATCCCGATGCCGGTCTGATTATCGACCGCCTGAAGAATAAAAAACATACTATGGATCTTATAGAGCAAATAGAATACGGGCAATATGCCTAAGGAGTAAAATACAGTAATTGAATATTTTTTTTGACTTATTAAGATAGGGGATGACTTATATAGAACTGATAAATGATTTTTGGCAGAAAGACATTGAGTATGCTTTTTCCGATAAGGAGATCGCTCTCTACTTTTATCTTTTGAAAACCTGCAACTCGATTGGTTGGAAAAATCCGTTTGGACTATCTAACTCCATAACAGCTGTAAAATTCAATTGGGGGAAGCAAGCTTTCGATACAGCAAAACTTAATCTTCAAAAGGCTGGCCTGATAGATTTTAAGGGCTCGCACGGAAGAGGGAAAGTATATCAGTACGAAATAAAAGGTATTCAGACAGACCAGTTTTCCCCTACCTTTTCCCAACCCTTTTCTGACCAAAAAGCAGAAACATCATTAGATATAGACAAGATTAGAAATAATAACTATAACGAACGGCACGTCGTTTTTGTCATTCCATCGGTTACCGAGATTGAAGAGTATTGTCTGGCTAGGGTAAACGGTATCAATGCGACTCAGTTTTTCGATTATTATCAATCGAAGGGGTGGTGTGTAGGCAAAGGCAGAATGAAGGATTGGCGCGCAGCCATTAGGACGTGGGAAAGAAACGTAAAAAAGAATACAGATTATGGACAAAAAATCACTAAAGATAATCAACGAATTAATGACTCGGCCCGACGAAAAGCCGAAATTGTCGAACGGGCTGTCCGTGCAGCTGCAGAATGTGATATCAGAGGTTAGACAGAGGTACGGAACGGCTGCCGACTTTTTGGTAACATTCAATAAAGACCGTCAGAAACAGGCTGCTGCATATCCTGCAAGGGCTTTCATGGGAACTGCTCCTTCGTTGGCTGTAATGAGATCGGTATATAACAGTGAGGTTGTTACCACATGGATTATGGCTCAGCTCGATGATATCAATGATTTTGCAGGAACTGCCGTTAAGATGTCTCTCGACCAGATGGAGCAGATTGCAGGTATTATCGAAGTGGAGTATTATTACTTTAAAGTTACCGAGTTATTGTTGTTTTTTCATCGTCTGAAAACGGGGCATTACGGATATTTTTACGGCGCTGTAGATCCTCTTAAAATAACGGCTTCGCTCAAAAGTTTTGCCGAAGACCGGGGGCGTGAGATAAAGATGTACGAGCAACAGGCCAAAAGGAACGAAGCAGATCTTCAACAGGAAGAGTGGGCTCGCACAGCCGTAACCCGTGCCGAATATGAGCGCCTCAAAGCAGAGCGTAATGCAGCGTAATGGTCAGAATTTTTTAATTTATCTATAACAAAACACAAACGATTATGAAATTAGGAAACAGCGGATCGGGAAATACAGGCAAAAAATATGTAAAAATAAAAGAGGGAACGGAAGTTTCTCCTGAAAATGAAGCTAAGGCTCAGCGTTTTGCCCTGTGGTTTGGAGATTGGTATGAACGCTTGAAGACGGAATTGATGAATAAGTCTACTTATGACGAAGATGTATTGAATGATACCTTTATGCGGATGTATGATAAGATCCGTTTTGGCGGGTTGGATATTGCCGATTATAAGGCTTACTTTCATCGGGCTTTTTTCACCAACTTTATGCAGCAGGTATTTGCCGAACAGCAAAGCCGGACAACTCCGCTGGGGCTGGAAGACCGGATGGATAACACGGGGGCGGAAGAAGAGCTGATCGAATATAAATTGTCGCTCGAATACGATATATTCGATTATGTGTATCGTAAGTATCCTGTGCAGCAATTCGAATTATTTAAAATGTACATTCGGCTTAAGCCTGCTATAAATTATGTACAGCTGTCGCAGATCACCAAAATATCGGTCACATCTATCTCCGAAATTATTTCGAAGATCAGAAGGGATGTTCAGCGTCATGACGGATTTCGTTGTCGTCGCCGTCAGACTTTGAGGTGTTGCGAGTGGTAGGGGCGAGGCTAATAAATAAATGACTTATAGCGCTGTTAAAATCGAAAACCACGACAGGAAACTTCGGTCGTGGTTTTTGATCTAATATTTCATTGGAAAATCTCCTTACTTCGCAGGCAGTACCTCTATCCAATAATCGTCGGGGTCGTTGATAAAGTATAATCCCATCGAATGATTTTCGAAACATACACAATTCATCTCTTTATGATATTTGCGTATTTCGTCATAGTCGCCTGCTACACGAAAGCAGAGGTGGCTTTCGTTTTCGCCCAGTTCGTAAGCTTCGGTGTGGTCACGGAGCCATGTCAGTTCAAGCAGAAACGGGCTTACTCCGTCCGATAAGTACACAAGAATGAATGATCCGTCTGCCGCTTCTTTGCGGCGAGCTTCTTTCAAGCCCAAAGCTTTATCGTAAAATTCGATACTACGCTCGAGGTTGGTTACATTTATATTAAAATGGTCGAATTTTGCTTTTATTTCCATAATTCAATATTTACTGTTACTTATTTATAGACAAGCCTAAGAGCTTTATTTGCAAAAATAGCAGTTTATCTTTTAATATGTGTACCGGAAATAAACATTTCCTCATTTCTAATATTGTTTGTTAAATAAAAAACAATCCTTATATTTGCCCTCACAACAACTCTTTAATGTACAGTTGATGACCAATGATTTCACACATAGAAACTTCGAAACCGATCTGTTTTTTAACAAAATAGGTTTGGTTATGTTGTGTGGAATATTAGAGAGAGAGAGAGAGAGAGAGAGAGAGAGAGAGAGAGAGACGCATCTAGCGTAATAATCAAACAAAAATTTCTATTGTGTCAAAATGACGGAGCGTTTTTTTATGCTTCGGGTTTTGTCATACATATGCCTCATGATCTGAGTCTGAACCTCCAGGCAAGGGTTTTCGGGGTTTTTATAACTTGTCATTACTTCAAAATATATACCAAATTCAAAATAAGTTGGCTCGGCAAGCTGTGTCGGGTAAGTCTGTTGTTTTGTTGTCGTTCAAATGTCGGACAATATAACGCATTGCCGTTAAGCCAACTATTATATGCATCGGGGTGCAGCGATTGCATCTCGGTGTTTCTTTCAGGCAACGATACACATCCTATCCATAGTTGCATATTGCATATGCCCAATGTCCGATTTAATATATTGCTAATAAGGCGTATTCGATATGCCCCTATAAATATGAACAACAAATGGTCTTTGACCCTAACAAATTTAAGAATGACAATGAAAAAGAAGATTTTATGGATGCTATGCTTTATGTACATAGTTTCATCATTACAAGCTCAGATTGGTGTCAATACCAATTATCCCAGAGGAGTATTCCATATTGATGCGGGAGGCGATAATCCTCAGGATTTAACTACTGCTCTAACAGCTACCCAAGCTGCAAACGATGTATACATCGATAGTTCTACAGGTAACATGGGAATAGGTACAGTAAACCCCAACGCAAAATTGCATATTGTAGCCCCATCAGGTACTAATGGATTTATACTGAAAGATGGTTCGGAAGGTGATCGAAAAGTGCTTACATGTCAAGATAATACAGGGCTGGCATCGTGGCAGTTAGGGACACAGGTAACACAAGTATTAGGCGATGATCCTACAGGGATAAAGGTTTATTTTTACGGTGGTGGTACTCCTGCTCAACCGATATATAAAGGAAAATCAATTACAATTCCTAAAGGAATCTGGATACTACGATATAACCTCACATGGAGTCTTAATATAGCGCCCGCAGGCACGTTATATATTGATGCTTTTCTTTCGACATCTAGTACTAGTATGAATGTTGTGCCGGGTTCATGGACAATTAAACCGCTCTCGGCCGGACAACGTTATTCATCATCTCAAATATCTATAATACGAGAAGTAACTGCAGTTTCAGAAACTTTGTATTTATGGGCATATTATAACGGTACCGACCTTGGAGTCGGTGGTGAAATTACGGCATATAATCCAGCTCCACAGTCTAATGTATTAGAAGCTATAAAATGGTAAAAAAGAATATTATATATAAAATCCTCCGTCTATTTACACTCTTACTAATTGGAGTGATATGTATTTTTAAGCCTCTGCAATTACTGGCACAGGTAGGTATAAATACTTTAAGCCCGAATGGTATTTTTCATATAGATACTAAAAATAATAATCAAGGAGGGGGCAATAGATATATTGACGATGTGGCTGTAGATAGTAATGGAAGAGTAGGGTTGGGAACCAACTCTCCTGCAGCTAAAATACATATAGAAGGCAGTTTTATTCTTGATGATGGAAATCAAATTAAAGGTAAGGCACTACTTTATAATGGTGCCGGACAATTTGTCTATTGGGGAGATGTGGAAAACACTTGCTATTGGATTAAACCGATTGATCTTGTGGGGATGACTCCACCCCCAAATCTCCCTCAATATATGGGTAAATCTATAACATTACCCAAGGGTTCATGGCTTATTAAATATGCCACTACATGGTCCTTTCAAAATATAGGAGGTCATGGATTTATTAATATGTATTTATCGACTGTTAATGTCGGGAGTTATATAGGTGCATCTGATATTATATCCGGTTCATGGGTTATTTCAGAAGTGTTAGCTAATAGCAGCTTCTCTTCATCTCAGAACATGTTAGTTCATACAGTTACATCAACATCCCAAACTTTATATGTCTGGACTTATTATAATACAACTACATTGAACAATTTAGTATCTTATGAACCTGCTGTTGGAACTAATGTTCTAGAAGCCATACGTTGGGAATAAAGGTATGATAATATTTCTTCTATCTCTTTTATCTTCGGATATAATGAGAGGGGAGATTGTCAAAAAAACGGAAAGCAGCAATTCTAATTTGCTCTTTCCGTTTTTTATTCGTTTAACCAGACTGTCTAATTTTAAGATGTAAGCTTTATAAAGTTTTTGCCAAATCCAAAACAATCGCTATATTTGCCATCATAACAACTCTTTAATGTATAGTTGATGACTAATAATTTCACACATAGAAACTTCGAAACCGATCTGTTTTTTAACAAAATAGGTTTGGCTATGTTGTGTGGAATATTAGAGAGAGAGAGAGAGAGAGAGAGAGAGAGAGAGACGCATCTAGCGTAATAATCAAACAAAAATTTCTATTGTGTCAAAATGACGGAGCGTTTTTTTATGCTTCGGGTTTTGTTACACATATGTCTCATGATCTGAGCCTGAACTTTCTGGCAAGGATTTTCATAGTTTATTACTTCCTTACAATATATATCAATTTTTATCTAAATCGGCAGGACGAACTGTGCACAGCAGTTTTATTGTTGTTTTGTTGTCGTTCTGAATCTGCTTCAAGCATATACTTGTCCGACAGTCGGTTTTATCATGCAGTAGGGTGCAGCGAATGCACTTTACTGCTTTTGTGTATTATCACTAATTATCTAAGAACAAACATAATAAATGGGTCTGCAACCCTAAACAACAACGGGTCTGTGACCCTTACTCAAATAAACAACAATGAAAAAGAAAATTTTATTACTGATGGGAGTATTTTCCATCGGTGTTGCTCTGCATGCTCAGATTGGAATTTATACAGATACACCTCAAGGTATTTTCCACGTCGATCCGAAGAAAGATACTTCGGGTGCAACAAATATCGAAGATGATGTGATTGTATCTAATACTGGGAGATTGAGTATTGGTGCCGGAGCAACACCTTTGGCTAAAGTTCATATCAAGACAGATGTTGTCGGCAAAGGCTTCAGGCTTAATGATGGTAGTCAAGCAAAAAAAAGTCTGCTTATGGCTACCGATGCTTTGGGGACTGCTGCATGGAATGATCCTTCTGTGAAATTTGGCATTATCACATGGAAAATAGTTAATCCTAGTGGAAGTGTTTCTCCTAATGCTATATTACAGGCTAATACTTTGGCTAATGTCATAACAGAAACCTATAATGTAAATGTATCTGCTATTGTGCCTGCTGTAGATGGGATAACTCTGCCTGCCGGTAAATATATCTGCTATATCAATGGAGACGTTCCTGGTCAGGAATATTTTTTGTCAATGTTTTTAGTATATGGAACGACTTCATTACAGTATAATATGATTCATTATGCATCCGGAACAAACACATTTCAGTTGACTGCCACCACTAAGATTTCATTAAAAGTATATTCAATATTTCCTCAGGGAAGTATTGTGCAAGGGCAAATGGCTGCCGGTAATTATAATTATTGGTTTAAACTAACTTTCTTAAAACTATCATAAAAATGAAGAGACAACAATTTTATCTTCTTTTATTTATATTTTCTGTAGGTACATTACAAATGAACTCTCAGGTTGGAATAGGAACAAAATTACCTCAGCAGGTACTTCATATTGATGGTAACTCAGACACTTCGGGTATTAGTAATACAACAGATGATGTTGTTATAGATCAGTCGGGTAATATTGGCATCGGGTTAACTGTACCTTCTGCAAAATTGGATATTAAATATGAATCCGGAACACCTGTTCCCTCATTTCGGTTAGATGACGGAAAGGCTCAGCCAAATTATATTTTAATGTCTGATGCTAATGGTTATGGAACATGGAAAGTTTTGCCCGAAATGGGAGCCAGTCTGATCTGGAAGATCTCGAATACTGCATTTTATCTGTCAACTTCGTTGTCTAAATTTACAGGGATTACTACTGTCAACGGGGATCTTCCCGGTTTTGTCGCTAATACTGCAAGCTCAACGCTATTGGTTCCAAAAGGAAAATACATTATTTCTTTTTATGGGGATTTGAATGGATGGGAATATTTGAAGCTGCAAGTTTATGGTACTAATCTGTCGACTCCTACCGGTTATTTACTTACATCCTTTAATTATCGAAGTTATCTGAATTCAACTTCCGATTTCTGGGATATAGAAGAAGATACTACCATTTATTTCAGAGTACAGGGGTATGATGGACGCAATGTTTTCTGGAGTCAGACCAGTGGATTTGTCAATGGTATATTTTCGATGTATTATCAAATAACTTTTCTGAAAGTTGCATAACATAATAAAAGTAGCATATGAGATTCATATTTTTAATATTTATATTTTATATAGTAAACAATGTAAATGCTCAGGTTGGAATTAACACATCCAATGTATCGGGTATATTTCATATTGATGCGCTAGGTGATAATGGTACATCGCCAACCTCATCGCAGTTAAGTAACGATATCGTCATAACAAAAGAAGGATATGTGGGAGTGGGCACATTGCCACAAGCCAGGTTTCATACAAAAGCTCTTTCGTCCGAACAAGGTTTTATTCTGGATGATGGAAGTCAGGAGTCAGGACGTATATTGACATCTGATGCCAATGGTTTTGGAAGATGGGCTCAATATACTTATGGTAATGAATTTGCAATATATAAGCTAACTCACACAGGATTCGGTTTTACCAATGCTTTCAAGCAATTCGAGGCATCTTCTGCATCTGCAATGGAATACTCAGCAAGTATTGATGGGGCTGCAGCAACGACTCAGGCTTTGATCCTTCCTAAGGGAAAATACCTGTTGTTTATTACCGGACAGATTGATGCTCCTACTGGTAGTGAGGCATATTTTGCCGTTAAGTTAAATGGTAATTACGTTGGTGGGCCGAAACAGGATTTTACCGAAAAGATCAGGGCTGAATTTTATTTAACCCAGACTGATTTTTATAATTTTACAGATGATGTAAGCCTACAGATATATATACAGTTGCTCGATGGTAGTATAAACTTTAAACCGGGATATTTACCTGTTGTAAAACCTCCTGTAACCTTATCTGCAACAATAAAGCTGATAGCAATGAAATTGGCTCTTTAATCGTTTAATCATTTAAAATGTCACATTATATCAAAGAGTATTATTCATCAGGGATGATCTTTGCGATATTTTGTGACAGTTTTATGATAGTCATACTTTTTGCTAAATCCAAAACAATCGCTATATTTGCCATCACAACAACTCTTTAATGTACAGTTGATGACTAATAATTTCACACATAGAAACTTCGAAACCGATCTGTTTTTTAACAAAATAGGTTTGGCTATGTCGTGTGAAATATTAGAGAGAGAGAGAGAGAGAGAGAGAGAGAGAGAGAGAGAGAGAGAGACGCATCTAGCGTAACAAATAATCAAAAATTTCTATTGTGTCAAAATGACGGGGCATTTTTTTATGCTTCGGGCTTTGTTACACATATGTCTCATGATCTGAGTCTGAACTTTCTGGCAAGGATTTTCATAGTTTATTACTTCCTTACAATATATATCAATTTTTATCTAAACCGGCAGGGCAAACTGTGCGCAGCAGTTTTGTTGTTGTTTTGTTGTCGTTCTGAATCTGCTTCAAGCATATACTTGTCCGACAGTCGGTTTTATCATGCAGTAGGGTGCAGCGAATGCACTTTACTGCCTTTTTCTGTTATCGATAATTATCAAAGAACAAATATAAAAAATAGGTCTGTAACCCTGAACAACAACGGGTCTGTGACCCTTACTCAAATAAACAACAATGAAAAAGAAATTTTTATTACTGATGGGAGTATTTTCCATCGGTGTTGCTCTGCATGCTCAGGTAGGGATAAATACTCAAAAAGCATTAGGAGTTTTTCACGTAGATGCCAAAGGGAATACGTCGGGAACAATTACTTCTCCTGTTAATGACAGTGATGATGTGGTTGTGTCGAATGACGGCTATTTAGGGATAGGACTGATCAACCCTAAGGTAAAACTGGATGTCAAAAGCCCATCGATAGGTGCTTTTAGAATTGTAGATGGAGATCAGGCATTAGGTAAAGGATTAGTTTCGGATGCTAATGGATATGCCGAATATACATCGGTTTCGGGTTCGTGGTACGGTGTATTATGGGGTTCATGGGCAAGTCAAACCACTATGGCCGGAGGTGATCGTGTAATCAAAGGATATTCGTGGGGGCTTGTCGCTAATCCTCTGTTTGGTAGTGCAAACGGGGCAGCCGGTATTATAACTGTACCCTATGCAGGTAAGTATAGGATTTCGATAGCAGGAGAGTGGGAGTGTTCTTTATCGACGGGAATCTTTGCCGTAGAAGTAGGGTATACACAAAATGGAACTGCAAAATGGGTTGGTATAACAGGCGGTGGAGACTCTCAGAATACGCTGATGCCCTTGAGTCCGACCTTTATCATTATCGATACATTTGCCGCCGGAGATCAAATCGCATTATTCAATCGCGAAACCAGTATATACAGAGCTAATAGCATCAAGAAGTGTTATTTTATCATAGAGTATATTCAATAAGAAAGTAAGGTCTCAGACCTATTTATTAACTAATCAAGCATAACTGCAGCAGCAAATTATCGCTCGGAAATGTATTATTAAATATTTACTATTACTTAAAATGATAACAAAAAAAATAATAGGTACACTATTCTTTTGTGCCTTCTCATTAAGCCTGTTATATTCACAGGTTGGCATCAATACATCATCGCCGCAAGGTGTATTACATATCAAATCGTCGACCGGGACAAGTGACATCGTAGTCAGTTCTGCTGTTGGAAAGGAAGGGTATGTTGGCGTTGGAACTTTGACTCCCAGTCACAAACTTCATATCAATACAACATCGGCTCTCAAAGCTCTGCGTATATCTGATACTACCGAAGGTGTCGGAAAGGTACTGATGTCGGATAGAGAGGCGGGAGTTGCTCTTTGGCGCGAAAAACAGGGTTCGTGGTTCGGTGCTCTTATTTACGGCGCGGTTACACCCACAGCATCTTCCACAACAGCACATGCTGTAACATATGGAGCTTCGTTTGTTTCCGATTATTCTGTCGGCGGAGTCAATCAGTCAACCGGAAAGATCACTGTTCCCTACAAAGGTATGTATCGGGTAAGTGTTTTTGGCAGTAGTATCATGCATCCGTCCCGATATTCGGGAGGATATTTTATTGCAGGTTATTTGTTTATTTATGCAAACAATGTGCTGATATGGGGGCCTCACTCTTTGGGAAATACAAATCTTAGTAGAATGCAGTATTTCAGTTATACGCGGTTGGTTTATCTGCAAGCTTCTTCGGTATTGCACCTTACAACAACTAATATAGTGCCTGCGTATGCCGATGGATTAGATAACTTTTCGTTCTATGTAGAATTAGTAAAACAAATGTAGATAACCCGATGAAAAAGAATATTATAATTATAATCATAGGCTGTATTATCAGTCAGTTAGGTATGGCTCAGATAGGTGTGAATACCGATAACCCGAAAACCTTATTGCATATCGATGGCAGGTCGTCTGCAGCGACCGCAAATCCGGCAACAGGAGCTGTATCTGCTCTTCAGGCATCGGATGATGTGGTTGTTACTAGCGATGGGCGTATCGGGATAGGCACATTAACACCATCAGCTCGGGTCGATATTTTAAGTTCTACACCCGGTGCACTTCGGATTATCGACGGTTCGGAAAGAAGTTTCCGTATGTTGGTATCGGATAACAACGGAGTATTATCATGGACATCGGCGATGGGAACATGGTTTGCATCAATGAACGGAAAATTTCCGCTGATATATGAAACAACTTATATTATGAAACCGATAAAGGGATATTCCGAATCTGTGATATCGAGTCCTACAGAGGGGGCGGTCAATGTTTCTACGGGCGAAATAACTGTCCCGTATAAAGGATACTACAGAGTTACTATAGGCGGACACTGGGGAACGAACCGGACAGGTGCTAATGTATATGTGATTATACCTTATGTATACATAAATGGAGCTCCTAGTGCTAATTTTATAGCAGTAGGGGCACATAGTAACTATGGCTTGTCGCCGACTTTTATTACTGTACTGCCCTTCAATGCGAATGATAAGGTGATGGTCTATAACGATCAGCGATGGGGTACCAGTGCTAATGTGGTTGATCAGATATTTTTTGATATCGAATATATAGAATAGCATAACACCTGACCGGACTAAGCTAAGTTTAGTCCGGTCTCTTTTTTGCCAATTCCAAAACAATCCTTATATTTGCCCTCACGACAACTCTTTAATGTACAGTTGATGACTAATAATTTCACATATAGAAACAACGAAACTTGTCTGAATTTTAACAGTTTGGATTTGGTTGTGTCGTGTGAAATATTAGAGAGAGAGAGAGAGAGAGAGAGAGAGAGAGAGAGAGAGACGCATCTAGCGTAATAATCAAACAAAAATTTCTATTGTGTCAAAATGACGGAGTATTTTTTTATGCTTCGTGCTTTGTTGTATATCTGCCTCATGATCTGAGCCTGACCCTCCTGACGAGGGTTTTCGGGGTTTTCATAACTTGTCATTACTTCAAAATATATACCAATTTACTAATAAATCGGCAGGACGAACTGTGCACAGCAGTTTTATTGTTGTTTTGTTGTCGTTCTGAATCTGCTCTAAGCATATACTTGTCCGACAGTCGGTTTTATCATGCAGTAGGGTGCAGCGAATGCACTTTACTGCTTTTGTGTATTATCACTAATTATCTAAGAACAAACATAATAAATGGGTCTGCAACCCTAAACAACAACCGGGTCTCTGACCCTCAAATGAACAACAATGAAAAAGAAAATTTTACTGTTGATGGGGATATTCTCTATCGGCATTCTCCTCCATGCTCAGGTAGGGATAAATACCCAAAATCCGCAGGGGGTATTTCATATCGATCCTTATGCAAATACTAGCGGGGCAACAGGTACAGCGGACGATATAATAGTGACTGCTGACGGAAAGACGGGCATCGGAACCGTTACTCCGCGTACTTTATTGGATATACAAACAGGAGGTACTGCTTCGTCTCCTGTATCGGGTTTCAGATTGGAAGATGGAAATCAGGGGGATGGTAATATCCTGATAGCTACCGATAATATAGGCACAGCCACATGGAAGAATATGGTTCCGGTAGTGTCTGCCCAGATTAAGATAGTTTCTCCTCCTTTCTTAAATATAGGGTTTAATGATACGAAATATTATTCAGCTCCGTCATATATCGATTTACCCACGGGTAGATGGGCTATGAACGTGGTTTCTTTAATTTCGGGAAGCGGGGGAACCAATACACCTGTATGGATATCGTCTACTCTAGCCGATGCTGCTACCGTCGTAAATACGGGAGGTACGCTTGCTGCTATACAGACCCCCGACATAGAAGGGTTGGGATTGGTCTCGGGGATGTGCTGGGCGCATTTCTACAATGTTACGATAGGTTCTTTTATTGTAAATAACCAAAGTAATGCAACGAAAAGATATTATTATGTAGCCGGAGGTACCAGTTCTTTTGGTGTTACCATCCCGGCAGGGTATTTTAATAATGTTGGAGGACCTTGGGGTGAGATTAATATAATCGCTTATCGTATACCATCAGATGAATTATAAGGGCTCAGACCTTTTTGTTACTTTGGATAAGTGTAACAACCAAAGACTGTTATAGACTAAAAGTATATCATTAAATACTTTCTGTTACTTAATATAAATAAGAGAAAACGCATAACATATGAAATATATATTACTGTATAGTCTGCTGAGTGTTTTAGGACTTTGCATGACACAAGCTCAGGTTGGAGTTAATACCTTAAATCCGCAAGGAGTATTGCATATCGAGGCCGGAGCTGTGGGGCATACTTCCGACGATGTGATCATCGATAATGCCGGACGAGTAGGTATAGGCACAGGTACACCTCAAATGAAGTTGCATATAAAATCGAAGACCGTTACCCGTGCGATTGGTATTAAAGACGGAGCTGAAGGAAATTATAAAATGCTGGTTTCGGACAGTAACGGAGTAGGTACTTGGGGCTTTTTGGGTTTACCTGTGGTCAAAGGTGTTTTGAGTGCGTCAGGTAAGAATTATTATGTAAAAGATCTGGGAAAGCCTGCCGGCACAACTAACGAAATGCTGATACCTCATCATCCTTTGGATGCTACCATTACTTTGCCTCCGGGACGCTGGTGTGTGTATCTTAATCTGTTAATCGGGGCAAGTGGAGGATTATCGACCGAAGATTATTCTGTTAATACCTGGATGAGGTTGAGTTACTCCGATTCTTACGGAGGACCTGCATCAACCGATATAGTTGGTGCTCCATGGAGTTCTGGAACGGTATATGCTAAAAGTTGGGGTGTTATACAAGGTTTTGTTGTGATAAGAAATACAGGATCTGCTTCGAAGGTATATCATTTGGGTATTGTATATGCAAATGCCGGACGTCTTTCGAATGGAGTATTGCTCAGCTCAATAGCTACATCTACAAAAGGAGAGAATGGAATTATCGCAGTGAAAATCGGAGAAAATTAATAACAATAGAAAATGAGAAAATATATTATAAGTTTCACAATATTCTTTAAGTTGATATGCTGTGCAGATGCCTTTTCACAGATTGGCATCATGACCGATAATCCGGCAAGCAATGTATTGGTGCACGTGGATGCTGCCTCTAATAATTCGGGTGGCGGAGCAAATATAAATCGAGATGATGTGGTTGTTAGTAAAGACGGCAAGGTCGGAATTGGCACAACTACCCCTCAGACCAAGTTGCATATAGTTACCGGCGGTACATCGGCAACACCTAACCCTCAATTACGGATCGAAGACGGAAATGCTGCCGTAAATAAAGTGTTGATGTCTGATGCCAACGGCTTGGGACAATGGAACGATTATATTCCCGGATACAAGAACGGAAACATAGGTGCCGGTATTGCTTTTGCTACATTGGGTAATAGCAATAACTGGTTTAAAACCAATATGAGTGTTTCTGTTGATCCCGGGCAATGGCTGGTATTTTTTTCGGTAAGTATGATTACAAATCAGGTGACTGTAGCCGATCGCAATTATAGAATATGGATACAGGTAACACTTGGTGATGATAGTTCGATAGCAACACCGGATGCAATATCAAAAAATCGGTTTTCGAATACAGGGTTTATAAATAAGCGGGCTATAGTGAATGGCTGGGTAGCAGTTAATAACAACACTACTGCCGCTAAGAGGTACGTGGTATATGTAGGTGCTGCGCAGAATGCCGAAATAGCAGGCTTGCAGATACTGTCTGTAGCCGAAAAGAATGATGGGTATTCGAGTATGTATGCCTATCGTATAAAAATGTTGAATTAGCAGATATATATTCTAAATAAAGTAAAACAGCAACCTTTCTGTAAATCAGAAGTGGTTGCTGTTTTTATTTATTAGTTGCTTTGTTCTATCGAGTGACGGCACATTGATAAAAAGGTCTGAGACCTTATTTATACAAAAAACGTTTGATACTGCGTTTCGGTGTTTTTTCGAATTCCTCGTCACGAACTGTAAAATCGGTAATCTGACAATATTTGGGCAGACGCTTGTTTACTTCGTCTATTTCGAGCTTGAGAGTATCTTCGACCGAAAGGTTATTCGGATGAAGTTTAATGACTTCCTGATCAGGATAAATCAGTGCGTGTATCTTTCCGTTACGCTCTACAATGAGTGATTCTGCAATGAAATGCACATTGTTAAGAAGCTGCTCGATCTCTTCCGGATAAATATTTTGTCCCGAAGGTCCCAGTATCATTGTTTTGCTGCGTCCTTTTATGTAGATATAGCCTTCTTTGTCTTGAGTCACAAGGTCTCCTGTACGCAACCATCCATCGGGCGAAAGTACCGCTGAGGTAGCTTCTTCGTTTTTATAATAGCCGAGCATCGTGTTTGCACCCTTCACTATCAGTTCGCCTACCGTATTTTCGGGATCCGCAGAGTCTACCTTTACTTCCATGCGGTCGACAGGTTTTCCGCACGAAGCGGCACGGTATGTTTCCCAATAGTCGTATGCGATAAGCGGACCGCATTCGGTCATTCCATATCCTACGGTATATGGGAATTTAATCAGTTTCAGAAAATTACCCACTTCTGGATCGAGGGCAGCCCCTCCGATTACAACTTCTACAACTTTTCCTCCGAATACATTAATTAATTTCTCACGGATTTTAGCGTATATTTTGTCTTTTACGAATGGTATTTTCAGCAGTGTTTTAGTCGGCTGCTTCTGTAACTCGGGCATAACTTTCGCAGTGATAATCTTCTCTATAATCAGCGGAACAGCTATAATGAGTGTTGGCTGCACTTTGGCAAAAGCATTCATGATGATGTGTGGCGAAGGCAGGCGGGTAAGGAAGTGCACGTGGCATCCTTTGGCTACCGAAAGCAGTATCTCGAAAGCCAATCCGTACATATGTGCCATCGGCAGCATGGATACAAGTCCGTCTCCGGGGCTGACAAATTCGATGGCTTCTTTGGCAAACAGCGTGTTAGACCATAAACTGCGATAAGGAATCATCACCCCTTTGGGCTTACTGGTTGTACCTGATGTATAGTTAATGAGTGCAACTTCTTCCGGATCTTCGACGTGGAATTTGAGGTCGTCGATTGTAAAGTTCGGGTATTTCTCGGCAAAGATAACATCAATGTCATTGGTTACCTGATTTAGTTTTTCGGTTCGAGACCTTAATATGCTGTAATCATCTATGGTGATGATAGTTTCTACTTTCGGAATTTTAATCGGATCTACTTTTTCCCAGACATGTTCTGCCACAAAGAATACTTTGGCATCGCAATGATTAACGATATTCTGAACGCTGTCTCCATCGAAGTCGTGCAGAATGGTAGTGACAACAGCTCCGTACGACATAGCGGCAAAAAACGTAACTGCCCAGTTGGTGCAATTGCGTCCGCAGAGAGCAACCTTATCTCCTTTTTCGAGATGGAGAGTGTCGAATATAATGTGTAGTTTGGCTATTCTGACTGCAAAATCCTTAAATAGCAAGGCATTGCCGTCATAGTCGCTGAATACGGGTTTGTCCCAGTTAGTGCGGATTCCGTCTTCGATCAGCTTTAAAAATCTTTTCGTATTGTCGTTTTCCATGTGGCTAAATATATTTCGTAACAGACATTATTTTCATACTTTCTTTTGATATCATAACAAGTATAACGGGCGAATAGTTTGTCGGTATATATATTAAGGACTCAGCCCTTGATTATACATTATATCTACAGGAAAGCAGTACCCGAAAACAATCACCTATACAAATATAAATACAAATCTCCATTTTGCAAACTGCTCTTTGCAAAATGGAGATTCGGAGCTCGGTTTTGTCAATTTCAAAACTATTACTATATTTGCCCACACAACAACTCTTTAACATATAGTTAATGGACAAAAATTTCACACATATAGATACTAAAATAAATCTGAATTTTAACTATTCAGGTTTGGCTGTGTCGTGTGAAATATTAGAGAGAGAGAGAGAGAGAGAGAGAGAGAGAGAGAGAGAGAGAGAGAGAGACGCACCTGGCGTAACTAATCATTTTTTTAACAAAACAAAATTTCTATTGTGTCAAAATGACGGAGTAGTTTTTCTTGTGTCTATACCTCAATTAATATATATCAATTTTCTTATTGAAATCCGGTGCGGCAAACTGTTTACCAAGGCGGTTTTGTTGTTGTTTATTTGTTGTCGTTCTGAACTTGCTTTGAAATTATATCAGTACACCAACCGGATTTATGGTGCAGTAAAGTGCTGTGATTGCACTTTACTGCTTTTTTCAGTTGACGTTCATCAGTTATCAGTTATCAATAATTATTTAAACATAAAAGATCGTAGGCGTATATTGCATATGTCTGATGGTTATGATTACAAGGTGTTTATAGACAGGGATATGCGATACACTTCTACAACATGTACAACAAGCGGGTCTGTGACCCCAATTACTCGAAATATAAACAACAAATGGGTCTGCGACCCTCAAATTAACAACAATGAAAAAGAAATTTTTATTACTGATGGGGATATTCTCCTTCGGTATCCTCCTCCATGCGCAGGTAGGGATAAATACAAAAAGTCCGCAGGGAGTACTTCACATTGATGGCAAAGGAGACACCTCCGGTTCATCTAATATTTCGGACGATATACTTGTAAATTCTACCGGCAACATGGGACTCGGAACACTCACCCCTACAGCCAAGATAGATGCAGTAGGCAGTTCTACTCTTGCTCCCCTTCGGATCACAGACGGCAGGCAGGCGACAAATTATATTTTAGTATCAGACGATTTGGGTAATGCTTCCTGGATGGAAAAACCTAATCCGGGAGGGGTTATATATAGTATCACCGGATCTACCATTACTTACACACTGGGCACTTATGCGCTTGTCAAGGCAATGCCGGTAACGGTTACAGGTAATTATCTGATATCAATCCGCTGGTGGGGTTATGCTACAGCTGTAAGCGCAAATAATTATGTATGCGGTGTATTTTATGCGACTACATCAGCCACTACAAGCAATAGCTGGACGGCGGATCAGGCAAATCTCAAAGATCAGGTCGAGTATTGTGCCAATACCGTGGCTGGTGCTTATACTTGCTTCAGTACGACTTTATTTGCTAAAGCAACCAAAGGTCAGTATCTGAAACTTTATATCAGGGTATCGTCCGGTGGAAGCTGGGTAATAGGCGGAGTGAGTACTGGTCAGAAATTATGGAATCCAAGTATTGTCGTATTTAGAGTATAACACAATGAAAAAATATATTGCATATCTTACAACACTGGTATATATAATCAGTACGGGAAATTCACTGGCTCAAATAGGTATTAATACCGATTCGCCCCAGCAGATATTTCACATAGATGCTCAAAAAAATACATCGGGAACATCTAATGTCGAAGATGATATAGTTGTCAGCCAAGCTGGGAATATGGGATTAGGAACTGTTTCGCCTACAGCCAAACTTCACATCGAAACATCTACCGAAACAGCCATGCGCTTAAAAGACGGTACGGAAGGTGCAAAGAAAATGCTCTACAGTAAGGATGCCAATGGAAATCTTTCGTGGACAGATCAGCCTGCTTCATCGGCCACTATTTATAATTTAAATACAGGCCGAAGAAATCTTCCTAATGCTACCCGAAGTCTGCTGCTATCGGTTCCGATCACGGAAACTGGTAATTACCTGATGTTTATCCGTTGGTGGGGAACGGCAACCACGACATATTCAAGAGATAAAAATATCAGTGCGTATATTTATCTGACACGTGCAACTACTACAGCTGTGTCAGACTATGGAACCGAACTGGACGGAGTTGAGCACTACGTCAGTTATCCGGCAGCAGACAACTATTTTAGTTTTACAACCAGCTTGTTTGGTTATGCAACAGCAGGCGGATATCTCAAACTATACATAAGTCCATCTACACCGGCATCTACCGCAGGAACTTTCAATTGGGTAATCGGAGCAGTGAATAATTCAACAGTTCTGAATCCAAGTATTATTGTATTTAAGATTTAAGAAAGATGAGAAAATATTATATACTATCGGCTCTTATTATGAGCACAATTTTGTCTGTTTCTGCGCAGGTCGGCATCAATATTCAATCGCCTGTCGGGGTATTTCATATCAACCCTAAAGCGGATACATCTACAGCAGACGATGTGATTGTGACCGAGGCTGGAAATATGGGATTAGGAACAACCTCGCCTCAGGCAAAATTGCACATCAATGCATCGACCTCCGAAACCGCCCTGCGTATAGTTGACGGGTCTCAAAAATCGGATCGTGTATTGGTTTCGGCTGATGCGACCGGAGGTGTAACATGGGGAGCCATAAAAGGGAGTGGGGGAGAAACATTTGTGTCGTCTACCGCTCAATCGTTTGCTGCCGGAACAGGTGCAAAGCTATATCTTTCGGGAACCAATACAAAGTACATTGTAACGGGCGAAGGTCCCTATCTTGTGTATTTTCGGTGGTGGGGACGAGCCAGCGTAGCAACAGGGGGCAGAACGAGCACATATGTGAGGTTGATGAAGAACGGTGTATATGTCGATACTGTAGAATATTATATTGCAACAGCAGCTAATACTCCTTTTGCACTTACCGTGGCATTAGTGGCTGACTGTTCTTTTGGAGATTATCTGGAGGTCTTTCTGTCTCCCGGAAGCGGAACATGGACTTCTGCTATAAGTCCTGTATATACAAGAACATCGGTTACTTTTTTCCTGATGTAGAACAACTCGGATATTTAATTTCTTAAGAGCGGGGCTAATATGTATTAGTTCCGCTCTTTTTTGCCAATTCCAAAACAATGACTATATTTGCCATCACAACAACTCTTTAACGTACAGTTGATGATTAATAATTTCACACATAAAAAATACGAAACTTGTCTGAATTTTAACAATTTGGATTTGGTTGTGTCGTGTGAAATATTGAGAGAGAGAGAGAGAGAGAGAGAGAGAGAGAGAGAGAGACGCACCTGGCGTAACTAATCATTTTTTTAACAAAACAAAATTTCTATTGTGTCAAAATGACGGAGTAGTTTTTCTTGTGTCTATACTTCAGCTAATATATACTAATTTATTATCAAACCGACTTTACAGCTTATGCAAGGCAGCCTTGTTGTTGTTTTGTTGTCGTTCTGAATATGTTTCTTGCATTAGCTTGTCCTACAGTCGGTTGTTTTATACAGTAAAGTGCAGAGAGTGCACTTTACTGTTTCTTTTAGTGCGTATAATTGCTCCAAATATAAACAATAAAGGGTTTGTGACCCGGACATTCAAACAAACATGTACCAATTTACTATCAAACCGACTTTACAGCTTATGCAAGGCAGCCTTATTGTTTTGTTGTCGTTCTGAATCTGATTCTTGCATTAGCCTGTATGACAGTTGGTTGTCTTATACAGTAAAGTGCAGGGAGTGCATTTTACTGTTTTTTTTGAATATAATTACTCGAAATATAAACAACAAACGGGTCTCTGACCCTCAAATGAACAACAATGAAAAAGATGATTCTTGTGATGCTCTGCTCTGTTGGTATGGCATCGCTTCATGCCCAGGTAGGCATTAATACCAGTACTCCGAATGCTTCGGCAGCACTGGATATTGAAAGTACCAGCAAAGGTATACTGATACCGCGTATGACAAGTGCCCAGCGATTAGCGATAAGCAGTCCGGCTCCGGGCTTGATGGTATATGATACTCAGCTGAAATGTATTTCGCAGAATGCAGGCACGTCTGCTGCTCCGGCATGGCTATGCCTGTCTCAAAAGGATGCGCAGTCATCGTCATTTTATATGCCTTCCATCGCAATTGATGCCTCGGCTGTAGTTGCAGGAAAGACTCTTGATTTATACGCCGAATACAAAAAACAATTTAATACCCCGACAAAAGTAAGTACCGGAGCACCTGCCGGTATCCCTTATTTCAGTTCGGCTTCGGATCTGTATTACTATGTGACTTTTTATGATAATACAGTGTTGAAAATAAATAGTTTGGATGCGTCGGGTGTGCTTAATTATGATATTCTCAAGGAAGCCGATTATGCAACATTTATGACAGTTGTCTTTGTCGTTAAATAAATAGGGAGGAAATATGAAAAAAGTAATACTGGCTCTTGTCATATCTGTGGTTGTTTGCATGCAAATCCAAGCTCAAAAGGAGGCAAATAACTGGGCTTTCGGGCAAAATGTAGGTTTGACATGGAATACTACACAAAGTTTAACGGCAACAGGTTTGGCCGGAACTGCAAATGCTGTTCTGGACGGATTACCTACTTTTACCAGAACGTCTATTGTTACTCAGGAGGGCTGTTTCAGTCTTTCGGACAGCGATGGTAACCTTCTCTTTTATTCGGATGGTATGACTATCTGGGACAAAAATAATGCGGTAATGACAAATGGTACAGGATTAACCGGGCATAATTCTTCGGCTCAATCGGGTATTATCTTGCCATATCCGAATAGTCCGAATAAATACATGGCTGTATCGATCGGTATAAACTGGACAAACATGTTGTCATATACGGCTATAGATATGAGCCAGGCGGGTGGTTTAGGAGCTGTTATAGCCAGCGAAAAAAACATATTGCTATCAGGAGGGATGGGAGGAATCGGAGAAAGTGTTACATCCATCAGGCATGCTAATGGTACAGATTATTGGATTGTTGCTCCCGGACGTGGGGCGACATCCTATTTTAATGCTTGGTTAGCAACCTCTACGGGAGTTATCGCTACTCCGATTGTGACAACTTCTCCGGCATCTATAAATCATTCTTCGGCTTGTGGATACATCAAGTTTACTGCAGATGGAAAACATTTTGCTTGGGGGGGAAATAATGCGGAGTTTATATATGGAGATTTTGACAACAGTACAGGCGTTTTTTCGAATATCAAAAAAGTGTCGGGCTTGAAAAATACATATGGACTTGAGTTTTCTCCATCTATGAAATACCTTTATATAGGAGGTACTGCAGTATTATACGTTTTTGACTTTGAAGCTTTGTTAGCAGCAAGCAATCCGTCAACAGTAACCTATAAAACGTATAATTTGGGTATTGACCGCAATACACCTCAATTAGCACCCGACGGGCGTATTTATTTTTGTGCATATCAGAAAAGTTATCTTTATGTAATTGATAATCCGGATGAATATAATAACTTAAAGATATACCAGCTTCCGAATAGTTTCTTAGGTACGGGTTTATGTCGCATTGGACTTCCTTCTTTTGCCGCTTCATGGTTTTCAGCCAAGGCAACCGAAAAGTCATTTGTTTGTACCGGTAATGATTTTAGATACACTGTGGAGATAAATATGGTAGGTCCTTCTGCCGATCTTCCAACAAGGCTCGAATGGGATTTCGGAGACGGATCGGCAAAGGTTAACCAAAGCATAGTATCCGGAAATACAATTTATAAGCAGACTCACAATTATACGTCTACCGGTAAATATTCAATAAGTATAACTCCTTACAGAGCTGATGGCGTTGCTCTTTCCAAAACTACTATACCTGCTAATGTTATTGATTGTGTATTTAAAACAAACAGGATGATACGGATTGATTTACAAAATACAGCCACAAAAGAAGCCAACAGATAATATGAAAAAGCTAATATATATATTCGCACTGCTCTTTAGCCTGCAACTATCTGCTCAGATAGGTATCAATACCGATACACCACAATCTAGTTCTGTAGTTGATATCAATAGTCCGTCCAATGCCGATAAAGGATTGCTTATTCCGAGAATGACCACCGTCCAAAAGACTGCTATACTAAATCCGGCTCATAGTCTTTTGGTTTATGATACAGATAAAAAGTGTATTTCTCAGAACTTAGGAACAGAGGCTGTACCTCAATGGACTTGTTTGGCATTGTTTAATCGTAAGTTTTTTTATATGCCGTCTATTAATATCGAGACTGTGACTTTAGGCTCAGGAAGCAAAAATTTGTATGCTCAATATAAAGAGGAATATGGTACACCCAAGTATAAAAGTACGGGAGCTCCTGCTGCATTACCGTATTTTCCTGCTGCTACAGATTTGTATTATTACGTAACTTATCATAACCCATCACGTATAACTATCAATAGTATTGATGGGAATGGTATAATGAGTTATGTCACTACAACCAAAGCAAACTACGATGACTATATCAATATTGTATTTGTGGTAAAGTAAGTGAGCAAAAGAAAATTAATAAATCAATAAAAAAAAAACGGGCAGTTATAGTATGACTGTCCGTTTACTTTATTTGGATATTTTACCGATTCTGTTTTTATAGGACAACTCTCGAATATTGATTTTCCAAAGAGGAGAACTAACAACTATTAGTCCCCTTCTTTTTTGTTGAATCCAAAACAATCGCTATATTTGCCATCACAACAACTCTTTAACGCATAGTTGATGATTTATAATTTCACACATAAAAACTTTGAATCCGAGCTGAATTTTAACTATTCAGGTTTGGCTGTGTCGTGTGGAATATTAGAGAGAGAGAGAGAGAGAGAGAGAGAGAGAGAGAGAGAGAGAGAGACGCATCTAGCGTAATAATCAAACAAAAAATTCTATTGTGTCAAAATGACGGAGCATTTTTTTATGCTTCGGGTTTCGTCATGTCATTATCAAATTTACAAATTTTCACGTTTGTAAATCACGTCATATATATCAATTTTTTTACTGAAATCCGATTGTACAAGCTGTGCACAGCAGTTTTATTGTTGTTTTGTTGTCGTTCTGAATCTGCTTCAAGCATATACTTGTCCGACAGTCGGTTTCATTATGCAGTAGGGTGCAGCGAATGCACTTTACTGCTTTTGTGCGTTATCAATAATTATCTAAGAACAAACATAATAAATGGGTCTGGAACCCTAAACAACAACCGGGTCTGTGACCCTCAAACAAACAACGATGAAAAAGAAAATTTTGGCGATGTTATGCTTTATAGCTATGACATCTTTTTTGCATGCTCAGGTAGGCATCAATACCATAATACCCGATGCGAGTGCTGAACTTGATGTGGTAAGTCCCAACAACAATAAGGGGGTGCTTATTCCCCGAATGACTACAATTCAGAAAACATTAATAGCCAACCCCGCAGCCGGATTGATGGTGTATGATACATCGAAAAAATGTTTGTCGCAGAATGTCGGTACATCAGCTTCTCCCATCTGGATATGTCTGGCACAGAACGAAACACGCTTTTTCTATATGCCATCGGTAGCTATAGACGCATCAACGGTAGTAGCCGGCAAAACCCTCGACTTATACACCGAGTATAAAACTCAATTTGGAACCCCCGATGCCAAAAGTACAAGTGCACCTGCCGGCATACCTTACTTTCCGGCTGCAGGAGACCTGTATTATTACATCACTTATTTCGATCCTTCGATCATAAAAATAAATAGTGTGACCGATAGTGGTGTAGTAAATTATGATATACTCCGTCAGGCCGATTATCAGTCGTTTATGAATGTTGTGTTTGTCGTAAAATAAGGTCACAAACCTTTTTATATCCAAACTAGAAAGAAAAATAATGAGAAAAATAATATTACTGATAGTAACGATACTCGTATCGTCATTTATTATGCAGGGGCAAAGGTCGGCATATACATGGTACTTTGGTATTAAAGCCGGAATAGATTTTAAAACCACCAGATCATTTACTGCGTCGTCGGGTGCGGTGGTTACGGATGTTCCTATTCCGTTGACGGGTCCGATATCTACATACGAAGGATGTTTTACTTATTCCGATCGGATCACTGGTAACGTGATGATGTCGTCTGACGGCAGTACTGTATATAATAAAAATGGTGTAGCCATGCCCAATGGTACGGGCTTGTTAGGGAATCCCTCGTCAACCAGCTCGGGCATTGTAGTACCATGTCCGGGTGAGCGTAACCTCTTCTATATATTTACGGTATCGGCTGTTGGAGCAATTCGCAACGGTATCCGGTATTCCGTGGTAGATATGAGCCTCAATGGAGGATTGGGAGATATTATATCAGGTTGGAAAAATCTACAGGTTTCGCTTACCGGTACCGGCTATACCAATACCGATGTTGCCGAAAATATTTCTGTTGTGCAGCATGCCAACGGAGTTGATTATTGGCTGGTGTCTCGTATGCGTAAATCTGTTATAGTATGGGCTATTACAGCAGCTGGTGTGTCGGCTACTCCTTCGGTTTACAATACAACCTACGATGTTCTTTTAAGTCCTACGCCTCTAGGTGGAGGGATCGGTTATCTGAAATTTAATACCGATGGAACAAGGTTTGTCCATGTACAGCACCTTGCTTACAATAATGATCATTCGTGGTTTACCACCGGAGAGTTTAATCGGAGTACAGGGGTGGTGAGTAATATGAAAGTACGTGATATAGACACAGAATATGGTCCGGCTTATGCGATGGAGTTTTCGTCTAACAATGAGTACCTTTATGTGGCGACTATCGAAAGTGCTTCCGGTCGCAATGGATTATATGTGTCTAAATGGGATGATGTTGTAAATTTGTCAAAGACCCCCATTCCTACTACCAAATTACGGGAAAATGTCTCTTGTGTGCAATTAGGACCCGATGGGCGCATTTACGGAATAGACAAAGCTACAAGAAACCTTTATGTAGTGCTTAACCCCGATGATGGAGGTACGCAAAATGAGGTGCTGCCTAATTATCTTAACGCAGGTACTACCGGATATTTTGGTTTGCCTGTATTTGCCGTTTCGTTTTATAAAACATTACCTATTATATCTAAAATGCCTGTTTGTGTAGGTGTAGATAATATATATCGAGTGACTATTAATTTAGTCGGTGTTGCTAAGATATTGTCTCTCAACTGGGATTTTGGCGATGGTACGGTGGTTACACAAACATTGCCCGCCGGCAGTGCATCGGGTACATATCAGTATGCTCACAGGTTTAATAACAGCGGTACATATACGATAACTGTAACTCCCACTATTGATGATGGCAGCGGAGCGTTTACAGATCCCGACAAAATAAGTATGAAAGAAATAACCTCTTCGGACTGTCAGATCATGACAAACCCGATGATAAGAATAGATGTTAACAGATAATTTAAAAAGTATATGACAATGACTAAATATCTATATATAGCTATCTTGTGGGCTAGTGCAGCTATAGGATATGCGCAAATAGCGATCAATACGGATGTACCAGATCCGAGTGCCGAACTGACTATAGAATCGGTCAACAGAGGGGTAGTATTTCCAAGGATGACTACTCTTCAGAAAGAAGCTATAACCGCTCCGGCATCGGGTTTACTGGTGTATGATACTTCGAAAAAGTGTCTGTCTATGAATGCCGGAACACCTGCAATTCCGAATTGGATATGTGCTACGCAGAATACCACACGTTTTTTTTATATGCCATCAATAAATATTCCTACACCTGCATTGGGTGCAGTGGCCACTCCGCTCGATCTGTATGCCGAATATAAAAAGCAGTTCGGTACACCGATGTATAAAAGTCCTTCTGCTCCTGCCCAGATACCTCACTATTTGTCGGCTACTGCATTAGACTATTATATAACTCATTACGACAGCGATGTAATGAGTGTTACTAATATTGACAATACGGGTAAGGTATCTTATTTCATTCACCGTAAGTCCGATTTGGATACGTATATGAATGTGGTGTTTGTTGTAAAATAAAAATTACCGGTCTATAAATTAAGGAGGGGAATACAGGCAGTTGTAAATTCTTCTCCTTTTTGTAGATTTAGGATCTATTTATTCATGCGAATCAGTAGTTGAAAAACATTCTTTTATATTGTATTGTTTACGACGCGCAATCACAGATTGCGTGTATTCCTTTTGGGTCTTTGGCAAAATGAAATACAAAGCCGGGAGGCTGCGTTAGTAAATAGCAGAACCTGAAAGTACAATATAAAAGAACGTTTTTATCAATCAAACTCCTGATTGATATTATTCAATAAGTAAACGAATTGAATTTATGTTTTAGACTTGCTTACTAGTTAACATGTTAATTTATTAACTAGATGAATCACTTAAATATTTTCTGTTACTTATAATCTAATTGGAAAAAACTGAATTACTATTTTTCATATATTTGTAACAGAAACAAATAAGTAACAGAAAATATTTAAAATAGGTCTGAGTCCTTAAAATCGAAATTCTTTTATGTTAAACTTTATATTACTGCAATCTGCCGATAATTTAGATATTTCGGCATTAGATACCTTTCTGCATTCTGCTTTTACAAAAGCTGTCGATCTGGGCGAACGTATTGTACTGGCGGTAGTTATATTTTTTATAGGACGCTGGGTTATCAAATGGATTGAGAAATTGGTAGCTCGTATCATGCAGCGCAAACATGTCGAAGGGGCTGTTGTTTCCTTTACAAACAATATGGTAGATGCTCTGCTCAAAATTGTGCTGGGGCTTATCATTATCAGTGTTTTGGGGATAGAAACCACATCGTTTGCCGCTATCTTGGCCGCCGCAGGTTTGGCTGTGGGTATGGCTATGAAAGATAATTTATCTAACTTTGCCGGCGGAGTAATGATTTTGCTCAATAAGCCATTCAAAATGGGAGATAATATCAGTGCTCAGGGAATGGATGGTATAGTAAGAGAGATCGGGATATTATATACAGTATTACTTACCGGCGACAATCGTACTATATATTTGCCCAATGGCCCATTATCTACCGGAACGATAATCAATGTAACGGCTCAGCCTCGCAGGCGGCTCGATATTACATTGAATATTAATTATGGGAATAGTGCCGAAGAACTGAAATCGGTTCTGACAGAAGTGATAAGCCGTAATGATAAAGTGATGGAAACACCAACTCCATTTGTGGGTGTGACTGCAATCAATAACGGAAATTTTGATATTGTACTGAGAGTTTGGGTACTGACCGGAGATTATGGAACGGTTTCGGTGGATCTGAATGAAGCGATATATAAGATTTTTTCGGAAAAAGGTGTTTATACGTCTTCGACTCTTGCAGTCAAGATGGTTGAATAATTTTTTTCTTATTCTGACGTTTCATAAGTAGTCGATTTTATCTATAAAGAGAAAGAGTGCTTTGGGATCAGTCAGCAGTTATCAGTTAATATTATCGAAATCATATTGATAGATAAAAAAGGTGTCGTCCGAAAAAGTGCAATTTTAGAGTAACTTTTGTAACCTTTTAGGGAATAACGATGTTGGAATAAACGGGCAAAGCAGAGACTTGCCCCCACGGGCAGCACTAGTTTCGAGGGCAAAAGTGCCATCGGAAAAGCGAACACAAAGGCTGTTACTTTTGTTACCTTTTGGTTCGTTTGTATCACAAGACGGATCAGATGATTAGGGATATAGGGATTCATTAAAAAAACAACAATATAGTATATTATTTGAGCATGAGAAAGAATGTAATCTTTACTATTGTCTTTGCTGCGGTTATAGCCGGTTTGGTACAACTGCACAGTTACAGTCAGAAAGAAATGGCGAATGCCGTGTCAGAATTAACAATTACAAGTATTGACGGGATTGCCGATATAAGTTATCCGTTGGCAGTAGAAGAGCGCAACGATATTCCGTTTGTAAAACTGATCGATCCAGAAGTTCGTAAAAGTATTCCCGATTCGGTGGATGTCGAAATTTACCGTCCCGGCAAAATATTTTTGGCAAAAGGATTTAATGCAGATGATCCGGCACAGCTTAAAAATTTCTCTAATATAGTGATTAGCGGAAATGTAATAGATGGTTTCAATTCGGATAATCTGACCGATGATGCTGTTACGCAGATTTCGACCAGCGTAAAAGCATCCGTAGAACAGAATGCTGCACAGTCATCATTTCTTATTTCGGATTGGACGGATAAGCCTGCTGAGGAAATTAACGGGGCTAAAGTTCTCAGGTACGAATATAAACAAATCAATAGTGCAGACAGAATTACATGTATGGCTTTGACCTATCTTTTTAAAGGCAATAAGCAAGTAGAAGTATTGATGTCGGCTCAGGAAAAGGAATATGCAGAATGGGCGGCTATCAACGATAAGATCGTTTCTGGGATAGTGATCAAATGATTTTACTAACAAAGTCAATAAAAGGTATGAGACCTGAAAATTACTCACATATAATGAATAAAATAAAACAAGTTCTCCTTTTCGCCCTTTTGGCATTTCCTTTGGTTTATGTATCGGCGCAGAAAGATAAAAAAACGGAGATGCAGAATATTGATGTCCTTAATATCGGATCGTTAGCTTATCCCTCGGCTATCGAAGAACGAAGTGACATCCCTTTCAGATTATTGGTTGATGAACAATACCGTAAATTATTGGGAGATACCATAGATTATGAAAAATTCCGTCCTGCACTGATCTTTTTCGAAAAAGGATTTAAAGCACCGGCAGAGGGACAAAAGAAAATGACATTCGGATATATAACTGTAACCGTTATGACCGGACAATACCGTTTTCCGAAAGTATTGAGTGATGTGCAGAAAAAGAAACTGGAACAGAGTATCCGTCATGATGTGGATACAAATCTGGTTGGAACGGATTTTAAAGTAACCAAATGGAATTATTTTGATTTCGTCCGGATAAATGGCCTCTTTGCAATGCAGTATTCTTATCAACAGGAACTTAAGAAGAAAGATCCAACCGTAACGGCAGTCACCACCATGTACGATTCGGATGTTCAGCTGCAAATAACGTTGTCGGCTCCAAAGAAAGAGTATAACAAATGGCTGCCTTATTATAACACAATGGTACAATCGTTTGTCCGTTCGGTCAATATTGCCGATATCGCGACACTGCGCTATCCAACAACTATAGCCGAGCGTAAGGATATTCCATTCAAATATTTGGTAGACAAAGAGTTTAAACGGATTTTGGGCGATTCCACGGATTATGAGAAATTTCGTCCCGGATTGTTATTTCTCGATCGTGAT
The DNA here is from genome assembly GCF_036511535.1 of Indolivaga capnocytophagoides. Lineage (GTDB taxonomy): Bacteria > Bacteroidota > Bacteroidia > Bacteroidales > Dysgonomonadaceae > Dysgonomonas_A > Dysgonomonas_A capnocytophagoides. Next base: position 1,766,435 of record NZ_AP028867.1, on the reverse strand, counting down.
TTTGAAATCGGAGATAGCACAGATGTTGCTCCTTTCGGAAGCTTGTCGTTGAATGTAATTCCTGAATTTAATAAGAGAGTATTAAATAAAGACTCTTTAAATCTTCGTATTCTAGAGCAGAATATTAAAGCTGGTGTACAGGTGAATATAGATTCTACGGCTTATAAAATTAGTCGCTGGGGAGATTTTTATCTTACTGAAACTAAAGGGTTACCCACATTAATATATTCCTATACCCAGCGAAAAGCCGAGGGTGAACCTTCGGATATTTACTCGGCCTGTATTTTTGATAAAACATTGCAGATACAACTGACTGCTTCGGCTCCCGAAAGTCAATCAGCAGAATGGAAATCACATTTCGAAGATATATTGTCGTCATATCATCGTTTACAACCAGTTGCCGGACGTGGTACCGTTATATATCCTTTGGAATTGGAGGAGCGGAGCGATATTCCGTTTGTTAAATTAGTCGATGCCGAATCGAAGAAGAAACTGGGTGATTCGATAAATTACGAGCAATTCCGTCCGGCATGCCTGTTCCTGAGAAAAGATTTTAATGAAAACGATTCGTTACAGCTTGCTGATTTTGGAAGTATTACTATATCGGATCGTACCGGAGACTTTGCACGTCTTAGCCATCCCGATTCTATCAGTACCGATTCGATAGAATTGAATATGAGGGCATCGGTTGAGCGCAATCTTAGCAATACCCGCTACAATCTGGTTAGCTGGGATTCGTTTGACGCAAAGTCTAAAAATGGCTGTCGGTATATTACTTATTCGTATACACAGCAGATAGAAGGCAATGAGCCTAAGCGGATTGTGTGTACTAATATTTATACAAATACCTCACAGACTCAGGTGATACTGACTGCATCTAATAGCGAATTTCTGTTTTGGAAGCCTCAATATGATGTTCTGACTGATTCGTTCAGACTGCAAGGCTGGCGGTAAAATGAAGTGAAAATAATGAACGAAGTAAAGTTTCAATACAATATAAAGGTCTGAATCCTTAAAAATAAGGCCGGCTCGAAAGTCGGCCTTATTATTCTATTGCATTATTATAGCTGACATAGTATTAGAGGTCTATATAACAAATCATATTCTTTCGGTTCTGAAATTCTGAAGTAAAAGATAATCACCTATTGCTTCTTTTAGAGATGAAGATAAGGGTGTATCTATTGCTTTAACTTCGAGAATACTCGTTTTTTCTTTTTCTTTGAATACTGCCGATTTGGAATCAAATTCGAGCGTCGCTGATTCGAATATCCGGTATTCTTTTCCGGCATCGTTGCTCATTGAACTGAATTCCAGTTTTGAGAGCATATCGTTTACTTTGTCGTATACCAGCCATTTATATAGTTGAGCCGGATCTTGTTCTGTAATACCGTTACGCTTGATTTCCACAATCGCCGTTTTATCGTTTTCAAAGTGAAAAAGCAACTTGTAATTAGGCCTTAACATAAAAAATAAGTAAAATATTTTTAGGTCTTTGGTTGATTGATTGTATATAACAGTTGATTGTTATATCTGATAGTCAATTTCTGACCTTAGTTGATCTGACATTAGTAACAGAAATTATCTAACAACGCATTCCGAAGAATAACCGACTGATTCTGTTATTTTGGGATGGTCAGTAAATACCTACTGAGACCTTTTATTATACAAAGGTATACTAAAAAATGTATATAATGATCTTTTTTCAAAATAAAAAAACAGAACAAGTATCTCATTCTAGTGAAGTGTGATATTTGTCCTGCTCTAATCTTTTTTCTTGACTTATCCCTTGCGTCGCAGCAGTGCCATTACCCATACAATAACAATGGATAGGAGTGCCGAGGCGATCAGCGAAGATATAAATTTGTCTTCTTCGAATGAGTAGTGTATCTGTCCGATAGCCCATACTCCTACGATAGAACCCAAAATACCCGCACAGATGTTGATAAGTATTCCGTAGCTTCTGCTTCGTGTAATTAAGGCCGCAATGATTCCGATTGCAATGCCTATTCCTATAGAAATATAGAGTACTGAATTCATGTGATGAAATAAATAAAATAATCCGAATATCAATAAAAGTGTTTATTTTCCTGCCTTATTCAAAAGTACACTTGGCTTTTTAAGTGATGCTTTAACGTTTAAGGACTGTTTGTTGCTCTGATAAGTTAACTCGTCAATACTGATATAGTCTGTAAATAGTATCTATGCAGCGGATATCTCCTTTTAATTAGGTTGTTAACTTGTGTTCAAAGATAGTACATCTTCACAGGACTTCAAGCATCTCTTGTTCTGTTTTTTTATTGTTTAACAAAATTTGCCCTTGATTTTCTGTCATTTTAATGTTAATTTATTAAGTTTACGTTCTGATTAATGATCTTTAAGTGTAAATATTTTATTGTAATTGCTAATTCGCTAACTATAAGAGTTTAAATATTGAGATAGATTGCTATATCAATGCCTTTTTTTAGTTTTGTGCCGGTGACGTAACGAATCCATTGGAGGATTAATGTACTGCTAAATTAGAAACTTGGTTTGTCAATGATTATATATGAGTCGGACGAAAAAGAAAATTTATACAATAATTAATCCTGTATCCGGAACCAGATCTAAAAAGGATATTCCGGAAATGACAGCTGCTATCGATCCGAGGGAATATGAGGTACATATCCTGATGACCGGCTACGAAGGGCATGCCACTCAGATAGCTAAAGATGCTGTACGTGATGGTGTTGACTGCGTGATAGCTGTCGGTGGAGACGGTACAATCAATGAAGTAGCCAAAGCATTGGTAAATACCGATGTTGTGTTGGGGATCATACCCAGCGGATCGGGTAATGGTCTTGCCCGGGATCTGAACATTCCCCTTAATTATACTAAAGCCTTGGAAATAATCAAGCAGGGAAATGTAGCTCGAATCGATTATGGTGTAGCTAACGGTCATATTTTTTTCTGTACATGTGGAGTCGGGTTCGATGCTCTGGTCAGCGAAAAAGTCTTGAATCAGTCGGCACGGGGTAAATTAATGTATGTGAAAAGCATGCTCGATGTATATGTCAATTTTAAGCCCGAATATTATAAAGTAACCACTCCCGACGGAAATTTCAGCGACACATCGTTTCTGATTACTTGTGCCAATGCCTCCCAATATGGTAATAATGGTTTTATTGCACCCGAAGCCGATATGCAGGATGGTAAGATGAATATTGCTATTCTGAGGTCGTTACCTCCAATGAATATTGCACAGACAGCCATTCAGCTGGTATCTAAAAATATAAGCAATAACTCCAATTTGCTGGAGATAGTTACTTCGGAAGCCCTTATTGAAAGGGAATCGGAAGGTGTGATGCACCTCGACGGTAATGCTATACATACTGATAAGGATATTTGTGTGAAAATTATCAGACAGGGCTTAAAAATATTGATTCCCGAAGAAGTTGAAAAACCTAAATTTGACCCTCAATCATTTCTGACTAATATTACACGCTGGATATAATTCGTGTATCCTCTTTATGGAATTCTCTCCTTATTTACCTCTATTTATATAAATGACGTTTCAGGCAGTTCGATTATTCATACTGTAGTACGATAGCGGGTTGCCATTGTAATGTTTAGTTAGTAATAAGCAGGTCTGTGACCTAAAAAGGCTAATAGGATGAAAATACAACACTTATTTTGTGCAACTATCGGCATTGTCTCGATGTTTGCATGTTCTACACAATCTAAGCACCGAGAGGTTTCAACGACCGATAATGTGTCTGTTTCCGAAATCATGTACTCTTCTGATTATGCGGAAGAATCAGCTATTGAAATAAGTTCCAGATCGGATATCCGACCGGGGTTGAAAAGACAGGTTGCGGCCAATCTGCTGACAGCAACAGAGATCAACGATTTTAAGAAGTGGGACGAATGGGAAGAGCTTTTACTTAAAGATTTTTCTTCGTACAAAAATGGATGGCGGATAATACCCGAAAATCGTTTTGTGGCGAGTGTGGCTGATTATAATCAACGTCCGGTTCCCGATGTTGAGACTAAATTGTATGACTCGAAAGGAAAACTTATCTGGAGTACCCGTACCGATAATACAGGTGTAGCCCAATTGTGGATGGGGATGTATAAAAACGTGAATAATCAGTCGGGGCGTATTTATCCACCTTACAGGATAGAGTTTACTTATGGAAATGAAAAAAAGGTGATCGAAAATGCTCAGCCGTATCCCCAGATGACTAATGTTGTGAGGATGTCGGTGAAGAGCCGTCTTTCCTCCAATGTAGACCTGTTTTTTATAATAGATGCCACAGGATCGATGAGTGATGAACTGAGGTATCTTCAGGCCGAACTGTACGATATAATCAAGCAGGTCAGAGTAAAGCAGTCTAATCTCGATATTCGTGTCGGAAGCCTTGTATACCGTGATTATGGAGATGATTACCTGACCCGGAAATCGTCTTTGGATCCGGATATAAATAAGACACTGGATTTTTTGAAAAAGCAGGCTGCCGATGGAGGAGGGGATACTCCCGAAGCTGTTGACGAGGCTCTTTATCAGGCTATTCAGTGCGAGAATTGGAGTAAAGAAGCATTGAGCCGCTTGGCTTTTCTTGTACTTGATGCTCCTCCTCATGATGATGATAAAAGCATCAGGCGTGTACATGAGCAGGTTACACTTGCTGCTATAAAAGGTATACGGCTGATTCCGTTGGTAGCCAGTGGTATGGATCAGAATGGCGAATACCTTATGCGTGCGATAGCTCTGGCGACAAATGGTACATACGTCGCTCTTACTGATGACAGCGGGATAGGTAACAGTCATGAAGTTCCTACAACTAATTACTACAAAGTAGAGAAACTCAACGATTTGCTTATACGTCTTATTGATGATTATACTCGTATACCGCAGACAATCGGATAAAGACTTGGTTTCTTTAATTGTATTGTGGGGTAGAGCTTTGCTTTACCCCTTTGTTTTTTACTATATGTGAGCTATTTTAGTCTTTTGTTTTGTCGTTAGCAGAAGTGCCTGACTTGGGGACGATTTGCTTTATCTGAAAAATAAATTATCTTTAAACGTCGTATTTTGAAGAGTCAGAACTTGTGATCAGTGTAGATATATCAAAATAATGGCATATAACAAACTATAATCAAAGCATCTGTAACCGGATATGATGAAACAACACCTGCTGAAAAGTATTCTGTCTGCATTTTTTGTGTTTATGGTATTGTCCGTCAGTGGGCAGCAAGTTGAAAGGTATAATATGTTGATTGACTTTAACCGTCAATTCAATTTTTATTATTTCGAACAGCTGAGAGCGTATATAATCAATAATGGAGATCGTCAGACGTATTGTCCCAGTTATAAAGATAATCCTCACCTGAGAATAGGCTCTTTATTGGTCGATATTTACTTAAATCCTACGAATAATGATGGTTCCGAGCCGTCCGAAAATGACTATAATGTGATGTATCTGTTGGAAGAGCAAGGTTCTAAATCTGTACATTATTACTTATACCTGAATCCCCGACGTGATGTTTTCCTTTATGATTTTGATAACCAATTTCAGGATACAGCAAAAAGAGAGGATGCTGTGGTTCATCTGGAGAAAATTATCGAAAAAATTCTTATCCGTTATGGTATAATTTGAAATGCTTGTTTTTTTTTTGGTTTGTTAACATATCAAAACGATCTTAAGATTGGCATTTATAAAAAGAATCCGCATCCGTTTATTCTATTTTAACAGTGTATTAAGGTTTATTTTGTGTAATATGTTGTTTTATAACATGAAATAAATTTTGTTTATAAGTGTATAGACAGGCATTTTTTTTCTATATTTGTTTCAGCGATAGTCAGGTATTTGTCAGTGATACCTCACTGTCAGAGCCAAATAGGGATGATCAACTTTAAGATATGAGAAAAATCTTGCAGATATTACCGGTGCAGTTTATACTACCCTTGTTTATCATTGGGGGGATAATAGCAGGCTTGGGCGCATATACTTTTTATATGTCGAGGGCTTACTCGTATCTGTCCGATAGTCCGGAGGCTTGTATCAACTGTCATATTATGACACCGTATTATGCGACTTGGGAGCATGGCTCGCACGCCAAGTGGACTAATTGCAACGACTGTCATGTTCCACACGATAATGTTATAGAAAAATATGCTTTCAAAGCTAAAGACGGATTATACCATGCTGCCGTTTTTACGATGAGAGGCGAACCTATGGGAATAAGAGCCAAAGAAGCCAGTTTAGGTGTGATTATGGACAACTGCATCAGATGCCACACCGAACTGAACACACAATTAGCAAAACCCGGAGCAAAATGCTATGCGGATGTGAAGGCAGGAAATGCCCAGGCATGTTGGGATTGCCATCGTGACGTCGCTCACGGAACGCAAAGTAATATCGCTGCAACACCCAATGCGTTGGCTCCGCTGCCAAAATCGCCGGTGCCGGATTGGCTGAAAAAACAAATGTCAAAAGAATAACTAAAAAACAATATCAGCTATGCTTACTAAACTATCAGAAGCTATAAGAAAGAAACCGATTATCGGCTGGGGATTATTCCTTGCAGTGATGGTGCTGGTGTTTCTGCTCGGTCTGTTTGCTGCATCTGTTACCGAACGGCGTGCAGAGATTGCCTCGATATTCAATAATAAGAAAGTCGAGATAAGCAGTGATACGATTGAAGCCCGAAATGAAATATGGGGGCTGAATTATCCTCGTGAGTATGAGACTTGGAAACATACTGCCGACATGGATTTCCGAAGCAAGCATCAGGGCAATATGGAAGACGATGTACTCGAAGATCGTCCCGATATGGTTGTTCTGTGGGCGGGATACGCATTTTCGAAAGACTATAAAGCTCCTCGCGGACACATGCACGCTTTGGAAGATTCGAGAAATACATTGCGTACGGGATGCCCTGTAAACGAAGGTGATGGTCCGCAGCCTGCAACCTGCTGGACTTGTAAAAGTCCCGATGTACCCCGTATGATGAATGAAATGGGTATTGAGAATTTTTACAAAGCAAAATGGGGTGACTTAGGTGCGGAGATAGTTAATCCGATTGGTTGTGCCGATTGTCATGATCCCAAAACAATGAATCTTACTATTACACGTCCTGCTCTGATCGAAGCATTCCAACGTCAGGGGAGGGATATAACTCAGGCAACTACTCAGGAGATGCGCTCGCTGGTGTGCGCTCAATGTCACGTCGAATACTATTTCAAGGGAGACGGCAAATACCTCACTTTCCCTTGGGACAAAGGTTTCAAGATGGAAGATATGGAGGCGTATTACGATAGTGTGCAATTCTCGGACTGGACTCATGCGCTGAGTAAGACACCTATGATAAAGGCTCAGCACCCCGATTATGAATTGTTTATGGCAGGACCTCATGCCCAGAGAGGGTTGTCGTGTGCCGATTGTCATATGCCTTACAAAGCCGAGGGGGGAATCAAATATTCGGATCATCAGATTATGAGCCCTCTGAAAAATATGTCTGGGACATGTCAGACATGCCATCGCGAAAGTGAAGAAAAACTGCGTAACTATGTTTATGAATATCAGGATAAAGCATTCGAGATCAGAGATCGTGTCGAAAACGAATTGGTAAGAGCTCATGTTATGGCAAAAGCTGCATGGGATAATGGTGCTACCGATGCCGAAATGAAAGCTGCCCTCGAAGATATACGCCACTCTCAATGGCGTTGGGATTTTGCTGCTGCTTCTCATGGAGGTTCTTTCCATGCTCCGGTCGAAACTCAACGGATTCTTACACATAGTCTCGATAAAGCATTACAGGCTCAGTTGAAGATTCAGAAAGTTTTATTCGCTCATGGAGTGACAAACGATATAGTGATGCCCGATATTGCGACAAAAGCAAAAGCTCAGGCGTATATCGGTCTGGATATGAAAAAAGAAAACGAAAATAAAGCCAAATGGATACAGACTGTTGTGCCCAAATGGCTTGAAAAAGCAAAAGCCAATAAGCGTTTAATCGCTGAAAGCTAATTGAAGGAGAACCACTCAAATGAACCTGATTCTGTCGGTGATGACAAATCAGGTTTTTTTTCAGTAAGTAAACAATAGTATGAATAATAAAACGAAAAGAACAATTTGGCAATTTCCGTGGCGTTATACTGAAAGTATAATGATGGTTATCGGACTTATTGTGGTTGGTTTTGCTTTACAACTCTTTGTTGGGAAGGTCGATTTTTTTCAGTTGGCTTATCCAGTCAACCTCATAATAGGGGGTAGTATTATTTTGTTTCTGCTGCTGTTTTCTTTTGCCCGTAATTCGCAATTTTATCAATGGTTTTCGGGCGTTCCTTTCTCTGTGTCTCTTATTGGAGGACTACTGATTCTAGGGATAGCGATGGGTTTGATTCCGCAGATGCAGAAGTTAGATCCGCATGCTCACGATATATGGACACTGTTGGGTCTGAGGCAGGTTACTTCGTGCTGGCCTTTTGTGCTGGTGTATTTTGTGACTTTACTTTCATTAGGGTCGCTTATTATTCGTCGGCTGATACGATTCGATTGGAGAGATTACGCATTTTATTTCAATCATATTGGTTTGTGGATATTATTATTTGCTTCGGGTTTGGGAGCCGCCGATCTCCGCCGTTATGTGATGTATGTGTACGAAGGAGAAACCGAATGGCGGGTTTATAATGATAATCAGGATATACTGGAACTGCCGATAGCTATTCAGCTAAATGATTTTGTGCTGGAAGAATATCCGCCGAAACTGGCTGTTATAGATCGTGAGTCGGGAGAAGCTCAACCCGAAGGCAGTCCCGACTATTTTCAGATAGACGAACGTTTTCCCGAAGGTCGTTTAGGAAAGTGGGATCTAAAAGTCGAAAAATACATTCATCAGGCAGTTCGTAACAGCGACAGTACTTATACTGAAGTGCCGATGCCGGGTGCAACACCCGCAGCTATGGTGAAGATAACGGATATTGAATCCGGCAAGAGTTTTTCGCATTGGGTCTGTGGCGGAAGTATAGCTCAATTGTATATGATGGCTCCACTGGATGAAACGTACGGATTGGTAATGACCCAGACCGAGCCCAAGCGATTTATGTCGGATATCGTGGTCTATACAGAGGATCAGCGAGTAGATAGCACTCAGCTTGAAGTAAATAAACCCTTGAAAGTCGGCAACTGGATGATATATCAGTTTGGATACGATAATGTGGCGGGAAAAGCCTCTACATACAGCAGTTTCGAATTAGTATATGATCCTTGGCTGCCTGCGGTATATGCCGGTATTGTTTTATTTGCATTAGGTTCTATTTGTCTGATGTGGTCGGGTAACAAGAAAAAGAAAGGAGGGACGAAATGACCTGGAACGAATATCTATACTTTGCAATTCCTTCCATAATATGTTGGTTAGGTGCAGGGGTTACGGGATACTTAACCGATAAAAAATGGATATCCAATACCTTGATGATATTAGGTACAATTATTTTCGGTGCATTTATCGTCGGTTTGTGGTTCGGACAGCAACGTCCGCCTTTACGCACAATTGGCGAAACACGTTTATGGTATTCGTTTTTCCTTGCTCTTATCGGGTTTATTACTTACCGTCATTGGAAATATACATGGATGCTGGCATTCTCGGCTATTGTGGCAACAGTGTTTGCTTGTGTGAATATTTTTAAGCCTGAAATACATTCTACAAACCTGATGCCTGCTTTGCAGAGTTATTGGTTTGTACCTCACGTTACGGTGTATATATTGTCGTATGCGATGTTCGGTGCATCCGTTATTGCGGCGTTTATTCAATTATCGAAGTTGGGTAAAGGGCAGGAAGATGAGCCTCTCAATCAGTTTATTGACAATATTGTGTATGTCGGATTCGGATTTCTGATACTTGGAATGTTGATGGGTGCTGTTTGGGCGAAGGATGCTTGGGGGCATTACTGGTCCTGGGATCCGAAAGAAACCTGGGCATTTATCACCGGTGCTGCTTACTTGGTATTCATCCATATGAGATTGCAGCAGTATCATAAGCGATTTGTGCTTTGGATGCTGCCTGTAGCCTTTATCCTGCTGATGATTACATGGATAGGTGTCAATTATCTGCCTGCTGCACAAGGTAGTATTCATGTATATTCGAATTAAGGTTGCAGATCTTTTCTTGATTCGGTAATATTGATCAACGAAATTATATATTAAGCAGAAAAAAGGAGGTTTTCTCACAATGAGACAGCCTCTTTTTTATTGGTTTATGATAATACTGAAATCCATCGTAAAGCCGAAAAGTTTGTTGCGGTGTATTGTGTAATCGGTTATTCCTGCATCTTTTAGCAGATTTTTTATTTGTTTGATGGATAGTAAGTACATATAATCTCCTTTAGCCCATTTCTTTGGAGTGAATCCTATGATATAGTCAAATAGATTTTTCGGGAGCCAGTGCAGAAAAGGTATGCGAGTATGCAGCTCGATCGGGAAATATCTGTTTGGTGTAGTCAGATAGATACGTTGACAGGTACGGCTGATTTCGAGCAGGAATAATAATTGGGAATTTTCGTTGCCTACATGTTCTATTACGGCGTTAGACCACCCTATGTCGAATTGCTTGTCCCGAAAAGGATATTGATTACCCTCGTAAATAACAGTTTTCACCATTGGATACCGTTGCTTGAAAAGGTTATCGGCATCTACTCCCAATGCTGTGATATTTTGAGGATGTGGATAGTTTCGTTCCAAAAAGTTATCCACCGGAGAATGTTCTTCGTTATTGAATCCGACATCCAGAATGGAATTTTCTGCAGTTGGTTTGAAAACTTTCAGGAATAGTTCGTATTTGCGTGTTCGGTTCTTTCTGCTGATATAGTTAGATATCATTCGTGTTGGTTGTATCGTTAATGTTGTTGCAAATATAATGTTTATGGAGAGATGAAGTGTGTTTCTCGAAATGATTTTCTTGATGTTAATAACTTGTTGAAAACGTGTTAATATTAAATCATACACTGTTAATAATCTCGGTTATTTGGTTAATTGTTTGTTCAACAAATATATAACTTAATATTTATTAGGCAAATGTAAAGGGGGGATAACTGGGGGGATATAAAAAAGTAAAAGAGGTTGAGGGGATCAACCTCTTTTTGCATCTCTGGAGATACACAATTTGTTGTGTGAAGAGTATGTATTTCCTTGATGCGAGTAATTCTAATATATATATAACAATGCTATTTGTATAATGTTTATTTATAATAATACACTGGCTAATTCCGATAAACGGCTGCGTTCACCTTTCAATAGATTGACGTGTGCAAACAAGTCTTGACCCGACATTTTGTCTATCATGTAGGCCAGTCCGTTCGATTGGGTATCTAGATACGGAGAATCGATCTGCTGAAGGTCTCCCGTAAATACCATCTTCGTATTTTCGCCTGCACGAGTGATAATTGTTTTTATTTCGTGCGGAGTGAGGTTTTGCGCTTCGTCAACAATACAAAATGTTTCGGAAAGGCTTCGTCCTCTGATGTATGCCAAAGCTTCTATTTCTAGTTTTTTAGAAGTCTGTAATTCTTCGATACGTTTGACTTCTGCTCCTCCAAAATTAAGATGGCTTTTTATTACAACCAGATTATCGAATAAAGGCTGCATATACGGTGCTATCTTTTGTTTTTCATCTCCGGGGAGATATCCGAGGTCTTTGTTGCTGAGTGCAACTATCGGACGGGCAAGAAGTATTTGTCCATAATCTTCGTTCTGCTTCAAAGCGGCTGCCAGAGCCAGTAGTGTTTTCCCTGTTCCTGCCTTTCCAGTCAAAGCTATCAGTTTGACATTGGGGTCGGTGAGGACTTCAAAAGCAAAAGCTTGCTCTGCATTACGAGGCTGTATACCGAAGCAGACTTGCTTTTCGACTTTACGGATACGTCCGTTGAATGAATCATAGCGCGCAAGGGCACTCTTTTTGCCATTCTTCATTACGAAACAATCATTCGGATTTAACGGCGATTCCAGTTCAATCTCATCAAATGGTATTCCGGTCGGATCGTTATATAGGCGATCTATAACAGTAGCGTCAAATCCTGATAAGGTTTGGTGATGCTCTCCGAATAGCGATAGGTCGGTTACTTTGTCGTTGATATAGTCTTCGGCAAGTAATCCGATGGAACGGGCTTTCATTCTCAGGTTGATATCCTTCGTAATGAGGATGGTCTTTGTTTTTGGATTACGTTCTGTAATTTCGAGTGTCACAGCTAAAATCCGATGATCGGGTATCTTTTCGGGAAATACTTCCATTATCCGATCCTGAGCTTTGATACTGGTTTCTACATACAATCGTCCCATTCCACTACCTATGGCCGCCCCTTTTGTAAAAAGATCGTCGTCGGTGATAGAATCCAATTGGCGGAGAAATTCACGCGCATTGTAATTGATTTGGTCGTTGCCTTTTTTAAACTTGTCAAGTTCTTCGAGAACCACAATCGGAATGTAGATGTCATTCTCTTCAAAATTGTCCAAGCATCTGAAATCGTGCAAAATAACATTCGTATCTAAAACGAAATTCTTCTTTTTACTTTTCCCCATAATCAGATTCTATTTATTCATGCTGTGCATGTTTGTGATTGTCTTTGCGTAAAAGCCTTTTATGACTTTCTATAATGCTGTATAAAGATGTACTCCGACTTGTATTTGCATATAATCATAGGCGGTTGATTTTGTTAATCTTTGTCTTATAAACACTTGATAGTAGTGGTTTCGTTCACTGATAGAGCTCTTTTTTTTGATAGATTTTTCTAATAAGACATTTATCTATTGATAACCAGATTGTTTAATTATTTATAATTATATATGGATACTGTTGGTTGTCTCATTTTTAGATAACAAAGCCCCCAACTTATAAAAGGTTTGGGACTTTGCTCTACGGACTATTTGCTGTGTCTGTTATTTTAGTTATTGATTATATGATACAATCTGTACAGAGGTTATTATTTATTGTACACAGATGTACATGTTATCTGTTTTGAATATTCAGATACATCATTATAGCAAATCAACTCTTGTTAATTCTGAGGAAAACAACAACACTATAAACATTATTTTACAATTTACTATCATAATTTCACATATAATCTGTGTACAAATAAATAAGTAAACACAGGTGAATGTATTAAAACCAACAATTAAAGTCTTATTTGTGATAAGTAGTTATATCTTTGATATGTAATTATCGAATATTCGGTTTATGTTATGAAACTTTATATCAAAAATATGGTTTGTCCGCGCTGCATAATGGCAGTGGAAAATATTCTCAACCGACAGGGTATTCAGCCTTTAGATGTCAGGTTGGGGGAAGTTATAGTGGCTAAAGATTTGGATGATGCTGATATTCAGTCTTTCAGATCGGCTTTGGAGTCGGTCGGTTTCGAATTACTCGATGACAATCAGCAACAGTTGATTGAACAAATAAAAACCACTATCATCAATCATATTCATTTTTCGGGAGAAAACGGATTTAATATATCCGAAATCCTCACCAATGATTTACATAAAGATTATTCGTTGCTAAGTAAGCTGTTTTCATCTACCGAAGGTATTACTATAGAGCATTATACTATTTTGCAAAAAATAGAAAAAGCAAAAGAATTACTGACATACAATAAGCAGACGCTTAGTGAAATAGCTTTTGCTCTTGGGTACAGCAGCGTATCTCATCTATCATCGCAATTTAAAAAGGTTACCGGATTGACTCCGACTCAATTCAAGGCTCAGGGTGTTGATTTACGAAAAAGTCTCGATCGGTTGTGAATAGAGAAGCTGCTCTATTAGACGAGCAGCTTCTGAAACACTTTTTGATTTTCACTTCAAGACACTAATAAAAGTATCTTTCTTTTCGGCTTTTGTTATTTGAGCTGTATCTATTTTTAGTTGTTCTGCAACATATTTTTTTACATCAGACAATCCTATTATAGCTGAGTCTTTGTAAGTAAGACTGATTCCTGTAGTATCGTTTTTTTCGAATTCTATTTTATCACCTTTAAGTGTGTATTTGGCAAGATCGAAAACTTTATCTCCATATTTTTCTTGTGCCTTACCATCTTTGAAACTGTATGTGATGCCTCCTTCGGGGTTCATTTTTACAATAAAGTCAGACACTTGTTTTTGAATGTCCGAATCTTTAGCTTCCACATTGGCTTCGGTCTTAGACACCTTCCATAGTGTACCATTTAATTTATCTGCATTGTTGTTTCCTCCGTTGTTGTCATCGTCATTGTCACAAGAGGTAAATGATACGCCTAGAACGGCGGAAAAGAGGAATAAGCTCAAAAAACTTTTCAGTTTCATAATTAATAAATTTAAAATTGTTAGTTAGTTATTGTTTACTACAAGACATACCTCACCCATGTCTTAACTATAGATTTTGGTTATATACCAATAAGAATAGTAAGGCTTTGATCTTGTATTGAACACAATTGTGTGAAAGAAATTGTTTAAGTGCCTTAAGGTACTATACCCGGGGTATTTCTTTGTTCTTTATATAAGAGACCCAAATAGGGTATATGTTGCAAAGTAAATGTTTAAGAAAAGTTAATAGTATTCTATATTATTCGAAAGGTGTTGATATGCTATGTTTTACAGCGTTTATTTTTTTGATAAATAAGTTGTCAAAAAGAAACCGCTTCCGTATTTTCTATAAAGTAAATTGCGGAAGCGGTTATTTATTGATTGAAAAAGGTACGATTAGTACCAGAAAATCACATCGGCTCTTCTTTCAAAATTCTTTTGATTGAAGTAGAATAAGCGGGCTTTTCCTATATCCGAATTGCCTTTCGACTTTAGTATATATCCTTTAGATAATACCTTACGTTCGAAATTTCTGGCATCCAGATCTTTCTGAAAAACCATTTCGTACAGATTTTTGAGTTCATCTATCGTGAAATAGTCCGGTAGGATATCTCTTTCGATAGGTCTGTTGTATCCGTATTTTCTGATTTCGGTAAAAGCTGCTTGCGCTATATGGCGGTCATCGCCAAAGAGTGTAGGTAGTTCTTTCAATGAAAACCAACGAGTTTCCATGTTAGGATCGGTATTTAAGGCTACTTTCGACATATCCGCCAAAGCGTAATATCCTAAAGTAACTAAACGTTTAGCCGACTCAGTTGTTTCTACTCCATGCAAGTTGAGGATTGTGTTGATCTCACAGGATGTAAGCCTGCCGTTATCCCCGAATAAGCGGAACTGTTGCAGGTTTACACCTTGCAACCCGTTATGAACCTTTAGGACACGGTAAGCCGCGTCTTCGGGTGATTCAGTTTTCATTACTAAGCTTGTGGGGAGCATCCATTTCGCAGAGTCGCTGAATTTTGTCAACAATACTCTGGGGCTTCTTTCATGAAAGCCTGCAATTACGCATGTGACTGATAATCCTTTCTGATAGCAGTCAACATCTACCGACAAGATATTCTTATCAGTAGAAAAAGTTAAATTTTTCATTTTTTTTGTTGTCGTTTCTTAATCCGAATACATAATAACAGAATAGTATAACTGACAGGATATCAGTGTTACGTGAGAAATACGCATGGGAAATACTTCAACTCTACTGTGTATTCAAATTACTTGTTAATATATAATATACCTTACGGACTTCGAAAAACTAAAAATATATATACCAATTTATAAGTCCGCTTGTGGGTAAAGATAACAATAAATTGTGTTTTTAGCCTAAAGTAGCTTGCTAATTTCTATTCGAACAGGGCTTTGTTGTGTGTAAACTTTATCCATAATTATGTAATAGCCGGAATCTTTCGGTATGTTATCTTTGTTATAGCTAAGTGACAGCAAGTATTTAATGATATATTTTTAGTTTGTAACAGACTTTTGCTATTGTTTTTGCCAAAGTAATAAATAAGTCTGATACATTATTATAGAGGGTTTTTATGGAAACAAATAAGAATATAAAGAAGACATTACCTGTACTGAATATGTATTGTGCTGCTTGTGCAAACAGTGTGCAGAAAATACTGAAAAGACAGGATGGAGTGAGCGATGCGGCAGTAAACTTCGCCACAGAAACGGCTCAAATTGAATATGATCCTAATAAAACGGATACAGCAAAGCTCAAAGAGGCGTTACAATCCGTAGGTTATGATCTGAATATCGATGAGGGGGAACACGCCCGCGAAGAAGTGGATGCAGCTCACGAAGAGCATTACAGGTCGCTGAAAATGAAGGTGATCGGATCGGTTGTGTTAGCTGTGCCATTGGTTATCTTTGCGATGACTCCTGCATTGATGCACCTTTCGTATGCCAATTATGTGATGTGGGTGCTAGCTACTCCGGTTGTATTGTATTTCGGAAAAGATTTCTTTATCAGGGCATTTAAGCAGGCTCGTCACGGAGCTTTTAATATGGATACTCTGGTATCGCTTAGTGCAGGTACGGCTTATCTGTATAGTGTGTTCAATACCTTGTACCCTCAGTTCTGGCATAGTCGGGGATTACATGCCGATGTGTATTTCGAAGCGGCAGCGGTTGTCGTAGCTTTTGTGTTATTGGGTAAATTACTCGAGGAGAGAGCTAAAGGTAATACTTCGTCAGCACTGAAAAAACTGATAGGGTTGCAGCCTAAGACCGTGACTATCATATCGGAATCGGGTGAAACCTCCGAGCTATCTGTTTCGCAAGTGAAGGTAAGTGATATTATTTTGGTGAAGCCCGGTGAAAAGATTGCTGTTGATGGGATAGTGACCGATGGCACTTCGTTTGTAGACGAGAGTATGATTACGGGTGAGCCTTTAGCTGTAGAGAAAAAGGCAGGAGATAAGGTGTTTTCAGGAACGATTAATCAACGGGGAAGTTTTAGTTTCCGTGCCGAAAAAGTAGGAAGTTCGACTCTTTTAGCTCAGATCGTTAAAATGGTACAGGATGCACAGGGAAGTAAAGCTCCCGTGCAGAAACTGGTCGATAAGATAGCCGGAATATTTGTTCCGGTAGTGATTGGCATTGCAATCCTCAGTTTTGCTGTTTGGTTGATCGTGGGAACCGATAATGCTTTTACACATGCTTTACTTGCATTTGTCACTGTATTGGTTATCGCTTGTCCCTGTGCGCTGGGACTTGCTACTCCAACCGCAATTATGGTTGGGATAGGCAAAGGAGCCGAAAATGGCATACTGATCAAAGATGCTGAAAGTCTCGAAACTATTCAGAGGGTAGATACTGTTATTCTGGATAAAACCGGAACTATAACAGAAGGTAAACCTCAGGTCGTATCTGTGAAATGGATGAACGGTGTTTCTTCTGATTTACACGATATTCTGTACACGATAGAAAAGTCGTCGGAGCATCCTTTGGCTGAGGCTATTGTGAATTATTTGAAGGATACATCCAAAGTTCTTTCGGATATACATATCGAGAGCCTTACAGGACAGGGTATTGAGGGTACTTTTAATGGAGTGAAGTATCTGGTTGGTAATCAACAGTTGATGAGATCGAAGGGTATAGTTTGTTCCGATGATATGGAACATTGGATTTTCGAACGTCTCGAAGATGCAAATACCGTAGTATTGTTTGCTGACGAGGTATCGGTTATGGGCAGTATTGCTATTGCAGATAGTATTAAACAAAGTTCGATAGCTGCTGTAGATCAGCTTCGTGATCTGAATATCGATGTGTATATGCTTACCGGAGATAATGAGCATACAGCGAGAAGTATAGCTGCTCAGGCAAATATACAACATTACAAAGCAGGTTTACTGCCTGCCGATAAAACCGAATTTATCAAGCAGCTGCAATCTGAAGGTAAAACAGTAGCAATGGTTGGTGACGGGATCAATGATAGTGCCGCTTTGGCTCAGGCTAATGTAGGTATAGCGATGGGGCAGGGTAGCGATATTGCGATTGATACTGCAAAAATGACTATTATATCAAATGACCTGACGAAGATACCGACTGCTATAAAATTATCGAAGCAGACTAATCGAACTATCAGACAAAATTTATTTTGGGCATTTATATACAATGTGATAGCGATTCCTGTTGCTGCCGGCGTGTTGTATCCGATTGACGGTTTCTTGTTGAATCCGATGATTGCCGGTGCTGCCATGGCTCTGAGCAGTGTAAGTGTGGTAAGTAACAGTATTATTCTTAAGTATAAGAAGCTGTAAAAACATAGACCTCTAATTGTTTAATTAATTAAATATATTAAAATATGAAAGAAGAATTGAAATTCAAAACGAATATGGATTGCCAGCATTGTGTGGCACGGGTGAAACCTCTTTTAGATAAAGTGGATGGTATAGACTCATGGAGCGTAGACCTTAATAATCCCGATAAAGTATTGACTGTTCAGTCATCAGGAGCAAAGGCTGATAAAGTTATTGATACAGTAGAACAAGCTGGTTTTGATATAACTCAATTGTAAATAAGGTTTCAGACCTATTTGCTTCGGCGATTGCTAATTGTTGCTTTGGTGAGAGAAACAGCGAAAGAATGAACTAAAAATATATCATTAAGTGCTTTCTTTTACCTAAATCATAAAGAAGCAGCGGTAGAGAATATCTACCGCTGCTTCTTTTATGATTTTTTTTATTCAGACTGCCTTTATATTCAGGATGTTCTGTGTTTATTAACACTTTGTAACTTGTTTTTTTTGATGGATTGTTAAACCTTTCTCTTAACAAAAGGTCTTAGATAATAACAACGCATAGTAATAACCTAACAGAAATCTTTTATCTCAAGTTGTTTCTTTATAAGGACTGGTAAGTGATTATACTTGCTAAAGCAAAATAAGTCAGGGACCTTAATTTTGCAATCATCACTATTTTATTAACACTCAAAATCTTGGACGCCATGAATAAATTACCCTTTATTAGTATAATTGGCTTGCTTTTCGTATTTGGCTGTAAAGAATCTACTGCGACAACAGAAAGCGCAAAAGCAATTGAGGCAGAGCTTCTTTCTTCCGAAACGCCTTCAGATGGTACATTCGTTGATACTACGCGGGTGCCGGATAGTCTATATGTAAAGCCGAATGAAACGGTTATTACATCGAAATATACGACTAAGTCTGGTGTTATTGAGCCATTGATAATCACTTCGGAAGAAAGAGAAGAGTTCTCTAACCTGATTTCTGGTGATGATATGCCTCCTGTGTATTATAATCCGGACTTATTTTCGTCTCAAAAAAATGAGGTAAGTAATAATCGGGTTGATTATTATTTTAATAGTCCCGACTACTATGACAATTTTATTGACAGGGGATCTTATTTTTATCAGAACAATTATTATGAAGTAGATGAATATTATAATAATTATCCCATTCTGATTAATCCTCCCTTGGGTTCGTGGAGTAAGCCGAGCCCTCGACCCGAAAGACCGAACAAGCCACGTCCGGATGGAAATGCAAACAGACCGGATCTAGAGACGGAAAGGCCATCAACCAAGCCTAAACCAAATCCGGAAAGACCTTCGGAAAATAATAGCCAAAGACCATCAGCCAGACCCAGGCCCGAGTCAGCCGGATCATCAGAAAACAGATCAACAGCATCTGCCCGTCCTCGTCCGGAATCTGTGGCACCTTCGGGCAGAGAGGATGGAGCAATATCTGTTCGTCCGCAGCCTGAGCGTCAGGAGTCACAGGAACAAGAACGTCGTCAAGCAGAAGAACGTCGGGAACGAGAACGTCAGGAGTCACAGGAACGAGAACGCCGCCAAGCAGAAGAACGTCGGGAACGAGAACGCCGCCAAGCAGAAGAACGTCGGGAACGAGAACGTCAGGAGACACAGGAGCGTGAACGCCGACAAGCAGAAGAGCGTCGGGAACGAGAACGTCAGGAGACACAGGAACGAGAACGCCGTCAAGCAGAAGAACGTCGGGAACGAGAGCGTCAGGAGACACAGGAACGAGAACGCCGACAAGCAGAAGAGCGTCGGGAACGAGAACGTCAGGAGACACAGGAACGAGAACGCCGACAAGCAGAAGAGCGTCGGGAACGAGAACGTCAGGAGACACAGGAACGAGAACGCCGTCAAGCAGAAGAACGTCGGGAACGAGAGCGTCAGGAGTCACAGGAACGAGAACGCCGCCAAGCAGAAGAACGTCGGGAACGAGAACGTCAGGAAACACAGGTTCGAGAACGTCGTCAAGCAGAAGAAAGAAGTACTCGAGAACGCCAGAGTACTCAGAGCAGCGGAAGTTCAGATAGACAGTCAAGTGGACGTATAAGACGATAATATATTACTAACTAAAATATTAAGATCATGAAAAAATTGTTACTATCAATTATTACTGTCCTGTTTTTGGTTACATCATGTGAAGGTCCGACAGGTCCAATGGGGCCAGAAGGTCCTCAGGGTGAGCCCGGCGAAAATGGCACAAGTTGGTTTACCCGCTCATATACTATTAAAGCCTCTGATTGGAAGCTTTCAGGTAAACAAGGAGAGCTTAACTCGTTTTATTATGCTAGTATTCCCATTTCTGAACTTACTAAGTTTATATATGAAAGTGGAACTGTGCTGGCTTATATCGAAACTGAGCCCGGAATAAAAAATAGCTTGCCTTATGTTTCACATCGTGGAGGTGTTGATAGTCAGGGTGAATTTCTTTGGACTCAAACGTATGATTTCGATTTTCAGGTAAAAGAGATCACATTTTATCTTACTTACTCCGATTTTAATACACAGATAAAGCCGGAACAGGAAATCGTTCATGTTATATTTATGTGGTAAAGAATAGATTTATAAAAAAATCCGATTAGATATTCTTCTTGATAAATTAAAATGAATCAGCCATAAAATACTGATGTCAAAAAGTTTGTTTAATCATAAAAATTTCTACATTGCACATGCATTTATATACACTAAAAAAACTTTACTTATGAAAAGAATTTACAAACTAACACTTGTTGCACTAATTGCATTCAGTTCAACATCATTATTTGCTCAATCTCCCGTCAAATTTGGAATCGATGCAGGGGTGAACCTTTCCAATGCTTCGGTTGGTGATAGTGACGGAGTAGATAAGAAAGCTAAAGTCGGTTTTCAGGTCGGTGTTGTAGCAGAGTACGAATTTGCACAGGACTTCTTCATTCAGTCGGGACTTTCATTTACTAATAAGGGTACTAAGCTGGAAGAAAAAAACAGTGCCGGAAAAGTTTCATTGAGTATACATCAGGCCTATTTGCAATTGCCGGTTTATGCAGCTTATAAGTTGGAAGTTACACCAACAATGAAAATCGTATTTAATGCAGGACCTTACTTTGCATTTGGAGTAGGAGGTAAATCAAAATTAAGCGGATCGATAACTGATGAGGATTTTGGTTACTTTGAAGGATCTGGCAAAGTTGATACTTTTGGAGATAAAGGTATTCTGAATAGATTTGATTTCGGATTAGGCGGAGGTGTCGGAGCTGAATTCGGACAAATATTCGTAGGTCTTAAATATGAATTGGGCTTGTCTGATATAGGCAAAGAAGATTTATCTTATAAGAACAGAAGTGCTTCTCTTACTGTTGGATACAGGTTTTAATAGTTGTTTAAAGATATAACTAGCCAGCCGCAATGGGACAACCTGTTGCGGCTCTTTTTTTTTATTATTTGTGCAAATTGATGCTGTTTGTTTATATATACTATCTGTTTGATCGTATTTTATTTTTGGTTTATTCAATAAATATTTATTGTTTTTCGATAAATAATTTGTGAAATACAAAAAATATTTATTCTTTTGTCATAATATTGAATATAACAAATAGATGTGATATGAATATGTTTACTGCTCTTTATGCTATTATAATAGTTTATGTGTCTGCTTTTTTATTTGAAAACTATCAGAAGATAGAAACTGCAGCATCGGCTGTTGTTTCCGAACTGGGAGCATTGCAGATTGCCAATTTATGGGCATATGTGATGTTGGGAGTTGTTTATCTTAATATTGTTTATGTGTTCTGTAAAGTTATGCTGCGCCGTGGGCAAACGGCGGATAAAGCTAAACTCGAACAGATATAATATTTTATCCAGGATCGTGCAATTCCTTTGGATTGACGATGTTTAATTGTTGTATCAGATCTAACGTTATCGGAAAGATGAATAAAAAAATACGAACTTATTGTTTTATACTTGCCATCATATATGTATTTGTGGTGATGTATACTATTTTTACGCAAATAGCCAGTTTTAAAGCCGGATTCAGAGAGGGTATGAGAGGTGTTCCCCGTGAGATACTGCATGTGAATTTAATGCCTAAAAACGGAACGTATTCTTTTCCTGATAAGGCTTCTGATATCTCCGGACGGCAGGACGTTTTGATTGAGATGAATAATGCCAAATTGATGGTCTTGAATCCCGTGGAGCTGCCTAAGAGTATAGTTATCGGGTATTATGTCGTATTATGTTCGGCGTTTATTCTTTTAGGATGTACTATCTGGCTGCCTTTTTTGTTTTTCAGAGTTATCAGAGCTGCTTCGAAAGGTAATCTTATTGACCTTAAAGTGATCAAGCGGATACGTAAGATCGGTATTATCCTGATCCTTTTTTATATAGCTGATATCCTCGCAAATACTATTGATACATTAAAAGCCGAATATCTGGTACATTTCGAAAACTATAATTTTTTCATAGACTTTTCGGGTTTCGGAACGCTTATTCTGGGTATTGTGACGTTGCTCTTGGCTGAGATACTTCATATGACTCTGAAGATGAAAGAAGAACAGGATTTAACCATCTAAGGTTTTATCCCCTTTTGTTATTTTGGCAAGTGCCGGAATAGCGATAAATGTGTAGAAAGATGCTTGTTGCAAGCTTATAGTTACTTAAAAGAACAGAAATATGTCAATTGTAGTAAATCTGGATGTAATGATGGCTAAACGGAAAATTTCATTGAATGAACTTTCCGAAAAAATAGACATTACTCCGGCAAACCTTTCGATTTTGAAAACGGGAAAAGCTAAAGCAATCCGTTTTTCTACTCTGGAGGCTATCTGTAAAGAGTTGGATTGCCAACCCGGAGATATTCTGGAGTATGTTGAAGAATAGAGGAAGGCTTGTGATTAAGCAACAGAAAGTCTTTAATAATCATTTTAAAAGGATAACGGTTCGTTACACTTATGTTTACAAAATAAATAAAAAGGTCTGAGGCCTTGAAATTTCTATAACTTATTTATACACTGCTTATGAAAAACTTTTTCAAAATGCTGTTTGCTTCTACACTAGGGGTAATAATCGGGTCTATAGTGCTTTCGTTTTTTTCGATATTGATTTTTGTCGGAATTATTGTAGCATTGAGTTCGTCTCCCGAATATGTGTTGAAAGACAAAACGGTTTTAGTACTCGATCTTGATGGCGTCTTGAATGAAAGGTCTGCTTCGAATCCTTTCGCAAAAATATTGGGAGAGTCCGAAAGTCTTGGTCTTGACGATATTCTGGAGTCTATAAATAAGGCTGCGGACAATGATGAAGTAAAAGGTATATATTTGAAAGCCGGTAATTTTGATGCGGGTATAGCAAATGCGGAACCCATCCGTCAGGCTCTTCTTGATTTTAGAAAGACCGGTAAGTTTGTGGTTGCATACGGCGATTTTTATATGCAGAACACCTATTACCTGGCTTCGGCTGCCGATAAGGTTATTTTGAACCCGAAGGGAGGTATCGACTTTCATGGTTTAAGCTCGAATCTGATCTTCACGAAAAATATGACGGATAAGCTGGGGATAAAGATGCAGGTGTTTAAAGTCGGAACATTCAAATCGGCAGTAGAGCCTCTTATTCAGGAAAAGATGAGTGATGCCAACCGTTTGCAGCGTACTTCTTATCTCAACGATATATGGTCGCACTGGTTGAAAGGTATTTCGGACAGTCGTAAGATTTCGGTCGAAAAACTGAATCAATATGCTGATCAGTATTTGATGTTAACCGAAGCCGATTCGCTCGTTGCTTATCATATGGTAGATACTTTGCTGTATACTCCTTCGGTAAATAAGTACTTGAAGACATTGGTTGGTATTGATGAAGATGAAGATCTGCGGTTGGCATCTATCAGTGATTTTGTAACTGTAAAATCGAAAGAAAAACATAGTAAGGACAATGAGATTGCTATATTGTATGCCGAAGGCACGATAGTAGACGATGCTCAGAACAGTCTCTTTGGAGGTAGTAATAACATAACAGCAAAAGAATATGTAGATGAATTGAATAAATTACGTGACAACGATAAAGTTAAAGCGGTTGTGTTTCGTGTAAATTCACCGGGAGGGAGTGCTTATGCTTCGGAACAGATATGGAATGCTGTAAAAGAACTAAAAGCTAAAAAACCGATTGTCGTTTCGATGGGCGATTATGCCGCTTCGGGAGGGTATTATATATCATGTGCCGCTACGTCTATCGTGGCTGAGCCGACAACACTGACCGGATCGATTGGTATTTTCGGAATAATTCCCGATGGAGAGGAGCTTGCCAAGAAAATCGGGTTGTCTTTTGATGAGGTTAATACAAACAAGCACAGCTCGTTTGGTGGTACTCCTTATTCTATACCGTTTTTGCTGACCGCATCTTCTAGAGGTTTTAATGACGAAGAGGCTCGTATGCTTCAGAAATACATAGAGAAAGGCTATGATTTGTTTACTAAACGTTGTGCTGATGGACGTGGCAAAACTCAGGCTCAGATAGATTCGATAGGGCAGGGGCGTGTTTGGACGGGTTCGCAGGCTGTAAAACTAGGGCTGGTTGATAAAATCGGCGACCTGAATACAGCTATTGCACTGGCAGCACAGGAAGCAAAGCTGGCCGATTATGGTACCGCTAAATATCCGGTTAAAAAAGATGCATTTACCCAATTGTTAGAAGAATCGTTAGGCAGTTCTGAGGTTAAAGTTATCAAATTCTTTATGGGAGCCGATAGTTATACCGAGAGTGCAATTAAGCGTCGTCTTCAAACATTTGATATACAAGCTGCGATGATGGGTGAGCGAGTAGTTTATTGATAAGCTGACAGGAAACTTATATTTTACTTAACAAGTTGATAAAAAGGTCGAAAGATCTATATTTACTCTTTCTTAATAGACTTTACTAAGCAGAGCCGACCTGATCAGGTCGGCTCTGTCTTTTTTTTCTTTTGTTATCGATATCCGAAGTTATTAACAAGGTTATTGACAATAAAAATACTGTTATTAACAGCCAATATTTAGGTTATTAACAACAAAAACGATTATAGGCACAGGTTCTTTGCTTATAATGGTAAACGATTTTTTATCAGTACTTTGAAAGATTGTCGTTCACA
Organism: Indolivaga capnocytophagoides; assembly: GCF_036511535.1. Lineage (GTDB taxonomy): Bacteria > Bacteroidota > Bacteroidia > Bacteroidales > Dysgonomonadaceae > Dysgonomonas_A > Dysgonomonas_A capnocytophagoides. The sequence goes on along the minus strand of NZ_AP028867.1, from coordinate 1,741,202 downwards.
ATCAATTCACAACTGATTGGGGTTTTATCAACAGGGTGTAAAGAATTATTGACAAGTTTTTGACAACTTGTTAACACGTTTATCAACATTCCACTTATTAACATTGGAATGGAGCCTGTTTACCACTGTTTGAGTTATCTTATGTTTGGAATACAGGAGGTATATGTTACATAGTATTTCAAATATTCCAGACAAGTATATATGCTTAAATTCCTGCGAAAACAAACGGCGTTGCATTTACCAACGATGAGGCGGCATTGCCTTTGTATGTTTCGTTATTTTCCAGATTTAGTTTTTTTACCGGTGCATTTTCCGAGAAATCAATGTCTTTCAGTTCCAGCCAGAATGTGTTTGGTGTAAGAACCGATTCATAAAAATAGACCAGATTTTTATGATCCGATACTGTTCTCCATCGGGTGGAAGATATATTTGGCTGATCGGGTGTGCTGATCCCGAAAGGTACAGAACAATTTCGGATAACACTGAATACACTCGCTACACCTATTCTTGTATCGGATGTTTTAGGAATGGCATTTGTGTAAAATGAAGCTCTTACAAAACGGTCGGCAGCCCTGTTTGTTCCCGGAAGCATAACGGTTCCTCCTATTTCTTTCCAGTATTCGTTGAGGGCTAACTGCTTATCGAATATAGGAGAGTTGGTCATTACCTGATACGATTTGTTGTGATGAATAACGAGCTTTCCTCCGATATATTCAAAAATGGCATTGTCTCCCAATGCATCAGATATCGAAAGATGGAGTGTTGCCATACGTGATCCGTCGGGCATTTTATCAGATACGATTTCGAATGTTTGCTTTTCGAGAGCCTTTACAGCTTCATCTACAGTGGCGAAGCTGTCCAGAACATATTGAACCCATGCTGCGATGGTGAGCCCCGGTGTTTTTTGATTCCATGTTGGATATTCCGACTCCGCAAGCCATAAGAGGTTAGCGACCAATCCTTTTTCGTTGATGCCGTCTGTACTTGAAATATCATATGCCGAAGTGATGACACTTCCGTATTTCGATTTCCATTTCAGAGAGTTAGGACCGACGGCTCCATCCCTGTCCATTCCTCTGGGGAATACCCAGATGTTACTTTTGATGTCTTCTTTCCAGTCCATTGAGCGGGCTGTGAGGATCAAATTGTCTTCTCCCTTATAAGCTACACGTGTACATGCATTGGTTGTGAAATAGCCTATCCCTAAAATAGCTAGTAGTAAAAATGTCTTTTTCATAATCATAGATGAGTATTTTTATTCTAACAAGATAGAAGAGGAAATGTTTGCTTATTGATGTGTTATTTTTCTAAATTTGCTTTTTATCTGAATGCAACTTTTAATAAATAGAGAATGAGTTTATCAGTTAAGCGGATTAATTTGGTGATTGATTGTGAAGATGCAGGAGTGATGGCTGATTTTTATAACCGGCTGTTAGGGTGGGAAAAGACGCATCCTCATGCTAATGGATGGGCGGCACTTACATCTCCTTCGGGATCGGTACTGGCTTTTCAGGAAGTGGAAGGGTATGAGCCTCCTGTGTGGCCTTGGGTGGTAGATAAACAGGCACAGATGCTTCACTTCGATTTATGTGTGGATGATCTGGAGGAAGCTGTGTTATATGCCGTACAATGCGGAGCGCGAATTGCAGACACTCAATATTATAAAACATCGAGAACTCTATTTGATCCGGCAGGACATCCTTTCTGTATTGATACTGATGAACAGGAATGAGTTATTTTACAGTTTTAACTTCATCATTATATTGCATCTGTCGTAAGCAGCATGTGAGATTGACACTTCTTCAAATCCTAATTTTCGGTATAGAATGATGGAAGCTTTGAGTTGTGTATTGCCTTCAAGAAAAATTTGTTTTATGCCTTTTGCTTTTGCGTATTCTATAATGGTTTCGCCAAGTTTTCGTCCTAGTCCCAAGCCTTGAGCCGAGGGTGATACCGCCATTTTTGCCAGTTCATATGTATCTTCTTCCGGATGATGAATGAGTGAACAGCATCCTTTTACCTGACCGTCTACGAGTGCGAAGAATACTTGTCCTCCTTGGTCGATGATATATTCCTCTACATGGTTTAGTGTATATATGTCTGAATCTTCGAGACGGAAGAAGGTGGTTATCCATTCGGTATTTAACCTGATGAAATCTTCTTTATACTCAGCTTTGTATAGTTTTATTTCGATTTGTTCCATGTCGTTTGTTTTTGTTGATAGGGGAAGTATCTTGATTACAGGATCATGGCTTGAGGAAAAGCAGAAGAAAGTCCTGTCTATAACCTGAAAAACGGAGTCATTATTACAATCATGTATATGATGCAGATAAATATTCCTGCAAATGATATGTAAGAAAGTACTCGGGCAGTTTTGATATAGCCCGAACGGGCTAAAACAACTCCCGTTATCAATGCGATAAGATTGATAACGAAGATTGTTTTAAATATATTTGCGCTTATCAGTAAAATCATATTCTCTGATTAACCTTTATATCCTTGTTGAGGGTTGCGGTTCAGCAGTCGTGTTTTAGCCATCTGCTCGTATTCTGTATCCGGGCGTCCGTAATTACAATACGGATAAATACTGATGCCTCCACGGGGGGTAAATACTCCGATCACTTCAATGTATCTCGGATCCATTAGTTTTATAAGATCTTTCATTATGATATTCACACAATCTTCATGAAATGCCCCATGATTGCGGAAACTGAACAGATATAACTTTAACGCTTTACTTTCTACCATCTTTATGTCCGGCAGATAGTTGATATGTATGGTAGCAAAGTCGGGTTGACCGGTAATAGGGCAGAGGCTTGTAAATTCGGGACAATTGAAAGCTACCCAGTAGTTGTTTCCGGGATGCTTATTATCGAATGCCTCCAGTACCTCGGGTGCATAATCGTCTTTGTATTCGGTTTTTCCGCCTAAATGGCTCAGTCCTTCTATGTGATTTGTACTCATTGTTTCTTTTGGTGTATTAAGTAATAGAAAGTATTTAATGATACATTCTCAAGTTATAGTAAGCTCAAATTTTTATACTTGCCAAAGTAATAACTAGGTCTGTGACCTTTTTTCTTTTGTATGTATACGTCCTTCGGCTGGCTTAGTCAGTAAAGCATTGAGGGCCTGCCATTCCTCCTTCGTATTTCAATACTATATTTTTCTTGTAATACTTATATTGGCATCCATCGTTATACTCTTTAATCTGTGGGACTGTGAGCATTTCGGTAGGGAAAATCAAGTAAGAATATTTACCTAAACCGCTGCGGGTGAATCCTATTTCAACGGGATTCCCGTTTTCGATCGAACAACAGTTCGCCATCTGCATCATGTTGCGGAAGTTGCTGAATGTCATTGCATCCCACTTTAATATTCTAAGTAATTGATCGAGACGTTCCGAACCGTATTCCATATCGAATTCTCCGTCTATCAGTTCAGGTTTTCCGTCTTTACCCTTTTTAGATATCATAAGGTCTATTCCCAATATCGAGCGTAAGGGATCGTTGTCTAATTCGATACTCAATGATACAGTATATCCTTTAGGAACTGCCTTTGCAAACTCATTCTGCAAATTATTGATATCCTGTATGTGAGTTTCGTAATTATCGATAGCTTCTTTCCGGCTGCTCATAGGCATAGAATAGACTCTGAGCATAATGATCTTTACGGTGTCATTCGCCGATTGATATTCTTTCAAGGCATTGTCATATGCTTCGGGGGAATATTTTTGTTTCAGCTTTTCGAATACTTCAGCTTCAGTAATCGATTGGGCATTGGCCGTTAAGATAAAAGACAATAATCCTAAAATGAGTATAAAACGGTTCTGCATATAATGTTTAGAGTAAGCAACAGATAGTATTTCAGCTATACCTTCTGTGGTGTATGTACTTGTCTCGCCACTGAAATCAGGCTTGAGACCTTAAAAAACAGGTTGCAAGATAATATTTTTTTCTTGTATTCGGATTTTCGAGGTCTCAGACCTTTTATTTGCCTTCCCTTATTTTTAGATATTCGTCTAATCCGTGTTTGCGAAGTTTGCACGAAGGGCATTCTCCGCAGCCATCAGCGGGGATTCCGTTGTAACAGGTGAGGGTTTCGTTGCGGATTAGGTCAAATGCTCCCAGTTCGTCGGCTAGCTGCCATACTGCTGTTTTGTCTCTCCACATCAGCGGAGTGTGTATCTGGAAGTGTTCGTCCATTGCCAGATTGATGGATGCGTTGGCTGACAATATAAATGTGTCGCGGCAATCGGGATATCCGCTGTAATCGGCTTCGGATACACCTGTGACAATGTGTCGGATGCCATGGCTTCGGGCTATAACTGCCGCAAATGTAAGAAATAGCAGGTTACGACCCGGTACAAAAGTGTTTGGGTAAGCATCTGCCGGTTTTTCTTTATCCATGACTACATTGCTGTCGGTGAGCGAATTGCTCGATAATTGACTGATGATAGATGCATCCAGTTTTTGAAATGGAACGCCTGCACGGCTTGCTATTCCTTCGGCTATTTCTACTTCTTTGGAGTGACGTTGTCCGTAAGTAAAGCACAATGTGCGAACTGATGAAAAGTGTTTAAGTGCCCAGAAAAGGCATGTGGTGGAGTCCTGACCACCTGAAAATAGGACTAAAGCTGGTTCTTTAGAGTTCATTTTATCTCTGTTTTTTACGTGGTTAATCGAAGTTACACGGAAAGGGATTCGTTTCCCTTTTCGGGGGCAAAGGTAATTATTAGAAATAGAATTAAAGAGGAATGCTGAATATTTATGTATTTTTGTTGATCGAATTATCTGCATAATTCTTGTTATTTAATATACAATTTACTGAATAAGTAACAGAAAACGAGTAATGACTTGTTTTCAGGCGATAACACTTATTGTTGCTGTTTGCTTGCAAAATAATAAATAGGTCTGCGACCTTAAATGCTTTTCTTATGAGCCGTAAGTTTCAGGATAAAATAAACTCAGACAGAGAAATCATCGATCTGAGAATGCAGTCGGAAGATTTGATTAATGCAATGGAAAGAATGACCGAAGATGAGTTTCGGAAGGAGTCACAACGTATAGCCGATGCAATAGATGCACGGATAGAATGTTTGTTCAGGGAGTCTGAATCTTTATAGATATTACATTATTCTTATTTGTTTCGTAGCTTATATGTAATAATCTTATAGTTTCTTTGTATTAGAAAATTAAAGGAAGTGTTTGGTATAAGATTGTTTATGGGTTGTTTATTTTAGGTTGTTATCCATATATGTATAAAATATGGAATTATAGTTTGCCTTGTAAAGGGTAGACTATTTTTTTTTGTCATTTTCGAGATGCTCTTTTTTGTGAAAAAAATATTTCGAGAAAAAACCTTAGTAAACAGGTTTATAACTTAAGCTGTGTGAAATTTCGAGACGAAAAGGCTTTGATGTGTTTGGATGTAAAAAAATATCTACTATCTTTGCATCGCAATTAAGCACTGGGCAGTTACCAGAGTGGCCAAATGGGTCTGACTGTAACTCAGATAGCGTAAGCTTACGGTGGTTCGAATCCATCACTGCCCACTTTTTGCGGAAGTAGCTCAGTTGATAGAGCATCAGCCTTCCAAGCTGAGGGTCGCGGGTTTGAACCCCGTCTTCCGCTCTCAATCAGAAAAGCGACCACTTTACAGTGATCGCTTTTCTTTTTTGTAATGTAATAGGGATGGATGGACGTATTTGGATCATAAGTGATCGTAATATCGGATGTTCTGTAAGATATTTGAATTACAAAGGGTTATTGTCTGTTGTGTGAACTGATATAATTAAATTATGGGTAAACAAGGTATTAATAACTTAACGGAAGGTAAAATTCTGTCGGGTTTATTGCGTTTGGCCTTGCCGCTGATGGGAACAAGTTTTCTGCAGATGGCATATACGCTGATGGCGATGTCGTGGGTAGGGCGTTTGGGCTCTGATGGACATTCTGAAGTAGCGACCCGTGCCGAAGCGGCTATCGGATCTATCGGTATGCTATTATGGCTTACTGCTTCTATAGCCTATTTAGCGATGATCGGGGCGGAAGTTGCCGTCGGGCAGTCGATCGGAGCAAAGAAGATACGTTTGGCTAAAGCTTATGCTTCACACACAACAACTGTCTCTATTTCTATAGCGGTGGTATGGGTATCTTTGCTTTTGTTTTTTGCTGAGCCCATATTGTCTTTCTTTAAACTTGATCCGGAGATTACTGCCGATGCCGCACTTTATTTGCGGATATTGACAATTTGTCTTCCATTTCAGTTTTTATCGTATAATTTCTCCGGAATTTATAATGGGGCAGGACGTAGTTTTGTTCCGTTTCGGAACAATGCTTTTGGCTTGGTGCTGAATATGATTCTCGATCCTATTCTCATGTTTACGTGTGGTTTGGGTTTGCATGGAGCAGCTATTGGTACAGCCATATCCCAACTGTTTGTATTCGGGCTGTTTTATTATCAGATCAGATATGCAAATCCGATCTTGGGATATTTCAGATTTTTGATAAAACCCCGTAAACTATTTCTGAAACGAGTTTTTTATCTGGGTACTCCCGTATCGATCATGAATTCGCTGTATGCGGTTATTAATATGAATCTGGCTCGTGCCGCTTCTATATATGGAGGTCATATAGGGTTGATGACTCAGACTACAGGTGGTCAGATAGAAGGAGTAACATGGAATACTTCGCAGGGCTTTTCGACAGCATTGAGTGCCTTTATGGCTCAGAATTATGCAGCAGGACATATCGAACGGGGACGTAAAGCCTACATTTACGCATTGAGGATAATGATCTCTTTGGGTGTCGTGGTAAGTATTATGTTTATATTGTTCGGCGGTCAGATTTTCGGGCTTATTGTGCCTCAGGAAGATGCTATGAAAGCCGGAGCTCAGTATCTGCTGGTGATGGGTATGGTGCAGATATTTATGATGTTTGAGCTTACGACTCAAGGTATGTTTAACGGTATAGGACGTACTGTAGAGCCAGCTGTAATCAGTATTGTGTTTAATGCTCTTCGGATTCCTTTGGCTTATATTTTGGCATCGCAAATGGGTATAATCGGAGTTTGGTGGGCTATCGCTATTTCATCGATGTGTAAAGGGATAATTTTACCTATATGGTTTACTGTCTTATATAGGAAAGAACTGCGTAAGCAAAAGCGATAGGTAGAAAAGAATCAAGGATAATATAAACAACCTATCAATTGATAGGTTGTTTTTTGTTGTCGTTCAAATACCTGCCATTGTATTATCAATAGCCCTTTAAAATTGCTTGGAGCAATATTTTATTAAATACAAAATTATTGAAATATAATTTAACACAAAGGTTTTTACTGAAAAAAAGAGGAATTAACAGGTTGTCCTATGATTCTATATATGGGGGTTTTATTCTTTTAAATAGTCATAAATATTTAATGATGTATTTTGAATCAAGAACTAGTTGTTGCTGCCATGCTTACAGTGTCAACAACAGGTCTGTGACCTTAGTATTGTCCGTCGCAGATATAATATAGGATATAATCGCCCACTGTATCAGTATCGACAAATATCCATTTGACTTTCTTTTCGTTTGTTTTTGTTTTTACGATCCTTTTATCTCCGGACGTAAAATCTTCGACTTCCAGTACTTTGAATCGCTTATTAGAGCAATCGTATATTCCGTAAGTAATGTTATAGCTGAATCCTTCCCATTTTTTTATTTTCTTATCAGCATCTTTTTTGTAGATGTTTTTTATTTTATTGATATATGCCTGACGAGAACTTTCTGTCGTGTAAACAGTTTTAACACGGGCAGATATTTGTCCTTCATTCGAGAGCACACTTGCAGAGTCGATATATATTTCCGTGTTTTCGGTTACTGCCAGATTTTTCCAGACATTTTGAGCCACTAATGAAGACGAAGCCATTATGAAAAATAGCAAAACAGATAAATATTTCATATCAATATGTTTTTAAGTTTTCGAGCTTATTTAATATAATTCTTTCTTATACAGAATTCTAAACCTAAAGTTAGCATTTAATTCGATTCTACATGCCTTGAATAGTGAAATAAAATTAAGACTAAGCTAGCCGAAAACTTGGATTTATTATAATATTATATTATTTTCGCATCCGATTTCGGGATGTAGCTCAGCCCGGTTAGAGTACACGTCTGGGGGGCGTGTGGTCGCAAGTTCGAATCTTGTCATCCCGACAGTTGAATATCAAAGACTTACAATGTTTTATTGTAGGTCTTTTTTATTTGCCGTTGCATAAACGTTGCATTTTTTATAGAGATACAAAGTATAATATCAGATAGAGGATTCTGATTTGTTTTGGAAGAATACTTGAATTTACGACATAGGGAGGGGGTACACCCCCTAAATAGACTTTCCATATTTGCCCCAATCCGATGTGTCGAATTTTTTTTATTTTTTTTCTGAGTTTTCCAAAGCGAAAAAGCTCCGAGCTGTTAACTAACACTTTGTTTGTTGTGTTAAAGCGTTGATGTGTAGTGAGTTGGATGTTTTAAGGCTTAATTTAGTGTAGGGTGTGTAGGATGGTGTTTTTGCTATGTAGGGTTATATTGTTTCCAAAAGATACTAAGCTTGTTGATGTAAATAGCTGATATGACTTGAGTTATCTTGTTTTGTATAACATTTTATGTAGGATATGTATGATATGTAGGGTTCTTTGAACATTTTCCCACATACGTGAGGAGAGTTAGGCTCACAACCCTACATACCCTACATAGACCCATTTTTAGCCCTTCATATTCTTGCCTATCAACGACTTGCGACCATGTAGGGTTACGATTTCAACCCTACATAAAGAAGAGGCAACCCTACATACCCTACATGATTTTCGTTAAAAGTATGTGAAATCTGCAAATTCTCTGAAAAACAAAAAAAACGTCAACAAACAAAATTTTCGTTGATTTTATTTGGGGAATGAAATGTCTTGTAATTTCTAAGCTTGATATTTTACACCCTCTTCGAGTTTTTTCTTTACTTTGTACTACCAAAATTTTCAACATGAACCAGAATATTGATTTAGTAGGCTTAGGTATCCAGAAAGGATTGATAAAATTCGATGAGGAGAAAAAGGCAATTACATATATATACCAAAATAAGAAAAAGAACTATACTAATCCAGAAGAAAAAGTACAGGCTTTGACTTTCCTTAAATTGGTGCTTCATTATGGATATAATCCTCAGAGAATACGACAATTCGTACCTGTGAAGATGGGGACTGATACCAAAGAAGCAGATATAGTTGTATATAATGATGATGAGTGCGAAGAGCCTCATATTTTGGTTGAATGCAAAAAAGAAGAAGTTAGCGAACAAGAATTTCTGCAAGCCATTGACCAAGCTTATAGCTATGCTTATGCTCTCCCCAATGATGTAAAATATGTTTGGGTAACGTCTGGACTCAGAAATGAATATTTTTCGGTTGATAAAAACAAATCGACTCGCATAGACGAACCAGATATTCCTCAGTTCGGTGTAAAGAAACTGGAGAATTATAAGTTCGTTTATGATGCAGAAGGCTTAAAACAGGAAGCAGGAAAGCAAAAATTCTCAGATATAAAGGTTATTGACGAAGACTTGCTGACTAAGCAATTCGAGAAAGCTCACGATGCTCTTTGGGCTGGAGGACAATTAAATCCATCCGAAGCATTTGATGAATTGGATAAGCTTATATTCTGTAAAATTTGGGATGAACGCAAAGACCGAAAAAGTGGAGAACCTTATGACTTCCAGATAATCACAGTAGATAAAGAGGAGATAAAAGGATATGACAGACTTTCTGCCGACCAACTCAAAGATGCTATTCGTCTGGAAGAAAATAAACGCCTATCCGAACGTGTAAAAGCGTTATATGAGGAAGGACGAAAGAAAGACCCCGAAGTGTTTCGAGATGGTATCCGTTTGACTGACGAGCGTATCCGTACAGTTGTGGGGTATCTGCAAGAAATAAATTTAGGAGAAACAGACCTCGATAGCAAAGGACGTGCTTTTGAGACCTTCATGGATTCTTTTTTTAGGGGAAGTTTCGGACAATATTTTACACCTCGCCCTATTGTGAAATTTTCGACTGATGTACTACCAATAACCAACGAGTCTCTGGTACTTGATACTTCGTGCGGTAGTGGTGGATTCTTGCTATATGCTCTCAACAAGGTGCGAAGCCAAGCAACGGAAATATATCCTAATTATAAAGACAATACAGAACAAGGGCGAAAACAGAATCTTAGACACTATAAATATTGGCATGACTTTGCTGAAAACAATCTCTACGGAATAGAGATAAACGAGCAAATATCACGTGCTGCCAAAATGAATATGATTATCCACGATGATGGTCATACCAATGTGATTACGGCAGATGGACTTCTGAACGAAATAGAAATCCAGAAGCTAACAAAAAACAGAGGCTTCCGATACAACCGATTCAATTTTATTATAACCAATCCTCCTTTCGGCTCTACTATCAAGAGTACAGAGAAAAACTATCTGAAAGAATATAGTTTCGGGCAGAAAGAACCCGATTGGTTGGATGTAAAAGCAAAATCGACCCCAACACCACGAGAAAATCAAAGTACCGAAATTCTATTTATAGAACAATGCTATAAGTTTCTGGAGGAAGGCGGGTATTTGGCTATCGTCTTGCCCGATGGAATTCTAACCAACAGTAGTCTGCAATATGTGCGTGATGGTATAGAAGATATGTTTCGCATTGTAGCGGTGGTGTCTATGCCACAAACGGCATTTACAGCAACAGGTGCAGGAGTTAAAAGCTCTGTATTATTTCTCAAAAAGCACAAAGTAGCACATACCGAAAAGCTGAAAAATAAGAAGCTGAGTCTACAAGCCAAGTTGAAGAAGAAGTTTGACTATGATGTAACTTTAGAAATTTGGGACATAGAGAAAAAACAAGTATTGAGAGACCTCGAAGGATTCGATAATCCATTTATTGACCTGAGTATAACTGAACTGAAAAAGACAGATGAATATAAAGAGTGGCGTACTGAGGTAAATGCTGAATATACTGAACGTATCAATAATCTGAAAGAAGAGCTACAAGAAGCGTACTTAAAAGCCAAACAAGAGGAACTGCCCGACTATCCTATATTTATGGCAATAGCCGAAGATATTGGGTACGATGCCACAGGCAAGAAGACCAACAACAACGAATTGGATTATATCAGTGAGGAGCTGACTAAATTTATAACTGCAATAGACAATGGAGCAATATAAATTACCCTCACATAATAATCCCGATAAGGTTTTTATTGTCAATCGTTCTGAGTTGGAGGGACGATTTGACCCTTCATATTTTTCGTCAGAATATGAAATATTAGATTCTATTATAGAGAAATATAGCTTTATTCGGTTGAATGATATTGCTAAACAGATTTCCGATGCTCCACATGAAAGACCTGATTTTTCAGATACAGGGGTTGAGGTTATAATGATAGAGAATTTAAAACAAGAAGGGATTTCTACTGATAATCAAAAATACATAACAGAGTTCTATCATAATAAACTGAAATCTACTCAGTTAAAAAGAGATGACCTACTGATGGCTAGAATAGGAGTGACAACTGGTGTTACTTCTATTGTTGATGATAGGTTTGTAGATAAGAATATAAGTGGAAACATTACGCTTATAAGATTGAAAGAAGAGGTAAATAAAAATTTTATTCTTTACTATCTCAATTCATATTTCGGACAACTATATATTAAAAGAATTTTATCTAATTCGGCTAGAGATTTTTTAACGGTAGGAAAAATTAAAAGTATTAAGATACCTAATGTAAATGTTGAAACTCAACAAAAGATAGTAACTCTATATCAACAAGCCTATAACCTAAAGCAACAAAAAGAAGCCGAAGCTAAAGCCCTTTTAGATAGCATAGACAGCTATTTATTGGGCGAATTGGGTATTACCCTCCCCGAAACGGATAATAGCCTAGAGAAGCGTGTCTTTACTTCTCGGTTTAGCGAGATTGGTAGAGGTCGATTAGACCCATTGTCATTAAAAAATAAGATATCTGATTTTCTTACAGGTAAATATAAAGAGAAGAAAATAAAAGAGATTGCTTTAAACTTTAAATCTGGATTTGGAGCAGGAAAACAAGACCAAGTTTTAGATGATAGTGGAATCATCCAAATTAGACCTACAAATATTGACGAGCAAGGTACTCTTAAGTTTGACAAGAACGTTTACCTTCCTGTTGATAATAGTTACAACGAGAGTGATTTTATAAATGTAGATGATATTTTGTTTAATAATACCAACAGTCAAGAATGGGTAGGAAAAACAGCCATTTTGAAGGAGCAACAGCAACTTTTATTTTCAAATCATATCACTAAAATAGCAGTTAACAAAGAAGTTGCAGTACCTGATTATATTTGGCTTATTCTAAACTCTTACCAGAAGAACAAAATATTTTATTCAATTTGTACGAATTGGAACAATCAATCTGGAGTTGGTTTAGATTTGCTGAGGTCGTTACCCATCCCTCTCCCTCCCCTCGAAAAGCAGAATGAGATAGCCCAACATATACAAAGTATCAGAGAGCAAGCAAAACAGCTTCAAAACGATGCTAAAGCAATACTGGAGCAAGCTAAACAAGAAGTAGAGCAAATGATATTGGGGTAAGAGAAATAACATAAAATACAAACTTAAAAACAATATTATGTTGGATTTTTTTAACGAACGATTCAGTGATTCAACAACATCTTTACTGTTAGCAGCTATACTAACATCTTTTGTTTCTGTAGCTGTATCGACTCTTTTAACTATCTTGAAAAAAGGGAAAAAGGAGAAAGAAAAAGTAGAAGATTTGTTTTATGGTCAACTGGCTAAAAAATTAGAACAAGGATTAATAAAAGAGAAAGAAGATATAGTTATACTTTTGAGTTCTTTGAACCGAAAAAAAGATTCGTATGATTCGGATTTAATACTATTATTTGTTCTTGAAGATTATCTTGCAAGCGATAAATGTTTGCCTGAACATTATGACTTTTTAAAAAATATCGTAAAAGAAGAAAAAGAAGAGAAACCTTTTTCTGATATCCCAGAAGAAGAACGTAGAATTTTAAAATCAATAAATGATTCTGTAAAACATAATGATACAGATTCTATCAGTGATTATTTAGAACAATTAAGGTCTATAATATCGACTAGAAATAGGCTATACCTAAAGACCGAAGCATTAAATAAATGGTCTATGCCTGTGGCAATCATAGGTGTTGTACTGACTGTAATATTTGGAATAATGAGCTTTAATAGTGTAGACTATAATAAGATAGAAGAGTCAAATCAGAAAATATTAGAGTCTATATATGAAAAGAATAATCTAAATAAATCAGACTCTATAAAATAAATCAGACTCTATAAAAGAATTAGATGCAACCTAAACTATAAATAGAATAATTTTTTTTAAGATAAAGTAAACTTTAAATCATTTTACACCTATGACTGATTGTGAAAAACTAAGATATGCTTCTATTTATGTAAAAGAGTGGATACGCAAACAACCTGATGTTTATGAAGAGTCACTAACCGATTGGCTTTTATATTACATATCTGATAATATAAATAATATTACTTATAAATCCTTTACTAGAAGGCATGAAGGAGAAGTTACTGGAGCAGATTGGGAATGGTGGTTCTTATATCCTCATGCCTCATACAAGTTTCGAGTACAAGCAAAGATGTTGGAGAGAAACAACTATAAAGCTTTGAACCAATCTAATAGACATGGCAAACAAATTGATCTGTTAATTAATGATGCCATTAAATATAAATTCTTTCCCCTATATAGTTTCTATACAAATGGAGCATCATCTCATGTTAGATGTAATAAAAATATTTTAGATGAAGGTGTTTATTTGGCTAATGCAATTGAGCTGAAAGAGAGTTATGTGACTCCTAATATAACCCCAATCAATGAGTCTGAAATTTTGCAGACTACAATTCCTCTTTCATGTTTATTTTGCTGTCCATTAGTTTTCTCTTCCTTTGAGTCATTCTTAGAAGAATACTTTTCATTCTCAGCTAATGAAGAAAATAAGCCATTAGGTAAGTATCTGGAAATTCCACAATATGTAAATTCAATATTAAACTATAAATATGAACTCCTTCCTTTAGGTTGGTATGCAGATTATCGTGTAGAATTTGATGGAGTTAAAGGAATAATGATAATTGACAATAGAAATAATACAAAATAATATTCATGAAAGCATCCGAAGCAAACTTACTAACTGTATTGAAAGCACCACATCAGTTTGTAATACCTATCTACCAGCGTACTTATAATTGGTCGAAACCCCAATGTCAGCAATTGTTTAGCGACATTCTCAGTGTTAGCAGAGATATGTCCATGCAAGGGCATTTTATAGGTTCTATCGTCTATTTTCAAGAAAGTATACATACCATATCCGATATTCCTCAATTATTGGTAATTGACGGACAGCAACGCCTTACAACGGTATCGTTACTAATCGCTGCCCTTGCTGACTTTTTGAAGAATAATGAGGTCGAAATAGATACCACTTATTCGAAACTTCAAAACTATTATTTATTCAATAGTCAGGAGGATAATGAGCTACGATATAAGCTACTTTTGACCAAGAGAGATAAAGATACTTACCTGAATCTAATAAAAGGAATAGAACAGCCCGAAAAGCATTCTATTCGCATTGTCGAGAATTATAATTATTTCAGAGATAGTATCAACTCTTCTAACGTTGCGGATGTGTACAATGGTCTGCTAAGGCTCTTTATTGTTAATGTGGCACTGGAAAAAGACAAAGACAATCCTCAATTGATTTTTGAGAGCATGAACAGCACTGGACTTGATTTGTCGCAAGCCGACCTTATTCGTAATTATATCTTGATGAGAAGGGGTATTGACGAACAAGCTGAGCTATACGAAAAATACTGGTTTCCGATGGAACAGAGCTATGGAAATGACTATACAACGCTGTTCGATAAGTTTGTTCGTGACTATTTAGCCGTAAAAACTGGTAGCATCCCCAAAATAGGATTTGTATACGAGGCTTTCAAAAGCTATGTAAAGAACACAAATAGCATAGATATAATAACCGATGTAGTAAAAGATATTCATAAGTTTTCGAAATACTATGTCAATATGGTTATTCATAAAGAGCCAGATGCAGTATTGAAAGAAAGCTTCAAGCGGATAAGCCAACTTAAAGTAGATGTTAGTTACCCATACCTCTTGCCTGTTTACAACGATTATAACGATGGAATAATCAGCAAAGAAGAGTTTAATGAGGTTATCTGCATGGTGGAAAACTATGTTTTCAGACGTGTTATATGTGGCATACCTACAAACAGCTTGAATAAGACATTTGAGAACCTATATAAATCCGTAAACAAAGATAATTACATAGAGAGCGTAAAAGCTTCGTTCCTTTTGCTTGATGGCTACAAACGCTTTCCTAATGATGTGGAATTTGAGAATGCTCTTATGGTTAAGGATGTTTATAATTTGCGTAACAGAAATTATATGTTCAGCAAATTAGAAAACTACAAACGAAAAGAAGTTGTCAATATCTCAGACTACACTATAGAACACATTATGCCTCAGAATCCAGACCTGAGAGAAGAATGGAAGTTAATGTTAGGCGATAATTGGCAGGATATACAAGATAAATATTTACATACTCTCGGAAATCTTACTTTAACAGGCTATAATTCCGAATTGAGTGACCGACCATTTGCCGAAAAGAAAACGATTGAGGGCGGTTTTAATGATTCTCCATTAAGAATGAATGAGTACCTCAGAACTGTAAATAAATGGGATAAGGATGAAATTGAAAAACGAGCCGAAGAATTAGCTGAAAAAGCAAAAACGGTTTGGACTATTCCATTTTTACCCGATGAGATTTTAAGTAGCTACAAACCAGATGAAAATACACCAGTAATATATACTGTCAACAGCTATGAGTATTTGAATGGGGAAATGTTGGAGTTATACAAAGAGCTAAGGAAACGCATATTAAACATTAACCCAGCTGTAAGAGAGGAGTTTAAGAAACTATATATAGCCTTCAAAGCCGAGACTAATTTCGTTGATATAGTGCCTCAGAAATCACGGCTTAGATTGTCTCTAAATCTATCATTCGATGAGGTTATTGACCCTAAAGGATTATGCAAAGATGTCTCTGATTTAGGACGATGGGGTAATGGCGATGTTGAGGTCGGTATATCACATCTTAACGAACTGAATGATGTTCTGGAGCTGATTCAACAAGCTTTTGATAAACAAATGGATTAAAATTGTAAATGATGGCAAGAAAGAAACAGTCAACCAATATAAAGAAAACTGATATCTGGATACCACAATGTAATAGATTTGTAGCTTTTATAGATATTTTGGGGTTTAAAGATAGAGTAATGAGATCTTCTATTTCTGAGGTATCAGAACTATTACTCAAAATGAATAAGTTTTTAGAAAATAGCCTAGATTTGGGTCGAGACAGAGGGTTTAACTTAATGAACGAAAGAAGAGAAGAAAAAGAACCAGATAATATTTTGCGTTTCACTACATTCTCTGATAGTATTGTCATTTTTTCGAAAGATGATTCGGAGATTGCATTTAGTTTTTTTTGTCAGAAAATTACTCAGTTTATAGAAGAGTGTCTTAAAAATGAAATTCCATTAAAGGGTGCTATTGCTCATGGCGAAATATATGTAAATCAAAGTAAATTACTTTATTGTGGTCAGCCTCTGATTGATGCTTACCTCTTAGAAGAAGAATTACAGTATATGGGTATCATTACACATCATTCGATTGATAAATATATTAAGGATTTAACGCAAGACAAAGAGGATAAAGCATATTCTGTGATATTACCTCAAGTTAAAACTCCATTGAAAGGAGGTAAATTAGAACATCGAAACCTTTATTGCTTTTTTGGTCAAAGTGATGATGAGACAGAAAAGATATTAGAAAAATTTAGAACAACTTCATCTGGAATCGCTCGAAAATATGTAGATAATTCAATCGAAGTTTTTAAAGCTATAAAAGAGCAAATAATGCCTTTAATATCTGAGCTTCGAGAATAACAATTGATATAAATGCGAAGAGCCATATCTCTATGGCTCTCACTCTGTTATTTCTTAAATACCTCCCAACGTAAATCGTTGCTTCCTTTCATTTTGAATTCTGTTGGACTTGATATAAGCAAATTCGAATAGGTTCTATTGCCTTTTTCTGTGAATGACAAGCCTATAGAAGTCGCATTATGGTCTATGTAATAATACTTGTCGAATGACTGACCATTGTAGTAAGTCACTGTAAACATACCGTGAATCTTACGCTCTCGCCCTTCTCCAGTAGCAAAATTTTCGTCAAGGATAACCACCTTTGCAGGGTTGTACTGTTCTTTGAATACAATCGTTGTAGTACCAACTTCATGCACATATTTAAAAGTACCATTGAGGACAGAAAGAGCTTTTTTCTGAGCCTCACTCATCGAACTGCCTGTGTTGTCGTCATCATCGCTAGAGCACCCTACAAATCCAAAACCAACTACCGCCAACATTAAAAATAAAAATGCTTTTTTCATAAAAGTAAACTATAAAGTATCCATCAGCCCCGAATGGGAAGTTTATAAAAAAGAAACGTGGGAACTGCTAACTCATCGTAGTAAGAGGCTCTGGTAAGCCTAAAGTACAAATAAGCAACAGCCCCACGCCTTTTATGAAGACGTGGAACGTTCTGCCTATTATCTATGTACTTTTTATTGAATTTACCAGATTCCTTACTACAAGATAAAGATAGACGTTTCGTAATTTTCTAATATGTTGAAGGTTGACATCGCTATGTCTTGTTTTTCCCTTCGTACTGCAAATATACTGTTTTGTTGGGGACTTCATTGCATTTACCGAAAAAATAGGTTGGGGCAAGAATGTGAAAACATCATACTAGTAATCGTACATATGCCTAGTCATCAGTCATTTGCTAATCGACTTCAAGGAAAACGAGTAAAACACTCTCTACTGACAGTATTTTGCTTACTGCCAACAACATATATAATAAAATGTTAATTTGGGATGAGGTGCTGTTTTAGCTACCTATAAGGGGTTATGGTTGTATTATTTGCTTAACTGAATTATTATCAGACAGCAGACACTTGAGACACCAGAAAAAGATATTTTTTATTTATTATTATTTTCTTTTTTATGAATAACTATGTCTATAATGTCTATCTTCTAGAAATCAATCATTTAAGCTGTCTTTCGTCTGACTTTCGTCTGCCTCTGGACTAGTAAAGGTGTATACTCGACCTTGCTTAGTCATATCTCCATCAGGAATATATTCTTTAGCCAATTTATAATACGGAACATAGTTTTTCTTTTCCGATTTGAGTTTAAATTCATTATTCAGAACGTTAGCGACCTTATTAGGACTATACTTTCCTTGCAAATAGCTGTTAATCTCTCCAGCCGTTATTTCCAATTTAGGTAATCCATGTTCTACCATTATTGCATCGATAGCAAACTTGATTTCGTGGTATATTTCGCTCTTGTTAGCTTCTATTATAATCTCTAGTTGCTCGGTCTTCAATAAATCTGGATGCAACCACATTCGAGAGCTTTTAGCGTGTAATGGTTCGGTGTTCAATAGATACCACAAAAAGGCTGGTGCTTCTTCCTCTAGTTTCTTGTCGAAGTCTACATCATAGTCTTTTATCGGAGGTACTTTCAGCACAAAATACCGTGTATCTTGTGCGGTCAAAGCAATACAATCATCCTCGTTGTTCGAGAGTATCATAATTTTAACACAAGGTTCAAATTTAAACTCTGGAAGATACTTCTGATTGACTGTCGTTGATTTTGATGTAGAAATATCTTTGAGTTTGGAGAAGCTCTTCTTTGTATTTGTTATTTCCTCAAATACGGCAATCAACTTCATCGCAAACCCATTAAACTGACTCTCTAAAGCATCTTGTCCGTAAAAACCTGCATTCTCTCCAAAAAGTGAAGCTACCATACGAGCAAAAGTGCTTTTACCTGTTTCATTTTCGGTAGAAACCAAAACTAAAATCGGAAGTTTTTCGATGGGGGACTGTGCCAGAATAATAAGATAAGTGATTAATACATCCCATTTATCTTGTCCGATATGTTGAACTAGTTTTAACCAAGTAGAGTAATCTCCTTCCACAGGCTCAAAGGGCAATGGTTGATAACGATTGATACATTTACCAAATGAAGCTTGATAATTGGTATGGTCGGGTATATAGGTCTGAGAGTCATAGAATGGAATACCCTCTGCAAGCTCTTTTGGATAACGTTCTTTTACCGTCTGTTTGCTTATTTTGTTGACTGCTCGTATAACTTCTCCTTTACCATTGTATGATATTGTTTCGACAAAATAGTCATCCAAATATTGAAAGATACCATTTTCTGATAGTAGGAATTTCTTTCCTAATGTATTCGTCTCGTTCATGTTTTACAAGCTATTACGTTTGTTAAACAATTTTTCATCTAGTGTTTTTGAAGCTTCTCCTATAGTTGGCACTTCATTTTCACTAATCCATTGTAAAAGACGAGACCTTCGGAACATAATCTTACCATCTATTTTAGAGTGCGGTATCGTTTTCTGCGAAGTTCGCTTGTAGATAGAAGGCAATTTGTAATTAAGAAATGCAGCAGCCTCTTCTGGAGTTAACACCTCTTTTTCGGTGTTGATTGATTCAGACTTTGTCATAATTAAAATATCTATTGGTTTATATTTTTCTTCGACAAATTTATATGTATTTATCTACGAAACCAAAGATTTTATTTCAATAACTGCCTGATTTACAGGAATGTGACATGACCCGTAAGAGGTTGTAAACGATTGAGGATCATCCTAGTTAACACTTGTTGAAAATTATTTTTGATTTAGAGTATTTTTAACAATTAGATAAGCTATAAAACAGCAGAAACGGAGTCTATTTGTTCTCCTTTTAGACTATCGAGGTAAGTTTCTGTTGTTTTTAGGTCTGAGTGTCCAAGTGTAGCAGAAATAATTTCACGTGCTATTCCGCTATTTTGAAGTTTCATAGCCATAGTATGGCGACTAACGTAGGTGGTAAGCACTCGTTCGAGTTCTAGTATCTCACTAATGTTTTTTAGATACTTATTAGTCTTTGCACATCTATTTTTGATGTATTTGTATAGTTGTTCGTCCTTGTGTCCTTCAATAGCGACAATAGGTAAGAGATAGGAGGTAATTAGTAAAGTATTATTTTTGAACCAACCCAATAGCTCTTCAAGCTCCTTACTTACATATACTTGTATTGGTTTAACCTTTTTGCTATTACGTGTTTTTTGACGTTTGTAGACAATATAACTCTTACCATCTTTCTTTATTAGATTGTCTTGAGTCAACAAGGCAGCATCCATGAACGAGATACCGTAACAATAGTATTGAAATAGAAATATACGCCTCGTTATTTCCTCCATATCAGATAACTCTGTATTTTTAAGCTTATCCAAATCTTCGTCACTCAAATAACGTTTTTCCGTTTCTTCTTCCAAGCTATTTACTTCAAATCGACCTTTTCCATATGGATAGGTGTCTCTTGTCGCTTTTCCCTCAGCAATAGCTTTATTCAATATTGCCCGAAGTGCCTTATGGTAGTATTTTCTGGTATTTCCAGAGCATGGGTCTCGTTCGACTATTCTTGTGGTGTGTTTACTTTTATATTCCGTTTTTCTGGGTTTCTGCATCCAAATATCAAAGTCACAGACAAATTTGTAATCTATGTCAGAAAAGGTACGTTGGTCAAATTTTTTATCGAATAATCTGAGCATATGCAATGTCCGTTCGTAACAATCAGCATTACCTGTATGATTTGTCTCTCTTAGGTTTAGTATTAAATTTTCGGCATACTTACTTACTCTTGCCTGTTGAGGACGATTAAGAAATGCAGCTTCGATTTGATTAACAGTATATGCTTTTCTACTTTTCTCAAACCCATCTATAATATCGTTCATCAAGACTTCTTTCTCCGATAACCAAGCATTATTGATTACAGTATCTGGATGCAAGTTCGTCTTTTTTCTCTTGTCTGTAGAATATCGTCCTTGCAATGAGTCCCATTGTTCGGGTGTAGCAGATATATTTAAAGCAATTTGCTTACGTTGTCCGTTGAGGTTTATCCTTATCACTATCGGATAAGTACCATCCTTCAACATCTTATCAAACTCTGTTACTAATTTGTAGTTCCAAATCTTCTTTTTCGCCATAACTTTTTATTATAAATACATGAAAAAAGCGTTGCATTTCCGTTGCATTTTTCTCTTCCGTTGCACAATCGTTGCAGAAAAAATCTAACTATGTATAAAATTGGATAATTTTTAACATGTTGATTATTATATAAATATAATAAAATATATTGAAACTACAAAGAGATATAAAACAAAAATACGCCTCTGGGGGGCGTGTGGTCGCAAGTTCGAATCTTGTCATCCCGACCATTGAGCAGAAAGCACTTGCAGCAATGTAAGTGCTTTTTTTTATACCCTTTGATAAAAACTAATAAAACGATTTATGAAACTAAATGATGCTCCTAAATCAGTATTTGGAATAATAGCTGTTGTATTCGGTATAATTGTACTGGCCTTGCTTGTGTTGCTTGTTTTGTGATTTTTATTCATTATTTCGTCATTAAACCGTAACCGTATCGAAAACAAAAAAGAGTATCTTTGGATATCTTAAAAATGAAATAAAGAATGAAAAGTATTGCAGTATATTGTGGATCGAGCGAAGGCTCAGACAAAAATTTTATGATTAAGGCTCATGAACTGGGTGCTGCCATAGCAAAACAACACCTCAATCTGGTATACGGAGGTGCGCGTGTTGGTCTGATGGGAGCAGTTGCCGATGGTGCTTTGTCGGTAGGTGGAACTGTTACCGGGGTATTACCTCGTTTTCTGGCTGAAAAAGAACTTCAGCATATGTCATTGACCGAAACATTTCTTGTAGATACAATGCATCAGCGCAAAGCTATGATGAGTGAACTTGCTGACGGATTTATCACTTTACCCGGAGGATTCGGTACGATGGAAGAGTTGTTCGAAATGCTGACATGGGCGCAATTGGCGCTTCATAAGAAACCGTTGGGCTTATTGAATGTTGATGGCTATTATGATTCGCTTGTTCAATTTGTCGGAGACATGAGTAAGAATGGTTTTCTGAAAAAAGAACATGCCGATTTGCTTATCGTTAGTGATGATATTGAAGACTTGCTTTGCCGTATGAAAGAATTTGTTCCGTTGAAAGACGAAAAGTGGGTGGTAAATACAAGTCGTTAAAACTGTATGTAAGTCACAGTAGGTGTTTAATGTCTTGTTTTAAGGTAATAACTACCTATCGTAGTTGTATTTGGATGGGCAATAAATAGATCTGTGGCCTTAATTATTTTTTCAGAATGTATTGGTATGCCGTTTTGGTGTGCCTTTTTTTATATAAAAAACGACAACCCTGATGGGTTGTCGTTTTTCTGTTTTATCAATATTCGATTGTATAACTGGGAGAACCTTCGTCTGCGTCTTTTGTATTCGATACCACAGTTGATGGATAGCCGTTATCTGTGTATTTGTAGGAAAATGTCGTTGGTACAGAATAATTTTCTGCATTATTTATAAATTCAACCTTTGTGAGGTTGTTTGCATAGTTTAGATATATAAAGTGATAGGTATATTGGTTTTCAATATAGATATTATACCATGCTGGCAGCCCATTCTTACTGATAGTTCCATATTTGCCATCGTACGAATAGTTGTATGTCGTCATTAACTGGTTGGTTTTGGCATCATAGATCCTTTTTTCAATAAGATTCTTCCCTGAATCATCATACGTATATAAAATATATGTGGGAGCTGCCATAATCAGATCTTTACCCTCGGGGCCGGGTTCTTTTAAGCTTTTGTCGGAGATTTTTGCAGGTAGTCCGTTGTCTCCTAATTCTATCTCTTGAGTATAGGCATAGAAGCTCGGTTCTCCACTGCTTTTTGCGGTGATGATGTTGCCTTCTCGAGAAAAGGTTGTAATGCTATTGCCATCCGCTACATTTTTGTCTGTAGGAGAGTAGGTTACTTCTATTAATTCATTGCCGTTGTATTTGAAATTAGAAGTAGAGCCTTTATCTTCTTTTATCTTGATAAGCTTATCGGATTGATAATAGAAGTAAATTGATCCATTCGTTGAAGATGTTATTCTGCTGGGGCGTCCTTCTAGTTTTGTTTTTTCCCAATTGTCGTTGTCATCATCACTGCAACCTGCAAATATAGATGCAGAGATTAATAGAGCCGCGATTGTCAGTAAATTGAGGTAGCTGTAACCTTGCGAATAGTGTTCCGTGTGATATTTTCTCATTTTTGTAAGGTTTTAATAAATTAGTTAGTGTGTATAAAAACATAGAATTTGAAAAGTACAAAAAAAATTGTAAACTATCTTTATGAATCAGATAATTTACAATTTTGTATGCGGCTAGAGTCTAGCGTATGTCTATCTTTTATTGAGAATTGCGTCTGCTGAAGTCTACCATTTTTAATGCTGCAATCGCACATTCATCTCCTTTATTTCCATGTTTTCCTCCTGCACGATCCAATGCCTGCTGCATATCATCGGTAGTAAGCAAGCCGAAGATAAAAGGAATTGAGTGCATAACATTCAGACGTGCTATTTCCTGAGTTACACCACCGCAAACGTAATCGAAATGGGGGGTATCACCTCTTACCACACTGCCTAATACAATGATAGCATCCAATTCGTGTACATCGGCAAAAGTCTGCGCTCCGTATATAAGTTCAAAACTTCCCGGGACATAGTCAACCAAAATATTTTCGGGCTTAACTCCATTTTTCAAGAGAGTATTGCAAGCTCCGTCACGAAGTGCATAAGTTATATTGTCATTCCATTCGGCTACAATAATGCCGATTTTCATATCTTCGCCCGAAGGAACAGTTGCCGGGTCGTATGATGATAAATTATGATATGCTGTTGCCATAATTATATATTTGTTTTTTTTATGATTATTCAGACTGTAAAGATAGACAGATTTATTCAAAAAAATAAAGTTTTGCCATTGCTGACAAAACTTTAGGATTTGTATTTTTTGAAAGACTTGATATCTTAGTTGCCACCCTTCAGGATATTAGCTTCTGCGATGTATTTATCGGCTTCTGCTGCTTCGGGTGATGCCATATAGTTATTTTTTATTTTAGTAAATAAGTCTATAACCTTGTCATATTTTTTAAGATCGCGGTAAACGATAGCTGCTTTTTTGTAGAAAATAGGACTCAGTAAAGCATCGTCCGCATCTTTAGCTGCACTTTCGAAATACGAAATTGCATCTTCTGCTTTACCTGTATTTACAAGGCAATCGCCGATAGCTCCTTTTACAGCAGGTGTAACCATATCGTCACCGCCGCTGAAATCTTTAAGATAGCTCAAAGCCTGTTCGTATTGACCTAAACGAGCATATGACAGTCCTGCATAAGCTTTCGCCAAATCTCCTGTTTTGGTAGAACCGTATTCGCTGATGATTCCGATGAATCCGATATATCCGTTGCCGTCGCCGTTAAGAGCAAGTGAATCCATTCCTGATTGGAAATATTGTTCACCTTTAAATAATGCTACTTGCGCATCTTGTGTTTTAGGCTCAACGATGAAAACTTTGTAAGCCCAATATCCGCCAATAATGACTATTAATGCGGCTACAGCTATTATAAGTTGCTTTTGGTATTTAAAAAGGAAGTTACCCGACGATATTACAGCTTCGTCAATTTTGTTCCAGTCTTTCTCTTCATTCAACTCGCGTTCTTTTCTGCTCGACATTTTCTATAGTATATTTTTAATTTAGTATCAGTGTCAATTTCATCGAAAATAAAGGGCAGACGCCCTCATCCTAAAATTGCTGTCGCAAAAATAAACCTTTTCCTTGATATTCAAACAAAAATCTCCCTGCTTTTTTTATTTTGAGTATTCTTACCTGACACAAGAGGCGGTAATTGTTATATATTCAGGCTTTTATTTACTTTTATGATGCCAAGGGATTCCCTTGTTTTTCAAGCTTTTGTTTTTTTACTCAGCGAATACTTATTGCATTGTATATATTTGTGTATAATTTAGTAACGGTTTAATATTTGCTCTGTTCAAATTAAACCGTTGCTCAACCATAATATAAATCTGTGACCATGATTCGAATTATATTTACCATATTATTTATATGTACTGTAAGTATACACTTGTATTCTAAGAATGAGGCTGATTCGGTTTTTTCTATATTAAATAGGGAACTGAATAATAAGGCAGTATATATAGATAAGAAAGAGCAGAAGATAAACGGACTTAAAGAACTGCTGGATACACCGAATCTGCTGAAGGCTCAGGAATACGATATCAATATGAAGTTATCGGCAGAATATAAGAAATATAAGATAGATTCTGCGATTTTTTATGTGGAAAAGAATCAGGAGATAGCAGCTATTCTGCACGATAAGGATATGATAGACGAGACCAATCTGAAACTTTCGTTGTTATATTCGGCTTCCGGAATTTATTTGGAATCTAAGCAGATACTGAATGCCATAAACAGACAGGCTTTAAGCGAAAAATTACTTCCTCTTTATTTTGAAGCTTACAGCCAGTTTTACGGGCATTATGCCCAGAGTAACAGCCGGCATACTTATTTTCAGAAGAATGAGGCTTATCGTGATTCTTTATTGACCATACTTGATCCGCATTCATTTCAGTATCGTATAGCATATGCTGAAAAGATTTTATATCAGGGGCAGTTAGAGATTGCGACCAACAGGCTCACGCTTTTACTAAAAGATGTATCGCCCGACGACCCTAATTATGCGATGGTTACTTATTTGTTGGGGACTGCTTATAAAAACAAGCATAATCTGGAGTTACAGAAACAGTATTATGCTATGTCCGCAATTTGTGATATACGCAATGCTATTAAGGATAATGCTTCGTTGCAAAGTCTGGCTTCTACTTATTATGAAGAAGGAAATATCGATCAGGCATATAAACTTACAAAATCGGCAATAGAAGATGCTGTTTTTTGTAATGTAAGATTCAGAACTATCGAAATATCCGAGTTCTTTACGATTATAAATACAGCTTATTTGGCAAAGGAATACAAGCAAAAGAGCGAACTGAAAAGATTTTTGATTTTTACCAGTATTTTGGTTTTATGTTTGGTCGTTGCTGTTATATATGTATATAAGCAAATGAAGCGGGTTTCGAGAATAAGAAAGGAACTGTATCGAGCCAACGTCAAGCTTATAGATATGAATGAAGACATGACAAATACCAATAGTCAGCTGAATGATGTGAATTTGCAGTTGTCGGAGGCCAATCATATCAAAGAAGAATATATAGCACATTTCTTTGATTTATGCTCTACCTATGTCGGAAAGCTAGAGGATTACCGGAAATCATTGAATAAAAAGGCTGCGAATAACCAGCTCGATGAGCTTTTCAAAATGCTTAAATCTACCACCATTGTAGATAATGAATTGGAGGAACTGTACAAACAGTTCGATAATATCTTCTTAAACCTTTATCCCGGGTTTGTTGAGGGCTTCAACTCTTTACTGATAAAAGAAGAACAAGTGCAGCTTAAACCGGGAGAACTGCTGAATACCGAATTGCGTATTTTTGCGCTTATACGTCTTGGTATTACGGATAGTGTGAAGATTGCCGGATTTCTCAGATACTCTTTGAGTACAATATATAACTACCGCACCAAGGCAAGGAATAAAGCCGCTGTATCGAGAGACGAATTTGAGAATCAGGTTATGAAAATAGGGATTATTCAAAAAATTAGATAAGCCTGTCTTTTTTTTAACTTTTTTTATTGCTTTGGTTAGTAAAACAGCCAGAGCTTATCTGTGCTAAATGTATATCATTAAATGCTCTCATTTTATTTAAATTTATTTAAATTCACTACTTTTTAGCCCTGTTTTTGTATATATAACTATCTTATTATTAATTATTTAATTATTTATGTTTACTACTTTTTTTATTTAAGAAGAAGGAGGAGTGGTTTGTGCGGGTAATTTTGAAATATTAAGCAACGTATGCTTATCTTAAGATCTCAGACCTTTTTATTGTTTTTATAAGCATAGGTACAACAGGAGGTCAAAATGAAATAATATATCATTAAATAGGATTTTCTACTTAGTCTATTTTAAATTCAAAAACCAGAAAGAACATGAAATGATGAAGCAGAATTAACCTTACAAGAAAAGAGGTACGGATAAGGGGATAATCTCATCCTTGATTTATGACAATCATAAAAAGGCATGAGTCCTTAAGAATAACTTACATTAAAACTAAATCATTAAAATCTAAAGAAACCATGAAGTGTAGAAGTAAACAATTCTTGTACAAGATTTGTCTCGTTGTTGCTTTGCTGCTTCCTCAGATTGTTTTTGCCCAAGGCAATATCAAAGTTGAAGGAACGGTAACCGATGCATCGTCAGGAGAAACCCTTATCGGGGTATCGGTTAGCCTGAAAGGTGGGGCTAATGCGACAATGACAGACATCGACGGAAAGTATTCACTCAATAATCTGCCGCAAAATTCTATCATTGTATTTACATATATGGGATATGAGCCTGTGGAAATACAGGCAAAACAAGGCACATTGAATATGTCTCTTAAAGAATCCTCAAAACAACTGAATGAGGTGGTTGTAATCGGGTATGGTACGCAACGTAAGGCCGACCTTACGACTTCGGTAGCAAGCGTATCTGCTGATGATTGGGCAGACCGTCCTATTATTTCGGCACAACAGGCTCTTCAGGGCAAAGCTGCCGGTGTACAGGTGGTGCAACCATCGGGCAAACCCGGGGTCGGTCTTCAGGTACGTGTGCGTGGAGCTACTTCTCTGAATGCCGGTAATGATCCGATCTATGTGGTAGACGGAATCATTACAAATGATATTACTAATGTTTCACCAAACGATATCGAAAGTATGCAGATTCTGAAGGATGCGTCTTCAGCTGCAATATACGGTAGCCGTGCGGCAAATGGGGTAGTGCTTATTACTACCAAAAAAGGAGCAAAAGGACGTACTCAGATAGATTTATCTATGTACGCAGGCTTTTCGAATGTTGCAAAGCAAATTAAGACACTAAATACTGCGCAGTATTACGATTTGATGGATGAAGTTGGTTTCAGTATGGATCGTACCAACCAAAACTATATCAATTGGGCGAAAGAAATGTATGGAACTGGTGTGCAGCAGAATTATCAGGTTTCTCTTTCTGGTAGTACCGATAAAGTAAATTATTATGTTTCCGGTGGTTATCAGAAAGAAGATGGTATTATTAAACCTGCTACTTACGATAGGTATTCTTTCCGTACAAATTTGAGCAGCGATATCAAACCTTGGTTCAAAGTTACGTCTAATCTTAGCTTTGCACGGAATGCCCGTCGGGATGTGACCGACAATGCGAATGCCGGTCGCGGTGGTGTGATTATGTCTATCTTGAATACTCCTCCTAATATTCCGATCTGGGATCCAGATAATGAGGGGCAGTACAAAGCCGACCCAAACCAGTCGTCGCGCGAAAACCCTTATGGACAAACCGATACTTATGATATGAATCGGGAATACCGTTTTATGGGTAATCTCGAACTGGACTTTACAATTCTTGAAGGTTTACACTTCAAACCTCGTTTTTCGGTTGATTACACAGATCATTCGTGGGACAAATTTATTGATCCGGTTAAAACTCAATACGGTCGTCAGGCCAATGGTCGAGGTGAACATGCAGATGATAATTACCTGACATGGCAAAGTGAAAATATCTTATCATACAATAAGAAATTCGAAGGAAAGCATAATTTCAGTGCATTAGCCGGTATTACTATGCAAAGATACAGGCACGAAAATGCATATATGTCTCTCGAAGATTTTGTAAAAGGTACAACATACAAGACCATGACTTTAAACATGGCTAATAAAATTAATAATGCGAAAACCGAAAAGAATGGAAACTCGCTGATGTCATATCTGACCAGAGTACAATATGATTACGAGAGCCGTTATCTGTTTACTGCTAATTTCCGTGCCGATGGCTCTTCTAAGTTATATCATAAGTGGGCATATTTCCCTTCATTGTCTGCCGGATGGCGTTTCTCAAGTGAAAAATTCTTTGAGCCTCTTACAAAAGTAGTGGATGATGCCAAACTTAGAATCGGCTGGGGACGTAATGGTAATCAGGGAGGAATCGGAGATTATGATTCTTACGATAAATACACTATTACCAGAAGGGAAGAAACCGGCCAAGGGCCTGCTGTAAAACCGGGACGACTGGGAAACCGCGATCTGAAATGGGAGATTACGACACAATACAATGCCGGATTGGATTTCACTCTCTTTAATTCGAGATTGACAGGAGAATTTGATTTGTATTATAAGAAAACGACTGACCTATTATTGTATATCACCTTGCCTGCAACAGTAGGTGTAGATCTGCCAATGAGAAATGGCGGAGAGATGGTGAACAAAGGTTTGGAATTCAATCTTAACGGACAGATACTGACCGGAGCATTCAAATGGGATGCCAGTGTGAATATGTCATTTAACCGTAATAAACTGACAAAACTAGGTCTTACGAAACAATTTACTGCAGCTAATATAGAGACCAATGGAGATGATGTTATTATGATCAGAGAAGGTCTGCCTTTAGGATCCTTTTATGGATATATAGCTCAAGGTGTTGATCCCGAAACCGGTGATATCGTTTATAAGGATTTGAATAACAATGGAGTGAATGGAGTAGATGCAAATAAAGTGGCTGATCCCGGTGACCGAACAATAATCGGTAATGCTCAACCTGATTTTACTTTCGGTATTACTCAGAATTTTTCATTCAAAAACTTCACACTGAGTGCATTCTTTAACGGATCATACGGTAACGATATCTTCAATGCTTCCCGAATAGAGTTGGAGTCGATGAGCGATTCGAAAAACCAATCGACAGCCGTATTGAACAGATGGCAGCGTCCCGGAATGATTACAGATGTACCTCGGGCTGTTGTGGGATCTTTCAATGTATTGAATTCGACACGTTTTGTTGAGGATGGTTCTTTTATCCGTTTAAAATCGTTGACATTGTCTTATGCTTTCGATCAAAAAGTACTTAATACTCTAAGATTATCGAAACTGAATATATACGGAACTGTAAATAACCTGTTTACTCTAACAAAATACAGAGGTTATGATCCCGAACTAAGCTGGACAGGAAGTAATGCGGCTCAATTAGGTATCGATTACGGTACATACCCACAGTCCCGTTCATTTATTTTCGGGCTTAATCTGACTTTTTAAGGTTTATCAATACTAAAAGAAGCTAACAATGAAATACAATATAAAATATCTACTTTGTGGAGCAGTAGCATGTCTGGCATTAAGCTCATGCAGCAGTTTCCTTGATGAATCACCCGATTCGGAACTTACCAACGAAAATTGGGGGTCGGGAGATAAAGACCATGCAACCGAGTATACAACTGCTACTCAGATGGAACAGTTGTTGACCGGAGCTTACAGCGATTACGGATCGGAATTCTGGCAGCTCGACTGGTATATAATGAATGATGCTCAAGCGGATAATGCTTATGCCGGAGAACCAAAAGATCAGACTATGCAGTTTGACGAACTTCGTATCGCTGCATCTAATGGCGGAGTGAAAAGAGATTGGGGCTACATGTATTCTCAGATATCCAAAGCTAATACAATTATCGAATGGATTCCTAAAATCAAAGATTCTGCATTGACCGAAAAACGCAGAGGTGAAATCAGTGGAGATGCTCACTTTATGAGGGCGTTATGTTATTTCAATCTGGTAAGGATTTACGGAAGTGTACCTTTAATTACTCAATATATCCCTGAAATAAGCCTCGATAATATCGATGAGATATATCCGCTGCTGTATCCGGCTAAATCATCAACTGATAGTATTTATGCACAGATTGTAAGCGATCTCGAAGTTGCCGAATCGGGTGTAATGGATTATTCGACTGATAAGTTTAAGATTACCAAAGCATTTGTGCATCTGATACAGGCGCAGGTATATGCGACTAAAGACGGTGTGGCTAATACCGACTGGAATAAAGTAAAACAATATGCTCAGGCAGTAGTGTCGGACACTCGTTATGGTTTGATGGACAATTATAACGATCTGTTTGCTGTAGCCGAAACGCCTTCGAATGGAGTATTGCCAAGTGTAAATCTTGTAAATGAACATACTAAGGAATCGATATTCGAAGTCGATTACAACAGTTGGTCTACATTGGGCAACTGGGGGGCTCAGATGTTTTATGGTATCGACTGGAAAAAGTTTAATACACCCAGTCAGGATCTTTACAGAGCTTTTACTTCGGCAAAAGATACAATACGTAGAGATGCATCAATTATGTTTGGTGATGTTACAGGTAAATGGACTGACAAGTATTGGCCGTCTAACAAATACCCTTATTGCTACAAACTGAGATCGCAGGAAGCCGGAAATATTGTGCTGTTCCGTTTGCCGGAAGCTATTTTACTATTGGCTGATGCCGAAAACGAATTAGGAAATCTGAGTGAGGCTAAAAGATTGGTAGATCTGGTACGTACACGTGTTAAGCTGCCTAATACTACAGCATCCAGCAAAGATAACATGCGTTTGGCTATCGAAAACGAGAACCGTTTCGAATTTGCATTCGAAGGTAAAAGATGGATGGATTTGAAACGTCGGGGACGTTTTATTCAGGTAATGCAGGCTTGTACCGATCATCAGAATACATATGCTTCTCGCCTGAATGAAAATAAACTGATATGGCCTATTCCTCAGAGTGAACTCGATCTGAATGTAAATCTTACCCAAAATCCGGGTTATTGAGGTCACGGAGCTATTTATTAGATCAGTAAACTCGTTTACCGAATATCAATAAGAATAAAAAGGTCTGAGACCTTAAAAGCAAAAGATTATGAAATATATCTATAAAAATATAATATGGGGCTTATGTGCCGGAGCTTTGCTTCTGTCTTCGTGTGAAGAAGAAGATTCCCGGACTGTTTATCCTCATTCGACTCCTGTTATAGAGGATGCTGCGATCAATCCCGGAACATTTACATATGGAGATTCGGTTACAATCACAGCTAAAGTGGCAGACGAAGCAACTCCTCTTTCTACATTGGAGATGAAAATGGTTGTGAATGACGTACTCATTGCTCAGCAAACCATCCGTACTGCAGGAAATAAAGCTGAAGTTTCGGCGAAGTTCAAAGTTGCGTATGCAGCCGAATTACCCGATAATGCCGATGTTGAAGTATTGCTCACTTTGACTAACGTGGAAGGTGATCAGACTCAAGGAAATATTTCGGGTCTGAAAGGCAAGAGAGCCTATTACAGCAAACTGTATCTGGTATTGGATAATGGTACTGTTTACCCATTGACGGCTCAATCCGAAAAGTCTGACAAATACGAGTCGGCGGAGGTGAAAATCAAGTCAAATAATATCCGTTACCGTATTGCCGAAAAGCTGACTGATGATAATCAGATCGACTTCTCAGGACGTGTATGGGGTTTAAAAGGCGGTGCTGTTCAGTTAGTTGATGAGACCGGCGATTATATTACAACAACATCAGAAGGCGTTGATTATATCACTCAGGTGGTTTTTGATAATTATAAGTTCGCAACAACCCTTGTTGGTAGCAAATTGAATCCGAATGATCTTATTCTCGATAATTTCGGTGATGTAACAGCAAGTAATGAGGCGTTTAAAAAGCTTACCCGTACATTCGAAAAGAATCAGGAAGTAACATTGTTCGATGAATTGGCTTCAACTGATGTGGTTTATAATATGGATTATTTTGAACGTACTGCTGATGATAAAGTGAAATTTACAGGCGATGCAGGTAGCTATGACTTGTATTACAGTCCTACCCGGAAAGTAATGCTTGTTGAACCTCAGGACAGAGCTTATCCTAATATCCTGCTGACATGCGGCGAAGGGTTGGGATATCCGTCTAAGGTGAAACCCGAGGCGCATACAGCATGGGATTTCAATGCTCCGCTGCAAGCGATAATATTCCGTAAAGTAGCTGCGGATACTTATCAGGCGACTGTTTATTTTGATGCATCAAAAGCAAACTTCAAACCTTTCGAGAACAGAGACTGGGCGAATGAAAAGAAATCATCCACATTTACTATGCCTGCACTCATCGCAAAAGACACCGATCTGGGTAAAAATGATGGAAACTGGTATCCTGCAGAAGGAGCTGTATCGGGGAACTATAAAATAACCATCAATCTGGCAACTAAAGTCGTTACTGCCGAAAAGGTAACTCTGCCTTGATTAACGAATCTTATAAACAATGACCGGACTACTCACCCGAAAAGTAAGTAGTTCCGGTACTTAAAGACTCAAAAGAATATGAAAAAATATTTGATTCCTATATTCTCCTTGCTTTTGGCAACCTCTTGCATCGATTATAATACCGATTCGGGATTTTCGGATGATAATGAGCAGAATCCGACCGAAAACAATGAGGTGAGAATGTGGCTTACAACACAATCTAAAATATACCTGAACAAGGAACTGTCTATTGATTATACGAATGACATAACCGATGTGGTTGTACGTATAGATCCTTCGACTAAATACCAGACCATAGATGGTTTTGGGGGTACATTAACCGGATCGTCGGCTTATCTGCTGCAACAAATGTCGGTAGAAAAGAGAGCACAGGTATTGAAAGATCTGTTCGATACAAAAGAAGGAGCCGGACTCGAAAGTATCCGAATTGCTATCGGTGCATCTGATTTTTCTATGGATCTCTACACATATTGCGATAAGCAGGGCATTGAAAACTTTGCCATCCCTGAGATAGATAAAAGGGACTTGATTCCTGTTCTGAAAGAGATTCTGTCTATTAACCCCAATATTAAATTAATAGCCAGCCCATGGTCTCCACCTGCATGGATGAAAAGCTCGGGTAAACTCAATCTTGGTACTTTGAAAGGACCAGAAGTGTATGACGATTATGCGACTTATTTCGTAAAATATGTTCAGGCGATGAAAGCTGAAGGCATAACCATAGATGCTATTACCTTACAGAATGAGGCTGATTTCGAATCGGGTGTTCACCCTTCTATGAAAATGTCGTGGCAGGAACAGGCCGAAATTATCGGTAAGTATATCGGGCCTAAATTTAAGGCGGCAGGCATAACTACCAAAATATTGGTTCTCGATCATAATTTTGATATTTATAACTATGCCATAAATGTATTGAGTGATGCTGTGGCAAATCCTTATATCGATGGAACGGCTTTTCACGGATATGCAGGGAAACCTTCGGCTATCAATGAAGTGAAAACCGCATTTCCAACGAAGAGCATATACGAAACCGAACTATCCGGCGGTGATTGGAATACAGGAACCGAAATGGAAACTATGTTTTATTATATCTCGGATTTTATGGTTCCATGTATGCAGAACGGATCGAGCAACTTTATGATGTTTAATATTGCATTAAACTCTCAGCATGGTCCTGTAACACCCGGAGGGACTTTCTGCGAAGATTGCCGTGGTATTGTTACCATTGATGGTGATGATGCCAAAAAAGAACTGGAATATTATATGTTGAGCCATTTCAGTAAAGTATGCCGTACAGGAGCGAAAATGATTTCGACATCGTTTACCGGAGCATTTCCTGAAGGAGCTACAGCAACAGCATTCCTTAATCCTGATGGTAGCAGAGGGCTTGTTGTTGTAAACGAATCGGGAAATAATATAAATATGACAGTCAAAGATCAAACCAACGGAAAACGTATTGTGTATAGTGTGCCGAATTCGTCGGTAGCATCTTTCCTGTTGAAATAAATATAAATGCAAAGGAGACCGCATAATAAACTAATTATGCGATCTTCCTTTTTAATAAAAGCAAGTATTAATGACATATATACAGGTGTATAGAGTTCTGTCGTTTTTATACTTTGTGAATCAATAAATAGGTCTGAGACCTTCAGATAACGAGAACCTCATGAAAAAAATCTTTTATCTTGCGATAAGCTGTTCACTATTATTTGCATGTACCGAAAAGTCTGTTGTGGATATATATACCACTACTGCCGATAAAACAAAGACCATGCAAAAAGACTCGGTTATGCTTATGGCAAAATCAGATGTCGAGTCTACGGATAATATTATAACATTGCATCCTGAAGAGAAATATCAGGAAATGGATGGTTTTGGTGCTGCAATAACCGGATCAAGTTGCTATAATCTGTTGAAGATGGCTCCGGCAGATAGAACTGCCATATTAAAAGAAACTTTCGATCCGAAAGACGGATACGGATACAGTTATATTCGTATATCTCTCGGAGCGTCCGACTTTTCGTTAGATGAATACACTTATTGCGACAAACCGGGATTAGAGAATTTCGCGATTAACGAATATGATAAGCGAGACCTTTTCCCTATCCTGAAAGAAATAAAAGCAATCAATCCCGAAGTGAAAATAATGGCCTCACCTTGGTCTTGTCCGAAATGGATGAAGGTAAATAACCTGAAAGAACTGAAGCCTTTCGATTCGTGGACAAGTGGACAGCTCAATCCTAAATACTATCAGGATTATGCCGCTTACTTTGTAAAATACATTCAGGCTATGGAAAAGGAAGGTTTCAAGATTGATGCGACGACTATTCAGAATGAACCTCTCAATCGGGGTAATTCGATGTCTTTGTATATGACATGGCAGGAGCAGCGTGATTTTGTCAGAGACGCTCTGGGCCCTGCTTTCGAAAAAGCCGGTATCAAAACAAAGATTGTAGTGTATGACCATAACTACAATTATGATAACGATAAATCAGAGAATTACGACCAGGGACAATATCCGGTAAAAATATATGAAGATGCTAATGCCGCGAAATACATTGACGGAGCTGCGTACCATGCTTATGGAGGTGAAAAAGAAGAACTGCTGACTGTGCATAATGCTTATCCCGATAAGAACCTGTATTTTACCGAAATGTCTATCGGATTATGGGGTGAAGGGTATTCTTTTGCTAAAGATCTGATGTGGAATATGCGTGAGGTTTGTATAGGCAGTATCAATAACTTCAATAAAGCTGTGATCATGTGGAATTATATGCTTGATGATAACCACGGACCGGACCGTCCCGGAGGATGTGATATTTGCCTGGGTTGTATAACTATTGATTCTAATGATTATAAGACTATGGATAAGAACAGCCATTATTATACGATGGCTCATCTTTCGAAAGTTATTAAACCCGGAAGTTTCCGTATAAAATCGGAAGGAAAAACAGATGAGAAGATATATTATTCGGCGTTTGAGAATCCCGATAAAAGTTATTCTGTTGTTTTGCTGAACGAAAATCAGGAGCAAAAAACGGTAACGGTAGCACTTGGCGATAAAGCGTTCAGCTATATTGTACCTGCTCAGTCTGTTATATCTTGTATCTGGAAATAAGAATCATCCGCCTTGTGTGTTTTATGTGTAAGTTGAGAGGTTTTTGTGAGGTCGGTATGTACTGTTGAGTACTTATATATCGGAGGTTTTATTGTATTTTTGTTTACAGATATACTACAAACCGAATACAAGAGAATCTTTTTGAGACCTCGAATAGGCATAAACTCGGTCATCAGTTTGCAATCCATGAAAAATAATCATAAATACAGATCTTATGATCTTTAATCTCAAATAACTAAATCATGCTAAATCAAGTGAAATTATTATTGAGTTTTCTCTTTATGGCTTCGGTTGCTATGCCTGTGATAGCGCAGAATTCCATTCCGGTATATCTGGATGAGAGCAAACCAATAGAACAGCGGGTAGAGGATGCTCTTTCCCGAATGACTCTGGAAGAAAAAGTGGCGATGTGTCATGCTCAGTCTAAATTCAGTTCGGCGGGTGTACCTCGCTTGGGAATACCCGAAAACTGGATGACAGACGGCCCTCATGGTATACGTCCCGAAGTATTGTGGGACGAGTGGGATCAGGCAGGATGGACTAACGATTCTTGTATCGCTTTTCCTGCACTTACGGCTTTGGCTGCCACATGGAATAAAGATATGTCGGCTCTGTACGGAAAATCGATAGGAGAAGAGGCCCGTTACAGAAACAAAAATGTATTACTGGGTCCTGGTGTAAATATTTACCGTACTCCATTAAACGGACGTAACTTCGAGTATATGGGAGAAGATCCGTTTTTAGCTTCAAAAATGGTTGTACCTTACATTCAGGGCGTACAGGCCAATGGTGTTGCCGCATGTGTAAAGCACTTTGCCCTGAATAATCAGGAGGTGGACCGTCACACTGTAAATGTAAATGTAGACGACCGTACTTTGTACGAAATATATCTGCCTGCTTTTAAAGCTGCTGTGCAGGAAGGAAAAGCCTGGGCTATTATGGGAGCTTATAATAAGTACAAAGGTCAGTGGGCTTGCCACAATCAATATTTGCTGAATGACATTCTTCGCGGCGAATGGGGTTTTGATGGAGTTGTTGTGTCTGACTGGGGTGGTGTAAACAGTACTCAGGAAGCAATTTATCATGGCTTGGACATGGAATTCGGTTCTTGGACAAATGGTCTGAGCGAAGGAACAAGCAACGCTTATGATAACTATTATCTGTCTAAACCGTTTTTGAAATTATTGAAATCAGGCGAAGTGAAAGAGGAAGAAGTAGACAAAAAAGTCCGCAATATTCTTCGTCTTGCATTCCGTACAACAATGAATACAAAACGTCCTTGGGGATCGTTTGGTACTGATGAACATGCCTTGGCAGGACGTCATATTGCAGAAGAAGGAATTGTACTTCTTAAAAACGATAATGCAGTATTGCCTCTCGACCTCAATAAGACTAAAAAAATATTGGTTGTAGGTGAAAATGCCATCAAAGCGATGACTGTCGGCGGAGGAAGTTCTTCGTTGAAAGCCAGATACGAAGTATCTCCTTTAGACGGAATTAAAAAGCGTGTAGGATCTCAGGCTGAGGTTGTTTATGCAAGAGGATATGTAGGTGATGCCAGCGGAAATTACAATGGTGTACACTCGGGACAGGATTTGACTGAAACTCGTTCAGAATCGGAATTGATAGCCGATGCTGTAAATCAGGCTAAATCTGCTGATGTGGTTATCTTTATCGGAGGTCTTAATAAAAGTGATAATCAGGACAGCGAAGGGCATGATCGTAAGTCTTTGGGCTTACCTTATGATCAGGATAAATTGATCTCGGAACTGGTTAAAGCAAATAAGAATCTGGTAGTGGTGAATGTGTCGGGTAATGCTGTTGCAATGCCTTGGGTCAAAGAAGTACCATCTATCGTTCAGACTTGGTATAACGGAACAGAATCGGGTACAGCATTGGCTTCTATCCTGCTTGGTGATGTAAATCCTTCGGGTAAACTGCCGTTTACATTTCCTGTAAAATTGGATGATGTTGGTGCTCATAAACTGGATGCTTATCCCGGTGTAAATAAAGAAGCTGATTATAAAGAAGGTATCTTTGTCGGTTACCGTTGGGTTGATAAAGAAAAGATTAAATCATTGTTCAGTTTCGGATACGGATTGAGCTATACTACGTTTGAATACGGTAAAGTAACAGCCGATAAAAAAGAAGTTACCCGTGACGGAAAGATCTCATTTACCGTGAAAGTGAAGAATACAGGAGCAAGAGACGGAGCTGAGATTGTTCAGCTTTATATAAGTGATCTGAAAAGCTCATTGCCCCGTCCATTAAAGGAGTTGAAAGGTTTTGAGAAAGTATATCTGAAAGCAGGTGAAGAAAAAGAAGTTACGATGTCTATCGACAAATCGGCTTTAAGCTTTTTCGATGCAGCTAAGCATGAATGGGTTGCCGAAAACGGAGATTTCGAGGCTCTGATCGGTGCTTCGTCTTCGGATATAAAATCAAAAGTGAAATTTACTTTGAAATAAGGATTCAATTTTTGAAATAAGGAAAAAAATCCTGTTACCCAGATTTATTCGGTAGCAGGATTTTTTTTTGAATTATTTTTATTCGGATAATCTGATATATATCAGTGTGATATTAAAAAATATCAGTTTTTCTTAAAAAAAAAACGAACACGCCGATAAACAAAATATAAGTCTTATATGTTTCCATAGTCTCGAGCTTATATCAGAAAGATCATTTCATAATCTTTTTTCTATATAAAATCGTAAAAAGAAAGATATTTTATATTGAAAGAAATCAAAGTTTTCTTCTTGGATATTTTTCTGTATATCAGTTCAATGTAGCTGATGATATATAATTAAGTGTTTGTTATAAGAATATAGAGAGTAATTATTTTAAGAAGACCTGAAGTGCTGCTATAGTTGTGTTGGCCGCTGCACTCGATGGTTCAATTCGTATTTCTAATTTATTCTGACGCTGAGATAGAAAATGAATACTTTAGATAGATTCTATTTAAATAAAAGTGGTTATCCGAGGACATAAGATCTTTGGTGTCCCCAAGAATTCCCAGAATAACTCTAACTCTACTTTCTCATTAGTCTATGGTGGGTCTATAAGGGGCTTGTTCAAGCACATTCCATTTTAATCTTAAATAAAAATACTAGGCATACCGGGAAATCAACTATTGCACGAAAGGCTTGTTGCGTGTGTGTCTATGTAAATAAAAAGGTCTGAGGCCTTTTCCCGGATCAATAAATAAAGAACATACAAAGTTATGGTAAAGGATGTTACTCTAAACTACTTAAAGGTATTGGACGATAAGTTTGGTTATGATCACGATATAATCCAGACTTTTATTGTCGACCAGGGTGAAGTTCTAGAAATTGCACCCGGTGACTCTAAAATACTTTTTATCCGAAACGGTAGAGTGAACTTCTCTATGTCGAAATATTATGAAAAAGAACTGGACAGAAACCAAATGCTGGTAATACCATTGGGTTCTAACTTTACGGGGGTCGCACAAGAGAGATCCGAAATGGTACTGCTTAAGATTCCTTATAATATCAATCTTTCGGGATGTTTTCAGGGGCAAAAATCACGGACTGTAAGTAATATGGCTTCGGCTTATTCGCATAAAGAGCTGAATGAGAAAAAGCAATCATCCGACGAATTGTCGGTGCTTGATATGAATAATCTGTTGATATTGTATGTGTCGTTATTGAGCCAGTGCAGTGATGCCGGATTATGTACACCGCAGTATATGGAAATAAAGGTGCAGGAGTTTATCTGCATAATGAATATAAGCTATACAAGCCAGCAAATCGAAAATTTCTTTAAACCGATATTATCAAGCGACAGAGTGTTTTCTGATTTTATATATAATGCGTATCGCAAAGTAAAAACCGAGCAGGATCTGGCCGATTTGGCATATTATAGTTTGTCAGGCTTCAAAAAGCGTTTCAAAAAAGTTTTTAATATGGCTCCCGCCCAATGGCTTAAAATGAAAAAGGCCGAAGATATATATTATGAGCTTAATCACGGACAAAAATCATTCAAGCAGATATGTGAAGAATACAATTTCTCATCGACATCTCATTTTAATACATTCTGTAAAAAATATTTGGGTGCAACTCCCGGAATAATACGTTCGTCGGGTGCGGTTAGATGATGAAAATGATAGAAAGAATGATCAAAGGTCTATATATGACATAAAAGTGATTATTTATGAAACAGTTGGTATTTACAAATGACTTATTTTTGTAATAGGATAAATCAATATGATAGTTAAGTGGATTTTATTGAATCATATTGTTTCGAAATGGTTAATGTAGAGTGTGTAACTAATAAAAGTAATAGATAGAGATTAAAGATTGTTTAGCGTTTTGCTATATTTTATCCTGATGCTGAGATAGGAGAGGGGTTTCAATAATTTTCTGAATAAATAAAATAAAGATCGATACAGGGTTAAAAAATTCTGGTGTCCCCAAGGTACGTCCGATCCGAACTATGTAATAGCAGTGTTTGATGAGGTGTTTCATAGTGGTAACATGCTGTTATATTTATGCTTGTCTAATTAATAAATAGGTCTGAGACCTTAATTTATAGAAAGAAGTTTATTTATCTCAAATTTTTTTGAAAGTGAAAAATACTGAAATCGTATGGCATGTAATGCGTATACCATACAACAGAGAAATGTTGTTTAAAAATCATCTGGATACGATTGATATCGAAAATTTTATTCCGATGCATTACAAGTATGTAGAGAAAAAAGGACAGAAAATCAAAGTGTTGGTTCCGGTTGTAAACAATCTTGTTTTTGTCAAGACATCAAGAGCTGTTCTGAATAAGGTAAAGACTGAGGTGGAGTTGCGTTTTCCGGTACGTTATATGATGGATAGAGTCCGCAACGAACCGATGGTAGTTCCCGAAAATCAGATGAATAATTTTTTGAGCGTAGCTAAAACTTATGACGATCAATTGATATATCTCGATTCGTCTGAAGTTCTTTTACGTCGGGGTGACAAAGTCCGTATTACCCAAGGGCCTTTAGCTGGAGTTGTCGGCGAATTTTTACGGATCAGAGGAGACAGGCGTGTTGTTGTATCTGTAGATGGTCTAATGTCTGTTGCCACAGCTTATATTTCTCCTTATCAGCTGGAGAGGCTCGAAGAACCGAGGATGTATGAACAGACGATATTGTGCGAGACAGAGGTTTAAAGTTTTCCACCTCTAATTATATACAAACTGACGATAAATTATAGAGATAATTTTCGAACCAAACGATATAAAACATGCACCTCTGGTTTTCTGAAATATACCAGAGTTCTTGAAAATTTACGGCATACGCGATAATGTTTTACTGAGAAGGGAAGTAAACCGAGTACGTGCAGCTACCGTATCCATATAACGATCTTCCCCCCATTTAGTACACCTGTGTGTACACTATTAATAATAGTGTCATATTAGAGAATATTATAACAGAGTCCAAGATACGAATCAGTGGTTGATGTAGGTATACTTGCAGACGTATTCTTTTTCCGTTCGGAAGTACGATAATCGAGATTAGAACACAAGAAAGATTGAAGGAGAGCTTATTCTTCTCCGGTTATCCTTTACAAACGGCTCGTCTGCAAGGCACACCTACTATTTTTAGTTTTTTTGAAATATCATTTTTTGATATCAGAAAATATTCACTTTTACTTAAAAGACAATAGCAACCTATCATCTAACACAAACGATACTCTTATGAATCAGTTTTTTAAACTAAACAGATTTGCAACTTTTTGGTAGCCAGTATAATCACTAGAGAAAAATGCTCTGCCAATCAGTGTTTAGTCTTAAGTTAAACATTTAAAATTTGAAAGAAAATGAATAATGCTTTAAGTAAAAGTACATACTTTAGGATTTCGACTCAATTTGTTGATCTACTAGTTCTCAATATTTGGTGTGTTGCGTTCTATTTTTTATTGGGTACGGAACGGAGAATCGAAGCCTTTGATTCTTATGTATTTCAATACTGGCTTATCTGCAATGTATCGTATATCATGAGTTTGTTTATAGCCGGGGCTATATTGCAAAAGCGGATAGTACGTCCTGAGGTTATAGTATCTCATGTATCGAGGATTATTATAATAGCTTTTTTCCTGTTTTTATCGGGGCTTAGCATTGCTATGCTGCCTGCTATACATCTCAAATATGTTGTACCGTTTTATCTCGTGGCTTTTGCTTTTATTGTATTAGCACAGCTTTCGTTAAGACTTTGGATATTGAATGTTAGAAGTTATGGTAGAAACAGCAGATCTGCGGTGGTTGTGGGAGATGGTGGAAATATGCTGGAAATAATTCAAACGTTGAAACAATCCGAGATGGGATATAATCTGTTGGGAGTCTTTTCTTTTAATGAAGAATTGGAAGGTTTTCCCGAAGGTGTGTCGTGGTTGGGATATCCGGAAGATGTAGTGGGGTGGTTATCGAGCAATAAGGTAGATGATGTCTTCTGCGGATTACCTTCTAAACATAGGGATGAGATATTACCGATTATTAATTATTGCGAAAATAACCTGCTGCGTTTTTACAGTGTTCCCAATTTACGGAATTATCTGAAACGTAAAATGACGGTGGATAAATGTGGTGATGTACTAATACTTGCCATTCGCCGTGAGCCTTTGGGCAGAATAACCAATCGGGTTATAAAGCGTTTTGTAGACTTTTCGGTATCAACCGTATTTTTATGCACTGTATATCCTTTTCTGTACCTGATAATAGGAAGTATAATTAAAATATCGTCTCCGGGTCCGATTTATTTTCGTCAGCAAAGAACTGGTCTGAACGGCAAAAGCTTTGGCTGCTATAAGTTCAGAAGTATGAAGGTCAATAATGATAGCGACAAGGTACAGGCTACGCTGAATGACCCAAGAAAGACTAAAATAGGGAATTTCCTCAGAAAAACCAATCTCGATGAACTGCCTCAGTTGATTAATGTATGGCGGGGAGAAATGAGTCTGGTGGGGCCTCGTCCGCATATGTTGAAGCATACAGAAGACTATTCGAAAATAATCAATAAATATATGGTTCGCCATTTGGTAAAACCCGGTATTACAGGCTGGGCACAGGTAAATGGCTATAGAGGAGAAACCAAGACTCTTCCTGAGATGGAAGGCCGTGTGATATATGATATCTGGTATCTTGAGAATTGGAGCTTCTGGCTTGATATCCGCATCATGGTTTATACAATAACCAATATGCTGCAAGGCGAAAAGAATGCATATTGATTATCCTTTGGATAAAAATAGATAAAATCTAATACCACTTTACAGGAGGTTGTTACATAAATTTGTAGCAACCTTTTTTTTTAGATAAGGTATTCCGATGTATTGAGATACTTATTATCCGAAAATGTTTCAACAACGACTCTGTTTAGGTATTTCTTTCGTCTGAACTCAACCGTACGCTCT
Organism: Indolivaga capnocytophagoides; assembly: GCF_036511535.1. GTDB lineage: Bacteria > Bacteroidota > Bacteroidia > Bacteroidales > Dysgonomonadaceae > Dysgonomonas_A > Dysgonomonas_A capnocytophagoides. The sequence continues at coordinate 1,697,274 of NZ_AP028867.1, read as the reverse complement.
GTTATCGGTTTTGTACTTAGCAGGTTACAGGACATGTAGCCATCTTGTATTTCGAATTCGAATCTGATATCAAAAGGGTAGGGGTTTACTACTCTCAGGTCTTTATATCCGTATACTACTGTTGCATCGGCTCCCAGTGGAGTAAATCGTTCTTCTTCGGTATAAATATCCACCGTATGGTTATAACGCTCATTTATACTAAGTCCTGCTTTCAGCGCACACAGGTAAATGATGCCCGATAGCTGACACAGTCCTCCACCGTAGTCAGCCTTGAGTTTGCCATCTATCAGGTTGCGACCCATCTTAAAGCCTTTTTCTGGAGATGGGTTTCCTATTGCCCGCCAGAATGAAAAAGTTTCTCCTGAAGTTATGATAATCCTTTCTATTAGATTGGTTCCCAGTCTTATATTGTCGATCTTATTCTGATAATACTCAGACTTTCTGATCTCTTGTGTTTCTGAAATAGAATGTTCGAACGGTGATTCCGTTACTCTGACAGAGGCGAAGATTACTCCTTTGTTCCGGTCTTCTGTATAACGTTTGATCAGTTTGTATCTCAACCGCAACGATGAGGGGATCAGCTTCTTTATTTTCATGTTCTTTCTAAAACAACGATGGTGTATGATGCGTATTTTTTCAGGCATGAGCGGCATATCCAACGGTCAAGTCGTCTGATGTATCTCCGCCATGATGATGGGAAGCGATGTATCGGAAAAAACATCAATCCGTAGGATTTTTTCAGTATCCATTTTGTAGTCATTGCTTGCACTTCCATTGACGAAAGAGAGTTGGATGCATGCCAACCCTTTATCTGGTAATTGATGATCTGGCGACGGTATTTAGACGGAAAGTCAAAGATAAGCCGTGCACCTTGTTTTGCGACACGTGCGGTTTCTGTCAAAAACTGGCGGGTATCATCTTTATCCAAATGCATAAGTAGATGGAACGAAAAAATAGTCTCGAACATATTGCTATCGAAAGGCATTTGTAAAGCACTGCCTTCAAAGAGCATACGGCTCGGATATTTTTGTTGAGCCTGTTGCAGCATCTGGGGGCTGATGTCTAATCCATAACGGGCATATCTGAGAAAACGGCCTGTTCCGCATGCAACATCCAGCGTTTTATCCTTGTTGTTGTTTAACAGTAATTTATGCAGGATCTTCTTTTCCTGATAATCGATGTATTTTCCGTACGAATTGGCGAACCTGTCGTTGTCATATTCCGGAGCCAGTTCGTCATAGTACGATTTTATAGAGTGTTGCATATATAGATTGTTTGTCTTTACCGAAAGTGTATGTGTAATAATCCCTATCGTTTTACTTTTCAATAATGATACGGTATGAAGCCGAGAACTTATGCTGAACAGCCAGCTTGTTCATTCGGTCTTTTTGGCTGAACTCTCCTGAATATCCGACTCTGTCGCAACGTCCATACCAAGGCTCTATGCAAACGAATGGGGAGTCTTTGTGCGGAGGTTCCCATAACCCGACTAACGGCGAATCAAATTGTAAGCTGATATACGGCTTACGGTTTGCGTCCAACAGCGAAACTTTGCTTATCTGGCTGTTTTCGAATATCAGCGCATCGTTGTCAAATGTGTGATTTGTTATAGGCAAAAGGTTATCGGTCAGTTGCAGATCGTATTCTTTCGTAGTATCCGCACATCCTTTTTCGGCAATAAGTATATATTTCAGATCGTTATTGCGGTCGAATGTAAAATAGCCTTTGATAGGGCTTGCTGAACTATGCTCGGGATAATTGAATGCAGGATGCGCGCCTATCTGAAAGTATAAGTCGGACTGTCCTGTATTGATAACGTCCCAAATCACAATAACGCTATTTCCTTCCAGTTTATAAGCTATCTCCAATTCGAAAGCAAATGGATATATTTGCTCCGTTTTGCTGTCATTCGTGAGTTTATACCGTATCTCGTTAGCCGATTCGTATACCAGTGAAAATTCTTCATCCCGTGCAAAACCGTGTTGAGACATGGGGTAAATCTGCCCATTATGCCTGTATTCATTATTCCATAATCCGCCTACTATGGGAAAGAGTACCGGCGAATGCCGTTTCCAATAGGCAGGATCGGCCTGCCAGAGGTATTCATGTCCATTATCGAGACTGACGATGCTGGAAAGTTCTGCTCCTAAGGGCTTTACTTTTATTGATAATTTGTCGTTGATCAGGGTTTTCATATATTGAGTACTTTATCTTATCGGTTTTTTGAAGACTTTAGTCTTTTAGTTCGGTTATTTCTTTTATTCCTTCTCTGTTGAACAGTAACCTGAATTTTCTGTAATAGAGGTTTTCATGTCCTTCGCACCTTAGTATAAAATGCAGAGCATATACTTTTTCGCTCGAGAACCGGATGTATCCGTCTTGTTCATCAGGCAGGTAAATAGGGACTTTCGGGTTATCCATTTTAAGGATATAGTGAGTGATATTGAATCGTGTTATATCATTTATTCCTATAAACTGGTATCCTTTATAATTACTTATTTTTGAAGATTCCAGATTTACCAGCTTTTTATAAAGTATTATTTGTTCGTTATATATCTGATTTTCGGCTTCAACCAATGGAGACCGCTTGCGCATATTCAGAACTTCTGCCGGAACTTTCGATTCGATAGCAAAATCAAATGCTTCTTTTGTCCATCCTATCGGGTTGCGTTGTATATCGAGTTGACGTTTGGTGTCGAAGTATTTTTTACCCAATTGTGTACTGAAGTAAAAACGCATAAGATCTTTGATGCGGTCTTTGAATATATAGCTGATCACAAGAGCAAAAAACAAGGGGATGGTAAAATTACCGTAATGAAGTTGTGCCGAAAACGAAACAACTGTGGCGAATATCATCGAAGTACCTGCCGCTATTCCGTAATAAAATTGTTCGGCCAAGGCTCCGTCTTTTGTCTTTTTTGTGATGAGGAATAAGTCACTTTCAATAAACTTTTTAAGTATACCCCGTCTCATTACTACCAGATAATTGTTGCTCTCATCTTTCGTATCGAGCATCGAATAGCCTTGTTCTCTTTTATACGAATCTTCGTTTGCTACGAGTTGATACAGCTTATCTTTCACCTGTTTGTAAGGTGATCTGTTTTCGAGCCCTCTCATCAGTCGGAAAGTTTGCTGCTGCAAAATATTGCCTATAAAGTCGTCGCCAAAACCATAGTATTGCTTGTTGTCTTCCGATATCGAGTCATTATTGATAATCACCCGTAAATCGCGGTAACGCTGCATAATATGCGAAACATGAAGTATATATTCATCTACCAGTTCCTCGATCAGATTATTGTCTTCTTCTTCGATAATATAGAAGGCTCTATCCCGTGATGCACTTTTGAAGATGGATGAAAGCATTCTTATCTGAAAGATGTAATTCTTTTGATATTCTTCGTTATCAGGTGATTCGGAGAGCTTTTTAGCCGCATCTTTCAATCTGCCCAAAGGACCGTTGTCTCCCATATATATTTCCTGTAAAGTATATACGGGCGTAATAAGCCTTACGTTTGATTTGGTGTCTTTGTAAAATTGATCTTTGCTGTATGTACCACGATTGATATCAATACTATTGGGGACAAACAGCCATGTATTGATGCTAAACTCATTGATGTCACTATCAACCGTTTTGCGGGTTGCTATAAATGATGTTTTGAATTCAAATGAGTAATTGTCGTGTATTTTTACCTTAATATCGATCATTCAGCCAAAGATAATAGTTTTAGGTTTAAGTAACAGTAAGTATTAATGATATGCTACATATAGTAAAGCTGTCTACTCGTTTATTAATTTAATAAAAAGGTCTGACACCTAGACCTTATTTCCATCCCTTATAAGGTTTTTTTATCAGTTGTGAGTTGTAATATTTCCGGTCTCCCGTCACTTCTTCTCCGAGCCAGTCGGGATGTTCGAATTCTTCGTTCTCTTCATTGAGTTCGATCTCAGCCACAGTTAATCCTTCGTTTTCTCCATAAAATTCATCGACTTCAAACGTATGGTTTCCTGCTTTTACCAGATAGCGGGTTTTATCTATTACTCCCGGATCGCAAAGTTTTAATAATTGTTCGGCATCTTCGAGAGAAATCTCTTTTTCCCATTCGAAACGGCTGATACCGTTTGGTGTTGTTCCGCCCTTGATGGTTATGTATCCTTTTCCTCCCCTGATTCGGATGCGTACACTACGGCCACCTGTATTAGATGCCATATAACCTTGTACTACTCTGTCGTGTGAAAATGACTGTGATTTGTAATCTCCTTTTACCAGAAATTTGCGCTCGATCTCGGTGTTATTATTGTTCATATGGATAAATGAAACAGGCATATAAAGGATATGCCTGCACTATTTGTTTTATATTAATGGTGTTTTGTATTTATCTAAATTATTGTATGATCTGTTTGATAGCTCCTAAGTCGGGATAAAAAATAACCTTGATAGGCTGTTTATTATTATCGAACATCTGAGGAGTAAGCACATCCTGTGTACCGAATTGCACAATATCGCAGCTTTTGCTTACCCAGTCTTTGTTGCCGAATTCAACCTCAAGAGTTGCTTTGCTAGGAACATTAAATATGATTCCTTTTGAGAATTTTTTCTCCAATTCTTTTTCTTCTTTTGGGCTGAGGATCGGTGCGTCCCTTAGGGCTTCCTTACTTGTCAAATTCAAATAAGCCGGAGCTCCCGATAAATCGTCACTGCGGACAAAACCCAAGCGGCGAGAGAAACGGAAGATAATTTGCTTTTCTATATTTTTTCTTTCGGGAACAATCGTATATTCGGAGCTTTCTATATTTTCCACACTTTCCGATCCTATGAACAATGATGTCAGGGCTTTTTCCTGTGTGTCTAATCTTTCCATTACCAGCTTATAGGCATTTCCATCCGGTGGCATATTGTCGGCTTCGCCGGTGAGTATGCTGTTGCGGGTTTCACGCAATGTAAAGATTTGCTTGGCGATAAGATCCGCCTGTCTTGATTTAGAGCCTGCCCGCAGAGTTTCTTCCGATAAGAAAGAATTGGGATTGGGCAGCGGTTTTTCGGGTTCTGCTGATGTCGTATTGCTTGCACTGCTTACATTATCGAACTGTGCATCGGCATTGATAGCACATATAAGCCCGCTTTTGGTCAACGTGACATACGGTGCAACAGTATTACTTCTGAATTCGACCTGATAACTCTTGTCTTTATCTGGAATTCCTTGAGTTTCTGCTGAAATATCGGTAAGAGTGTATATTACTTCATCCTGAGTTATCGGGTTGGATATATTCAGATATTGCTGAGCGTATTCGTAAAATTCTCCGGCTTTACGTGTTGTTTTGGTTGCTTTTGCTTTTACCGTTATAGAAGTTTTGGGCAAAGAGTATACCACACCGTAATCGTTGCTGCGTACAGCACTCATCTTTACAGTATTCTGAGCCGATAATCCTCCTATTATTAATATTGATAGCAGACCTGTGTATAATCGTTTTAATCGTTTCATATATTTATAGTAAAAAAGTATCTATGATATACTTTTAGTTTATAACAGGCTTTGATTGTTTGACCAGTCAAAGCGATAAATAGATAGGTTTTGACCTTTGTACGAAATACAAATCTAATAAATTTTTTTAGTAGTATACAAAGTGTATAGGTTAAAAGGAAAAGCCGGAAGGCTCTAATTATTAAGTAATAGAAAGTCTGATGTATTTAAAAGCAATAACATCCTGTTGCTATTATGCCTGCAAAGGCGGAAACTATGGTTTCAAACCTTAGTTTCCGCCTTCTGTATATCACTTTTAATTTTTAGGTGAATCCAATTCCCTCATTTTCTCAAACTTATCCATCTGATGCAGGTTTACTGTGAGCGAATCGCTACTCGATGAACTTTCGTATATTGTCAATCCGAATACCTTTACATTATAAATAAGATGGTTGAAAACTTCGCACATGATTCGTTCAAACTCAGCCCATACCGTTGTGTTGGTAAATGCGTATACTTCTATAGGCAGTCCGTTTGAAGTAGGAGCTAATTCCCGAACCATCAATGTCATTTCCTGATGGATATTGGGGTTGTTTTTCAGATACCAGATAGCATAGCATATAAAAAGATCGCAGTTGGTTATCTGGAAGCCATTCAATAGAGATGCAGCATCGATATTCAGATTTTTGTTGAGGATCTCATATTCCTCCTGTTTCTTCTTAATATATGGGGCTAAAGCCTCTGTTTTTTTGTATACAGCAAGTTCTTCATCAGTCAGGTTACGTATATCCGACTGTTTGATAACCAGTGACCGTTTGATACGTCGTCCACCGCTCTCCTGCATTCCACGCCAGTTTTGGAACGAATCGGATGTCAGTGAATATGTCGGGATAGTAGTTATGGTTTTGTCGAAGTTACGGACTTTTACCGTTGTCAGATTTATTTCTTCGACAGTACCATCGGCTCCATATTTGTTCATGGTGATCCAGTCGCCGATCTGTACCATATTATTGGTCGAAATCTGTATACTTCCTACAAATCCCATTATCGTATCTTTAAACATCAACATCAGTACAGCCGATGCGGCTCCCATGGCGGCGAAGAAAGCGGTTGCCGATTTGCCCGTTAATATAGAGTAAATGACAACGGCTCCGAATATAAAGAATATAATCTGGATGACCTGTATATAGCTTTTCATCGGTTTGTTCTGAAAAGCCGGTTTTTCCTGTATCATATCAGCTAAGGTGCGCACCACAGACATAATAGTCCAAATGATCATGAAAACCATGTAGATATCAGTCAGTTTGATAGCTGGTTTGATCACTTTATGGTAATCGGCAAAAATGGTTGGTATTGCCGATATTATAAATGAGTAAGGTATTACCAATGCCAGAAAGTGAGGCAGGCGGTTATTCCGGGCATAACTGAATATATTAAGGTTTGTGATTTTTTCAGCTTTTTTGAATAAGAATATCAGGATCATTCGGGTTATTTTCTGAAGAAGATATACAATAATCAGGGCTGCTGCCATTACAATAATCAGGTTCAGTATTTTGATCCAGTTGTCAGCGATCCCTATGTCGGAGAGGAATGCCTGAATATGATCGGTAATAAAATTAGCTGAGGTTGTAAATTCTGTTTCTTGCATAAGTGTAGTATTTTTGATATTTTTTTGAGTGAAAACGAAAGTAAAGTTACATAAAATACATTTTCCGGTAAAGGGAAAATATTTATATTCTAAATCAATAAGCTACTTAAATAAAACCTTTGCGAAAAAAAGTATATTATAGATGTGCATATTCATCTAATTATAGTACTTTTGTAAGCTTAAAAGTTTTAAGCATTCAATTATGAAAAGCGTAAAGGTAAGAGATAAAGAATTTGAATTGTTTATCCCTGAGGCTGAGATAATTCAGGCTATAGATAGGATAGCCGAGAAAATGAATATCGATTTGGAGGGTAAAGACCCTTTGTTTGTATGTATACTTAACGGTTCTTTTATGTTTGCCGCCGAGTTGATGAAAAAGGTAACTGTAGCCAGCGAGATTTCATTCGTGCGTATGGCGTCTTACCAAGGAACAAAATCGACCGGGAAGATAAAAGAAATCTATGGTCTTGAAGAAGATATCGAAGGACGTACGATCGTGATTATCGAAGATATAGTAGATACAGGACATACAATGTCGTTGATATTAGATCAGTTGGCGTGTGATAACCCGAAAGAAATAAAAGTAGCAACCTTATTGTTTAAACCCGAAGCACTGAAAACAGAAGTCAAATTAGACTATGTCGCTTTAGAAATTCCGAACGATTTTATTGTAGGTTTTGGTTTAGATTATGACGGCTACGGACGTAACTTAGCTGATATTTACAAAATAAAATCATAATATAGGATGTTGAACATTGTTATTTTTGGAGCTCCGGGCTCAGGGAAAGGTACTCAAAGCGAAAATCTTATCAAGAAGTATAATCTGGCTCATATCTCCACAGGTGATGTTTTGCGTGCCGAAAAAGCAGCAGGAACAGAATTGGGTAAATTGGCAGACAGTTTCATGTCGAAAGGGCAATTGATCCCAGATGATCTGATGATTGATATACTTGCCAGTGTTTTTGATCAGAAAATCAAAGCGGGAGACTGCAAGGGTGTAATCTTTGACGGATTTCCCCGTACAATTCCACAGGGAGTAGCGTTGTCTGAAATGTTGGAAAAACGAGGACAGGCAATCTCAGCTGTCGTAAGTCTTGATGTTCCCGAAGAAGAACTGATCGAAAGACTTATTAACAGAGGTAAACAAACCGGACGTAATGATGATAATTACGAGACTATCAAGGCTCGTTTGGATGTATATTACAATCAGACAACCCCATTGAAAGAACTTTTCGAAAAAGAAGGAAAGCTTTATTCTATCGAGGGTGTAGGTAGTGTCGAAGACATCTTCAGCCGCATATCGTCTGTTATAGATAAGGTAAAATAAAATATAAAATATGTGCAGGAAAGCTGTTGGCTGGAAAGTCAATGGCTTTTGCCGTCAATATAATAATATGCCTGCGTTGAGCCGGTTTACTAATTAAGGTCTCAGACCTATTTTATTCAATTACATTAATCGTTTATCGCGATTTGGCAAAGTTCAAGAAACCTAGACTCTGCTCTCACTGCTTTAAACGTTGCTTTGGTAAGTAAGATAGCCAAAGCCTGTTATAAACTAAAGTATATCATAAATACTTTTTGTTATTTAAATATATGTCAGATACAAATTTTGTTGATTACGTAAAAATATACTGCCGCTCAGGAAAGGGTGGGAGAGGTTCTACTCACTTCCGTCGGGAGAAATACATCCCTAAGGGAGGGCCTGATGGTGGAGATGGTGGAGATGGTGGACACATCATACTCAGAGGAAACCGTAATTATTGGACTTTGCTGCACCTGAAATTCAAGAGGCATTTATTAGCTGATCATGGGGAAAGCGGATCAGGAAAGCTGTGTTCAGGAAAAAAAGGCGAATCTGTAATTATAGATGTGCCTTGCGGAACAGTTGCTTACGATGCCGAAACAGGTGAATACATTTGTGATGTAACGGATGACGGACAAGAGATTATCTTGTTGAAAGGCGGTAGAGGCGGACGTGGAAACAACCACTTCAAGACTCCGACTAATCAGGCTCCACGTTATGCGCAGCCTGGAGAACCTTTCGAGGAAAGGCGTATTGTTTTGGAATTGAAAGTGTTGGCTGATGTCGGTTTGGTAGGTTTTCCGAATGCCGGAAAATCGACATTGCTATCGGTGATGACTGCGGCTAAACCCAAAATCGCAAATTATGCTTTTACGACACTCGAACCCAATCTGGGAATTGTGAGCTATCGAGACCATCGGTCTTTCGTGATGGCTGATATACCGGGTATTATAGAAGGTGCAAGTGAAGGTAAGGGATTAGGATTGAGATTTTTGCGTCATATCGAACGTAACTCTTTGCTGTTGTTTCTGGTTCCGGCTGATGCAGATGATATTCATGCCGAGTACAGAGTATTGTTGAACGAATTGGCTCAGTATAACCCCGAATTGTTGGATAAACGCAGGGTGTTGGCTGTCTCTAAGTCTGACATGCTTGATGATGAACTGATTGAAGCACTTAGCAAAGATTTACCGGATATTCCTCATATATTTATTTCTTCTGTTGTAGGATTGAATATTCAGCAATTGAAAGACCTTCTGTGGAATGAATTGAATGCAGACGGAGCATACGTGAAAGCTGCCGATAATCAGATCAAGCACCGCAAACTGGATATCCGTGCTATTGAGCTTGATGATGATGACGATGACTTTATTCCGGAAGATGATTACGAAGAAGAAGATTGGGATGAGGAGGATGAAGACTTCGATCCTGACTTTTACTACGGAGAGGATGTTGAAGAGGACGATAACGAATCGAAAAAATAGAGAACTGCAATGCCTGTCGAGCTGATACATTCTCAATTGTTGGATAAGTATAAGGCGCTTTGTCATTTTACTACTACTACATATGGAGGAGTAAGTGAAGGGAATTATGCTACATTTAACTTAGGGCTGTACTCTGGCGATTCTCCTGAAAATGTGATGGAGAACCGTTCTCGATTAGTTTCTGCTATCGGCTTACCTCTTGAGAATCTATTCTTACCATACCAGACTCATGGAGATAAGGTTTATGTGATAGACAAAGAGTTCTTACAATATCCATCGACAAAGCAGGTGCAATTACTTTCGGGTGTTGATGCGGTGATAACTAATATTCCGCTGATCTGTATTGGTGTGACTACCGCCGATTGTGTGCCTGTCCTTCTTTTTGATCCCGAGAGTAAAGTGTTTGCTGCTGTTCATGCCGGTTGGCGAGGTACTGTTGCAAATATTGTAGGCAAGACCATTGAAGAAATGATTCGTGTTTTTGGATCAGTACCTCAAAATTTAGTTGCCTACATTGGTCCGGCTATATCACAGGCTGTTTTCGAAGTTGGGGAAGAAGTTGTTTTAGCATTCGAGAATGCAGGTCTTGATTTGGAGCGGATAGGTAAAGTTAATGATATGACTAAAAAAACACATATTGATTTATCTTTGGCTAATCAGATTTTACTACAAAAATCGGGGCTTAATTATGAGAATATAGATGTTTCTGGTATATGTACCTATAAAGATAGTTTATGTATGTTTTCGGCTAGAAGACAATCTGTTAAATCGGGTAGGATTGTTTCTGGAGGCTATTTATATTGATATATATTCTATTGATATAATTTAGTCGTTTTTATTTGTTTTGCTTCTTTTCCACTTGCGAAGAATGATGAATATAAGTCGGAAATTCTTCGGGATTGATTATCTTTGATAAGTTAATCAATTTAAAACTGGCTAAAGCCGAATCTTGTTTCGACAGCGTGAAGGTGAGTCAAATAGGTCTGAGACCTTTAAAATATAATTATGAGATGAAAAAAAATCTATTTTTATTTTTACTTATTACTTTTGCTTATAATGTATCCGGACAAACTATAGCGAGTGACACTATCACATATAAAGGAGAGAAGGATTATGTGGCAAATGATACGATTCAAGATTGGAGTCTCGATTATCAGGCTTTAGAACCTCAGGTGAAAGCCGATATCGATTGGCTGAGTTATACTCCTCTTGGTGTTAATCAAGATGTGAGAGACGACAAGAATAGTTTTGTGTTGATGTGGATGTCGGGTGTTCCTTACATGAAAATGAATTTGGACGAACGTATCGTTACATTTTTAGCCGGAGAGCCTTGGCTGATTATGTCTTATATGACAGGATGGACTAAATATTTTCTTGAAAATAATTATTCTCAAAATCAGATTCAGTTGTCTATAGCCGGAGTAAAAAATGTAATAAACTTTTACCAAAGGAATAAGAGACATTTACAGAAAAATAAAGAAGTCGAATCTTATATAAAACTAGATAAGTCGGGTAAGCTGGAAGAGTATATCGCCAGTGTGCTGATGAGTAATTGATTTTTTTTAGAATATAGAATAATTTGAAAGCAGGTTTATCCTGCTTTTTTTTATCTATATAGAAAAGGAGGTATAGTCTTTCTTGTTTATAAAAACGTTCTTTCAATCGTTGGCTGGAGTTTAATCAGAAAACTTGAAAAGGTGCAATGAAGTAACAAAAGAAAGAGTGTTGTCTTGCTGTAACTTTTGTTACCTTTTTGAAAAATGACCACAAACTCCTGAAGGGGTTTTTTCGGGCGTCAGCTAAATACCTTTAGGTGACAGAGGGGAAAAGTATCACTCTAAAAACGAATGTGAAATGTGTAACTTTTGTAACCTTTTTAGTGTTCATTATTAGTTTTTTTTCTTTTCGACTGTTGTTATGTTTAAAAAATCAACTAAAAGGTTTGAGTCCTTAAATAGTAATGTGTAGTTTTAAAAACTGATTTCTTTTTCGGATCTTGATTTACTAAAAAACGGAATATGAAAAATATACTTAGATTTGGTATTATAGGAACCAATTTTATTGTAGATACTGTACTGGAGGCTGCCTTGTCAGATCCCAGATTTCAGGCTGCAGCCGTTTATTCCAGAAGTATAGAAACGGCGAATGTTTTTGCCGATAAACATGGTATTGCTCATAAGTTTACCTCATTAGAGGAAATGGCTCAGTCTGATTATATTGATGCCGTTTATATTGCATCGCCGACAGCTTTTCATGCAGAACAAAGCATCCTTTTTATGAAACATGGAAAGCATGTGCTTTGTGAGAAACCATTTGCTTCTAACGCTAAAGAAGTGGAAGCAATGGTTGAGGCTTCCAAGTGGCATAATGTTGCATTAATGGAGGCTATGCGGTCGACTCTTACCCCTAATTTTAAAGAGGTTATCGGTCATTTACAGGACGTAGGTGTAATAAGACGGTATTTTGGGTGTTATTGCCAGTATTCATCCCGATATGACAAACTGAAGCAGGGAGTCGTTCTTAACGCTTTCAATCCCGAGCTGTCGAATGGGGCGATTATGGATTTGGGTGTATATACTATTTATCCTATGATTGTGTTATTCGGGAAACCTCGTTTGATACAGGCATCCGGAGTGATGTTAAGTACGGGAGTAGATGGTCAGGGAGCTATTAATTTCGAATATGAAGGGATGAATGCTACTGTTATGTATTCGAAAATTTCAGATTCGCTATTGCCATCTGAAATTCAAGGCGAAGACGCTGTTATATCAATGGACAAGATCGACTTTATCTCGAATCTCAAATTGTATAAAAGAAGAGGTGAAATGGTGGATTTGACAGTTCCTAACCAGAGAAATCAATATTATTATGAGATCGCCGAATTTATTGATCTGGTGAAGCAGGGGAAGAGAGAGTCCGATATAAACAGCCATGCTAATTCTTTGGCTGTGATAGAAGTTGTTGATGAAATAAGACGGCAGTTAGGGATTGTTTTTCCTGCTGATAAATCAGAGGCTTTTTAAACTTTTTTTTACTCTCTGCATCCGATTATTTTTGTTAATTTTGTACTATAAAGGTTTCACCCCTTTTTGTGGAGTGAAAATGATCAACCAGATATTTCAACTATAAACTAATCAATATGGCAACTCCAGCATTTAAGTATCAGGAGGCTTTCCCTATGGGCAAAGATACTACCGAGTACTATTTACTATCAAAAGAGTATGTTTCTACAACTACATTCGACGGTCAGGAAATATTGAAGGTCGCACCCGAAGCTTTGACTTTATTGTCTCAGCATGCTTTCCGTGATGTAGAGTTTTTATTACGACCCGAACATCAGGAACAGGTCGCTAAGATTTTATCAGATCCTCAGGCCAGTGACAACGATAAATTTGTTGCATTGACTTTCCTGCGTAATGCCGAGATTTCGGCAAAAGGTATACTTCCTTTTTGTCAGGATACGGGTACAGCAATTATCGTGGGTAAAAAAGGGCAGGGAGTATGGACAGGTTCTAATGACGAAGAGGCTTTGTCTTTGGGCGTTTATAATACATTTACACAGGAAAACCTGCGTTATTCACAAAATGCACCTTTGAACATGTATGACGAGGTGAATACAGGTTGTAATCTTCCTGCTCAGATAGATTTGTATGCAACAAAAGGTAATGAGTATAAGTTTTTATTTATAGCAAAAGGTGGAGGTTCGGCAAATAAAACCTATTTGTATCAAGAAACAAAGGCTTTGCTTACTCCCGGTAAATTAGAGGCTTTTCTGATAGAAAAGATGAAATCTTTGGGTACAGCGGCTTGTCCTCCTTATCATATCGCTTTTGCTATCGGAGGAACATCTGCCGAAACGAATCTGAAAACTGTAAAACTGGCTTCTGCCAAATATTATGATAATCTGCCAACTAAAGGCAATGAAGGTGGTCAGGCTTTTCGTGATTTAGAAATGGAGGCTAAGCTATTGAAAGCTGCTCAGGAATTAGGTCTCGGAGCTCAGTTCGGAGGTAAATATTTTGCACATGATATACGTGTTATTCGTTTGCCTCGTCACGGAGCATCATGCCCTGTAGGAATGGGCGTTTCTTGTTCTGCTGACCGTAACATCAAAGGAAAAATTAATAAAGATGGTATCTGGTTGGAAAAAATGGAAGATAATCCTGCTCGTTTAATTCCTGCTGAATACCAACAAGCCGGAGAAGCCGGAGGTGTGAAGATTGACCTGAATCATCCGATGCCCGAAATTTTGGCTGAATTGAGTAAATATCCGGTATCGACCCGTTTGTCTCTCACCGGTACTATAATAGTGGGACGTGATATTGCTCATGCCAAATTACAAGAGCGTTTAGATAAAGGCGAAGGACTTCCTCAATATATCAAAGATCATCCGATCTATTACGCAGGCCCTGCAAAAACTCCTCAGGGATATGCAAGTGGATCCATGGGACCTACTACAGCTGGGCGTATGGATTCGTATGTGGATAATTTTCAGGCAGCAGGCGGCAGCTTAATTATGATTGCTAAGGGTAACCGCAGTCAGCAGGTAACAGATGCTTGTCATAAACATGGAGGGTTCTATTTGGGAAGTATCGGTGGCCCGGCTGCTATTTTGGCTCAAACCAATATCAAGAGTCTGGAATGTCTTGAATATCCGGAGTTGGGTATGGAAGCTATCTGGAAGATTGAAGTGGAAGATTTTCCTGCATTTATCTTAGTAGATGATAAAGGAAATGATTTCTTTAAACAGTTGAAACCGAATACAGGTTGTACTGCTTGTTGATAAGCAGCATATAGAAAATATAGATCCCCGCTTTTCTTTTATGTAAGGTGGGGATTGTTTTTTATATTAGGGCTGATAAATTTCTTTATATAAAAAAGAAAAGGTTGTCATCCCGACAACCAATCTCCAATTGTTAACCTTAAAATCTAATACCATGAAAAAACACATTGTAAAATTAGGCTTTTCGGAGTATATCTGCAAGCAATATGATATTATTAATTGTTTTTTAACAATAATGTGATAACTTGAATGTCTTTTAGGGTTTTATAAACATTACAAAAGCACAATTCTTTAAAAAGAATTAATTTTAGAGCCTTTAAGTAGCGAAATGTCTTACTTTTGTTTTTGGCAAATATTGATAATGTATGAGATTTATAGATAAAACGGTGTTAGCCAAGTATATTTTTATAACAATCGCAGTTGTACTGGCTGTTAGTTTTTTGGTAATGTCTAACAGGATGTATAATGACATGGCTAAAGAAGAACGTCAGAAAATAGAGTTATGGGCAAAGGCAGTTCAGATGGTTGCTTCGGGTGATGATAATACCGAGCTCGATCTTACATTGTCGATACTATCTGGAAATAAAACTATTCCGGTTATTCTGTGCGATGAGTCGGATATAGTGCGAATGTCTGTAAATATCGATATTCCGATACAGGATAGTGCAGCTTTTCTGAAAGAAAAAATCAACTCTTTTAAGAAAACCAATTCGCCGATAATACTTCAGAATCCGAATTTTAGGCAGGTGGTCTATTATGGAGATTCTTCTGTTTTGCAAAGGTTGCAGTATTTCCCGTTTGTCCAGATCGGAGTCTTAACCGTTTTTATTTGTGTTTCGTTCTTAGCTTTACTTAGTACAAAGAATGCAGAACAGAATAAAGTGTGGGTAGGTCTGTCGAAAGAAACGGCACATCAATTAGGAACTCCTATATCTTCGATGCTGGCATGGGTAGAATATCTCAAAACTAAAACGACAGATTCTTCCGCATTACAGGAGATGGAAAAAGATGTTGCTCGCTTGCAGGTCGTGGCGGATCGCTTTTCCAAGATAGGTTCAAAGCCGGCTCCCGAGCGTAAGGAATTTTGTACAGAAGTCCGGTTGTCAGTTAGTTATTTGCAGACTCGCATCTCTAAGAAAGTTATATTTAACTTTAACTTACCGGATAAGCCAATTCCTGTGATGATAAGTACTGCTTTATTTAGTTGGGTAATAGAGAATCTGATCAAAAATGCAGTCGATGCAATGGAAGGGCAGGGTGTTATTGATATTGTGGTAGGAGCTAAATATAATATGGCTTACCTGGATATTACCGACACAGGCAAAGGAATGCCTAAATCAATGTTTAAGCGTATATTTAGCCCCGGATATACAACTAAAACAAGAGGGTGGGGACTAGGCTTGTCTCTAACCAAACGTATCATTCAGGAATATCATAATGGTAAAATATATGTCAAGAGTTCCGAACAGAATGTCGGCACGACTTTCAGAATTGAGCTCCCGATTGCTTAACCTACCAGATACAAGAGATGCATACATATAAAAATGCCCCGAGATTAAATGTATCTCGGGGCATTTTTATATGTATGTTAAAGATTCACTCCTTAATTTTTAGTTGATGTGTGTCTTTTATTCAAAAGTTCAATCACTTTATCTGTGATATTATATTTTTCCTTAGCATAAAGGACATTGTCTAAGCCTGAATTGCTGAGTATCATGTGGTAATTAGCCGTTTTGTTGAATTCTTTAATGCATATTCTTACAGAATCGGCCAATTGATTGTTCACTTTTATTTGTTCCATTCTTAGTTCATCATCCAAACGGGTTGCCATTTGCTCAAGATCAGCAGTCAATTTCTGTATACGACCATATTCTTGTTCGGCACGTTCCTGACTCAAAAAGGCATTGTTTTGCATTTTGCGGTTGAACTCTTGCTGTTCGGCAGCTACTTGCTTTTGTTTTTGAGATATCGATGCTCTGGATGATTCTGTCTTTTTTATTAAAGCATCACTGGCTTCCTTTGCGTAGTTATAATGAGTCAGTACACTGTCTATGTTGACATAGGCTATAGGCAATGTGGCTGTTGTATCATTTTCAAATTTTAAAGAAGGTGTGTCTACAGTGTCTTTTTTAGATGTAAAGAAAAGGATAAAGAGGATGATGATAGCTACAGCTAAAACGCCATTTATCGCATAGGAAAGATTTTTCATAAAAATAATATTGATGACTAAAAATAACTTTACTAAAAAATTCAATTCTTCAACAAAAATAGAACCAATTTTTAAGATTTTACTATTTCTTGACGAATAAATAAACTTTCGCCCGAAATTAGCTGTTATAACAACTAAAATCAGGACTTCGACAAAGATAGTTTTATTAGTTGATTTGCAACTTTGGCTTTCTATAAAAGATGTGAAAAAGTTTGTTTGAACTTCTTTATTTCTCTACTTTTATATAAAGAAAAGCCAAGAATATATCTGTTCTTTAAGGCTGTTTTTCTGAAGTTATCGGACGAAAGATACTTCTTTTTTGAAGTAAGTTTAGTAACAGCTGAATTTTAATGATTTTATACAGCAAATAAGATCAAAATGTAATTGGTTTACATATAAATTTCTTGAATTGAATATTAATAAATTAGGTCCGTGACCTTAAAATAAAAACATATGACTATAAAAGATTTGGAGCCTTCTATTGTTTGGAAATATTTTTACGAAATTACTCAGGTTCCCAGACCTTCTAAAAAAGAAGGGAAAATAATAGCTTATCTTCTTGATTTTGCTCAAAAGCATAATTTGGATGTGAAAAAAGACGATGCAGGCAATGTTTTGATTACTAAACCTGCGACAAAAGGATACGAAAACCTTCCGACAGTGATTTTACAAGGCCATGTAGATATGGTTTGTGAAAAAAACAATGGCACGGAACACGATTTTGATAATGATCCTATTGAAACCTATGTGGATGGAGATTGGTTGAAGGCAAAAGGTACTACTTTGGGAGCCGATAACGGACTGGGTGTTGCTGCTTCTCTTGCTATTTTGGCATCGGATGATATCGAACATGGAAAACTGGAATGTTTGTTTACCGTTGATGAAGAAACAGGCCTTACCGGAGCTTATGCATTAGGTAAAGACTTTTTGACCGGAGATATTCTGATCAATCTTGATACAGAAGAAGAAGGCGAATTATATATCGGTTGTGCCGGAGGTAAAGGTACTAATGCAACATTTACTTATGAGCAGGCAGATGTGCCCATGAATCAGTTTTGGTTTAAACTTGAAGTAAAGGGTTTGAATGGCGGTCACTCGGGTAGTGAAATTCATAAAGGACTAGGTAATGCGAATAAAATATTGAACCGTTTTCTATGGATTCTGTCTCGTAAGATACATGTTTATCTGGCTTCTATACAAGGAGGAAACCTGCATAATGCTATTGCCCGCGAAGCATCGGCTGTAGTGGGGATACCGATTCGTGATAAAGACGAAGTTGTGGCTATGTTGAATGTTTTCATTGCTCAGATTGAAGATGAGCTGAAAGTGGTAGATCCTAATGTGAAAATACAGATAGAAAGTACCGATCAGCCCGAATTTGTTTTTGACGATAAAACTACCGCAGGACTTATCAATTCGATTTGTGTATGTCCGCACGGAGTTTTGGCTATGAGCCAGGATATTCCCGGACTGGTTGAAGCGTCTACGAATCTGGCATCGGTAAAGATGAAAGAAAATAATACGATTGTTATAGGTACAAGTCAGCGCAGCTCTACCGAATCATTGAAAAATTATGCGGCAAATATGGTGAATGCTGCATTTACAATGGGTGGTGCAGTGGTTGTGCACGGCGAAGGATACCCCGGATGGAAACCAAACCCTCATTCGCCAATTCTGAAAGTAGCCAAAGAGTCTTACAAGAAGTTATACAGTGTAGAGCCGGAAGTGAAGGCTATACATGCCGGATTGGAGTGTGGTTTGTTTCTTGAAAAATATCCCCATCTTGATATGGTTTCGTGTGGTCCTACCATTACGGATGCTCACTCACCCGCCGAACAGGTAAATATTCCTTCGGTTGCTAAATGGTGGCCTTTCTTGTTGGATGTATTGAAAAGCATACCTGCTAAACAATGATCAATGAAACAGTAAACAGAAAAATGGAAAAAATGAAGATAGAGATATGGTCAGATATTGCCTGTCCGTATTGTTATATAGGAAAACGTAAGATGGAAAAGGCTCTGAGCCAATTTCCTCATGCAGACGAAATTGAATTAGTCTGGCACAGTTATGAGTTGAACCCTGCTTTACCTAAGAAGGCAGGGACAATATCATATTACGAGTATATAGCTAAGCTGCATGATTTTACTGTGGATGATGCTAAAGAAGACCTCAAAGAATTGAAGAGTCTTGCCGAAACCGTAGGGCTCGTTTACAACTTCGATAACTTGGTTGTGGCTAATACTTCGGATGCTTTGCGGTTGATCAAATTGGCTAAAAAGTTTAATCTGGCAGATCAGGCCGAAGAAGTTCTTTTCAGAACATACTTTACCGATGAAAAAGACATAAGCGACAGAGATACTTTGGTTGCATTGGGTAAAGAAATCGGACTTGCCGAAAAAGATATTAACAATTTACTTGATAGTGATGAGTTTTTGTCGGAGATAGAATCGGATATACGTCATAGCGAAGACGATTTGGATTTGGAATACATCCCATTCTATTTGTTTAATAATAAGGATGTAATACAAGGATCTTTGGCTGATGAAGAGTATCTTTCGGTTCTGGATAAAGCATTTCAGGACTGGAAAGCCAATGGCGTATCGACCGAGAAAGGAGACCGCTTGAAAGGAAGAGCCTGTTCTGCTGATGGGGTATGCAGTCTGGACTAAGAAAGACGGGATATTTACGTAACAGACAACACTGAATTTTTAAAAACTATTTATGCGTATATTGGCTTATATCTTAGTATTAACGGTTGCGATACCTTTGTTTTTCGCCTGTGATAATGATGATAAGTTTTCAGGAGACAGTAATCTTCGACTGAATTTTTCATCGGATACAGTTCGTTTCGATACAGTTTTTACGGGTATCGGCACTGCGACCAAACGGTTGAAGATTTATAACAGGAATAAAAATGCTATAACTATATCCGGTATAGAATTGATGAGTGCCGGAAAAACCGGATTCAGGATGAATGTTGATGGCGAGAGCGGCAATAAAGTATCCAATGTTGATATCTTGGGTAAAGACAGTCTGTATGTGTTGGTCGAAGTTACGGTAGATCCTTTGGATAGGAACAGTCCGTTGTTGATCGCTGATTCTATCCGTCTGCAATTCAATGGTGTTACACAGTATGTGAGGCTTGAAGCTATAGGGCAGGATGCTGTGCTGTGGAAAGCCAAAAAGATAGATAAAGATACTACTCTGACCGCAGGAAAACCGTTTCTTATATATGATTCGCTGCGAATAGAGAAAAATGCTAAGTTGACTATAGATAAAAACGTCAAACTGTATTTTCATAGTGGTGCAGGGTTGTCGGTGCAGGGTACGCTTGATGCGAGAGGTACGGTTGACGAACCGATTGTGTTTAGAGGAGACCGTACTGATAATATGCTGGATGTACCGACGTTGCCTTATGACAGAGTTCCCGGACAATGGGAAGGAATAACCGTTGCGGGAGACAGTTATGGAAATGTATTCGAGAATGTTCGAATTCGAAACAGTGTATACGGTATTCTTTTTTATCCGTCGGATACAATCCAACAAAAAGCGAATTTCTTAAATACGATTATACAGAATACAACCAAGGAAGGTTTATGGGCTGTAAACGCAAAGGTATCCGCAAAGAATTCGTTATTTGCCAATTCGGCAGTAAATGCAATCCGTCTTCTGGGCGGGAGCTATGAATTTATTCATTGTACCATAGCCAATTATATGTATGGTGTTTTTATTACTATACGGAAACCTGCTATGGTGATAGAGAATTCAGGAACGGATATGAGCGGAAAATCTCAAACTTATGCTTTGGGAAGATGTGATGTGTTTAACTCGATAGTATCGGGCAGTACGATCAATAATAATTTGGTTTTAGAAGAAAAAGGAGATGTTGCATTCAGATACAGTTTCAGGTATTGTCTGTTGAAGGAAAAAGGAACGGATGATACTTTTTTCGTTAATACGCTCTGGAACGTTGATCCTGCATTTGAGTTCATATATTCATCCGAAACAGCATCTGATAATACCGATAAAGCATATTTTTTTAATTACGAGTTGGGCAGCAGTTCGCCGGCAATCGATTTTGCGTCGAGAGTATATGCTGCAGGCTTGCCTGAAGATATCAGAGGGGTATCCCGTAGAACGGATGGAGCTCCCGATATTGGTTGCTATGAATATCAAAAGTAAGGCTATATTAACAAATAAAACAGCTATATGTCAAAAGGGTTTCTGTATATCGAAACTCTTTTGTATTTTTATAGAGTTACATAATATTTGAAGGTTGAAGGCCTTTTTTTAATAATCTAAGGGGAATATCAGCAGATGATCATTATTTTGAGGTGTATCATTAAATAGTTTCTGTTACTTATTATGTAATTTTGTGTGTTTAAGGTCTCAGACCTTTTTATTCAATTAATACTTTATTTTACTTAGTAAGAAAGTAAACAGGTTTGATACCTTAATCGTTTTTTTTTATGGAGGCAGATAAGCAGCATTTGTTAGATATCAGATATCTTCGCATGGCGATGATTTGGGCAGAAAATTCATATTGTAAAAGACGTCAGGTAGGAGCACTTATCGTCAAAGATAAGATGATCATTTCTGATGGATATAATGGAACACCTGTCGGTTTCGAAAATGTTTGTGAAGATGAGAATAATCTTACAAAGCCATATGTGCTTCATGCCGAGGCTAATGCTATAACTAAAGTAGCCCGTTCGCACAACAGCAGTATGGGGGCTACGATGTATGCTACTACTTCGCCCTGTATAGAATGTTCTAAATTGATAATACAGGCAGGTATCCGCAGAGTGGTTTATTGTCATCGTTATCATAATATGGATGGCTGCGACTTGTTGGAAAGAGCCGGTATCGAAACTGTTTTTATTCCGTTGGAGTGAACTTGATTCGATATTTGACTTGATTTACAATAGATTAATAAAATCAATAAATAAGGTCTGGAACTTAAAATCACTAAATATTAAATATACTAACATCTGATTTCAATGAGATCATATTCAAATAAAAAGAGGTATTTCGTTTGGTTGCCTTTATGGATTGCGTTGGGGATAGTACTCGGTCTTTTCATCGGAAGTAAGTTTTCTGTATTTAATTCTACCCGAAGCCTTTTTCGCGGAGGCAGCAAAGTTGATGCTGTTTTACAGTATATCAACGAGGCATATGTCGATAGTGTGAATACTCAGGAACTGATAGAAAAAGCATTACCGGGATTAATTGCCGAATTAGACCCTCACTCGGTATATTTTAGTGCCAAGGATATGGAACTTGTCGGTGATGAACTCGAAGGGCATTTCAGTGGTATAGGTGTACAATTTGTATTACGTAATGATACTATTACCGTGGTAAATGTTGTACCGGGAGGGCCGTCTCAGGCTGCCGGAATTTTGCCCGGCGACCGTATTGTTTATGTCAATGATAGTTTATTCGCCGGTAAAGGCATGACTAATGATAAAGTCATGAGAAGCTTACGAGGTGAAAAAGGGTCGGATGTAAGATTAGGAATTAAGCGTCTGGGGAAAGCAAGTACTGTAAATATTATTGTTACACGTGGTGATATACCCGTCAATACCGTAGATATAGCATATCAGCCTGCTAAAAATATAGGAATGATAAAGGTTAATAAATTCGGAATGACTACTGTCAAGGAATTTATTACGGCTATTTCGAAATTAAAGAAACAAGGAAGTACATCGTTTATAATTGATTTGCGACAAAATACAGGGGGATCTTTGACTGCTGCCATCCAGATGGTGAATGAATTTCTGGCAAAAGGTCAGCTGATTGTCTATACGGAAGGGCGTGCTTATCCCCGTGAGGATGCAGTTGCTGACGGATCGGGTACAACTAAGGCCGATCAGTTGGTTGTATTGATGGATGAAGGCAGTGCTTCTGCCAGCGAAGTTTTTGCAGGAGCTATACAGGATAATGACCGGGGATTGATTATCGGACGTCGTTCGTTCGGAAAAGGCTTGGTTCAGAATCAGCAGGTATTTAAAGACGGGTCGGCACTTCGTTTGACTATTGCCCGTTATCATACTCCTTCGGGACGATGTGTGCAAAAACCTTATGAGTTGGGTAAATCATCTGATTACAATCAGGATCTGATGAACAGATACCTGAGAGGTGAGTTTGATTCGCAGGATAGCATTAAGCAAACAGGAGAACCTTTGTTTCATACCGTAGGAGGACGTCCTGTTTATGGCAATGGAGGTATCATGCCCGATGTATTTATACCTCGTGACACAATCGGTATCAATTCGTATTATATCAATGTAATGAACAACGGACTTGTTTACGAGAGTGCATTTTTGTATACCGATAAAAACCGTCAGAGATTAGAATCGTTCAAAACATGGGAAGAACTTGATGCTTACTTATCATATCAGCCGCTGGTGCAGAATTTGGTTAGTTTAGCAGAAAACAAAGGTATTCGCCACAGGCCGTATCTGGTTGCAGAATCTCGAACATTACTGATGTCTCAGCTGAAAGCCAATATTGTCCGTAATATGTTTGGGGATGAGGGATTCTTCTCTATAATACTGAAAGATGATATTGTATTGAGAAGAGCAATTGAATTGATCGAGCAAGGAAAAGCGAGCCCTGTTTCAATCAGGTCCCAAGCATATAAAAAGTGAGAATGTTTTTGAAGATAACAGGTTAATGCTGTTATGCTTGTTACGTGAACGATGAACAATCGCAGGAGAGAAGTCGAGGTAAATAGGTCTGAGACCTTAAAATATATAAGATTGAAAAGAAATATAGATTCAGAAAAAGAAAAATTAAGAAAAGAGATAGCGGATAAGAAACGCGAATTTACACAGGAAGATCTCCTCCGAATGTCGGAGGAGGTTTTTTCGGTATTGGAGATAACAGGTTCGTTCAGGGATGCATCTACTATTTTTATTTATAATTCGATGTCCGATGAGGTTGCAACACGTGATTTTATCGAAAAATGGAAACACGAAAAGAATTTCTATTTTCCGGTTGTCGTGAATAACAATCTAGTCTTTCGTCATTTTACCGAAAATACAACATATACCAAAAGCAAGATAGGGGTAGATGAGCCCTCAGGTGTTGATTTTCTTGATTTCGGAAAGATAGATATGGTTATCGTACCCGGAGTTGCTTTTGATCGTAAGGGAAACCGTTTAGGAAGGGGAAAAGGGTATTATGACCATTTTCTTTCCGGAATAAAAGCTCCTAAAGTAGGTGTTTGCTTCGATTTCCAGTTATATGATCAGGTACCTGTATCTGAGAACGATGTAAAGATGGACGTTATTGTTGCCGAAAACGACCTTATCTGGTAGGTGTTTCGGCTTATTTTCTAAACTTATATGAAGATGGTACATGCGGCATTTATCAAAATAAATGTTTTATCATTCTTGCTGATGCTGGCAGGAATGTACTCATGCTATCAGGCTTCCGATATTCCGCCAAGGCCTTATGGTGCTTTGCCCTCAGATGAACAATTGAGCTGGCAGAAGATGGAATACTATATGTTGGTTCATTTTGGTTTGGGTACTTTCTCCGATAATGAACAACAAACTCCACGTTTATCTGCTTTCAATCCTGCAAATGTCGATTGTCGCCAATGGGCTGCAACAGCAAAGGCTGCAGGAATGAAAGGTATAATCATAGTAGCAAAGAGTGATGATGGTTTTTGCTTGTGGCCTAGCAATTTCAGTAAATATACAGTACGTGAATCTTCGTGGTTAAACGGGCGTGGAGATATATTGAAAGAATTGTCGGATGCCTGTAAGGAGTATGATCTTAAATTCGGATTGTATCTTTCACCAATTGACAATAATCATCCTACTTATGGTACAGCCGAATACAACCAGATGTTTGCCGGAATGCTTACGGAAGTAACGAGTAATTATGGTCAGATATTTGAGCAGTCATTCAATAGAATGAAGGAGCAAAATACTCATGCCAAGTTGCAGTTGTATGATTGGGATCTTTTCCTACGTATTGTTATGCGTAATCAACCTTCGGCAATTATAGCAAGTGATATTGGTCCCGGAGTGCGTTGGAGCGGTAGTCTACAGGGAATTGCGGGAGAAACCAACTGGTCGACTTTGAATGTCGAGGGCTTTGGGCGTGGCGAAGCAGATGCTCCTTCTCTTGATACGCTAAGTCGGGGTAACCGTTTGGGGGAGAATTGGATTCCATCAGAATCGGATGTCTCTATTCGTCCGGGATGGTTTTATAGTCCCGATACCGATGACCGGATAAAATCTCTGGATGAACTGATGAATATATATTATACTTCTGTTGGTCGTAATTCTAACTTATTGCTGAATGTGGCTCCGGATCGTTCGGGACGTATTCCCAAAAACGATTCTATCCGTCTTATGCAATTCCGAAGAGTTATTGATGAGGCTCTGGGTGCAGATATCATGGAAGCTGCAAAAGTAGAGGCCTCAAGTGTAAGAGGTAATTCGGATCGTTTTATCGAGCAGAATATGCTGGATGCCAACTATGACAGTTATTGGGCTACAGACGATACGGTAACTCAGGCTACTCTGGATATATCTTTTCGCAGAGATAAGACTTTCAACAGGCTGCTTTTGCAGGAATATATTCCGTTGGGACAACGAATTGAACGTTTTACTGTCGAATATATGAAAGACGATCTGTGGAAGCCTTTGGTGTCGGGTACGACTATCGGTTATAAGCGTATATTGCGCTTTCATTCGGTAACATCCCGTCAGATAAGAATAAACATCGAAAGAGCGTTGGCCAGCCCCGTGATAAATAAGCTTTCGCTATTCTCAGCAAAGGAAAGTTTAAGTAATCCTGTCATCTCACGGGATAAAGCCGGAAAAGTTAGTATATCATGCACTACCCCTGACCCTATTATTTATTATACGACCGATGGCAGCCGTCCAAGTAATAAATCTCTCGAATACAATAGGTCGTTGTTGTTGCCTAAGGGCGGTCATATTCGTGCTATTGCAATGATCAATCAGGGTAAGGATAAAAGTAAAATTGTATCTGAGAGATATGATATTGCTCCGGTTGAATGGAAAGTCGTTTCTCCGACCTATGAAGATATGTCTGCAATAGTCGATGGAGATGAGAATTCGTTTGTGAGTATCTATAAAAATCATAGTGTATCGATCGACTTTTCGGACGAACTCATGCTCAAAGGCTTCACTTATACACCGTCTTATGACGAGAGTGCCAGTAATATTTTCAGGTATAATTTGTATACCAGCCTCGATGGGCGTAAATGGGATAAGGTGATAGACAATGCATCTTTTGCCAATATGAGAACTAAGCCTGCTAAACATCGTGTTACATTTGGAAAAACAGTAAAAGCACGTTATCTCAAAATGATGAGTTTGGAAGCGGTTAAACGAGGTCCTAAATATTCAATTGCCGAGTTAGGTGTAATAACACGTTGAATGATTTCAATTAAAAGATAATGAAAGCGGATAAGATCAAAAATCTTATCCGCTTTTTATATGAAATGAAATATCTTCGGATATTTATTCCTGTTCCCAAACGAAACATCCGTCGAAATGATGTTTCAGATCTGTTTTTTTGTTAAAGATAGCATATACCGATGAACCCGATCCTGTCATAGAGGCATAGATAGCTCCAAGTGCATAAAGTTTCTCTTTGATATGTTCTATCATTGGGAATTTCGGGAAGATGCTCTTTTCAAAATCATTGAACATCAGATTTTTCCATTCTTCAATAGGATGTTTTACAATATCCTTTAGATTCTTTGATGGTGTGGCAGGTTCAATCGCTGAAAAGGCATCCTTGGTCGAAACAAAAATTTCGGGTTTTACCAATATCAGATAATAATTCTCGAACGAAATTTCTACTTCCTCCAATTTCTCTCCAATTCCTGATGCAAACATCGGTCTGTTGTAGATAAAGAATGGACAATCTGCACCTAGCTTCGCAGCCATATCGGCTAATTCTTTAGATGATGCACCCAAAGAATATTTACTGTTTATCAGTTTTAGCATAAAGGCAGCATCGGCTGATCCTCCTCCGATACCCGCACCGAACGGTATTTTTTTCAGCAAGTGTACTTCTACGGGAGGTATTTGATATTGAGAACGTACCAGTTGCAATGCCTTCATTACTAAATTGGAGTCGGCATTTGTACCTGTTTTTATTCCCGATTCTATAAAAATATCTGTTTCAAGATTAGGTGTTTCTACTATCTCCAGAGCGTCTTTTATCATAATCGGATAAAAAATCGTTTCGAGGTTATGATAACCGTCGTTTCGTTTTGAGATAATATTCAGACCCAGATTGATCTTTGCGTTTGGAAAGCAAATCATCTTAAGATTGTTATGTTAAACTAGTTTTTTGATAAGAGCTTCTTTGTCCCCGTAAATATAATCGATAATAGGTATTTCTATCATGGTATATGCTCCGGGAGATTGACGAAGAGATGCACGTGCCGATGCTACTAATACCTGAGCGGTAAGAGCCGGATTGTTTATCTTCATATCGAATTCTAAAAGCTGGTTTTGAGTATTGCCTGATACTCCTTTGCGTACCATATTTACTCCGTGACCCATATCTTTTAATGCGTCAACCGATTCTACCTGAGTTACGTGGGTTTCATCGTGAGCAAAATAATCATCTGTTTTTATGGCTTTAGCCACATCTTCGAATTTGTGACCTTCTTCTACCTCAATATATACCATACGGCGGTGTATGCTTGTTCCCAAAGGTATTGTCATCGATAATGCGGCTTTTACGCCCTTTATAGCTTTTACGGCTACTGTATGTCCCATACTCATGCCCGGACCGAAATTAGTGTATGTTACACCTTTGGGCGCCATGAATTCGAACATAGAACGTATCATAGAATCTGTACCCGGATCCCATCCTGCCGAAATAACCGATACAGCCTTGTATTCTTTTGCTGTTTTATCAAGATTGTGGCGAAGTTCTACGATGCCTCCGTGTATGTCAAAACTGTCTACGGTGTTGATTCCTAAAGCCAGGCATTCTTTAGCATATTCTTCAACACTGCGTGTGGGTGTACAAAGTACGGCTACATCTACATCTTTCAGATCTTTGACAGATGCTACCACTTTGTAGTCCTTTAGTTCAGAGGGAATGTTATCGGGGTTGCGGCGAACAATACCTGCAACCTGAAAATCAGGGGAACTGATAATCGCTTCGAGTACATATTTTCCTATATTGCCATAACCGATGATGGCTGCGTTTATTTTTTTCATGAGGTTCTGTTTATGAGGTTCTAAGGTCGCAGACCTATTTAATATTTTTAGATGTATAAAAGCTACAACTTATTATAATTAAATATTGTTGCTCAAAGTCATTCTTTTGACTTGTATATGTATTGTTCTGCATCGATTTTCAGGAACGAGCCTACAAAAGTACATAAATTTTGTGGAAATCATTCTCTTTTTTAAGCTGAGGTATCGGCTTTCAATAAAAAAGATTTTGTTATATTCGCATTTTACTGGTCGAAAACCTTTTTTGATGGAGTTGCTAAATACTCCGGTCGATTGTATTCAGAAAAATATATGTATTTAAGTAAGGCAAGGTTTTCTGTGGATAATTATCTGCCGTTGCATGATTTGAGAGTTTATAAACAGGTCTGAGACCTCAGTACAGCTAAGAAAAGTATAAAAATGAAATTAAACATACCCGCTTTCCCCGTTGATGAAATAGAAAATATTGTTTTTGACTTCGGTGGAGTTATAATGGATATCAATATCGGTCGTACATTAATCGCATTTAATAATCTTAAGATTGAAGGGCTTAATTCCGATGATATTATTTCAGGACATAAAAAATTCTTATTGGATCTTGAATTGGGATTGATAACTCCCTCTCAGTTTATTGATGCCGTTCATACTGAAT
The DNA here is from genome assembly GCF_036511535.1 of Indolivaga capnocytophagoides. Classification (GTDB taxonomy): domain Bacteria; phylum Bacteroidota; class Bacteroidia; order Bacteroidales; family Dysgonomonadaceae; genus Dysgonomonas_A; species Dysgonomonas_A capnocytophagoides. The sequence continues at coordinate 1,668,505 of NZ_AP028867.1, read as the reverse complement.
ATCCTGATGCGAAAAATGTAAACGAAAAGGAAATCTGGGATGCTTGGAATGCTTTGTTACAGCCTTATGACAGAGTGAGGATAGAAATGCTGGAGAAGATAAATAAAAATTACAGGACATATCTGTTAAGCAACACTAATTTTCCCCACCGTGTGAAATTCAAAGAAATGTACAGAAAGCAGTTCGGCGAAAATTTCGATGACCTGTTTATACAATGTTTCTATTCGGACGAAATGCATTTAAGAAAACCCGACCAGGCCATTTATCGCGAAATGATGGATGCAATCAGACTGAATCCTCAGAAGACGTTGTTTATTGATGACAATGAGGCGAATATAACCGGAGCTCGTGAGTTTGGATTGCATGCTTATCATCTGACAGGTGGCGAAAGAATTACTGACCTGTTTATACCTGTAATAGAATAATAAAGGAAAAAAGGACTTTAAGTAAAGTCCTTTTTTTATGATAGAATTAAAGAATCACTCATTCTTAAAGAAATCGTACAGCCAATGTAGCGATTCGAAATCTTCGGCAATAATTTTTGCAAATTTCTCAGTGTACACATCTTTATTTATCGGTTTTTGTTTGACAACATATACCGATTTTCGTTGAATCCAAGGTTGGAAGTATTCGGGAAGATCATTTGGTATAAGTCTTTTGTATTCTTCTCCCTGAATTGTAAAACCCCGATCCAAAACCTGTTGCGATTTCACTTTGAATTCCTCTGCATCATAAGCAATACTGTCTCTGAGGCTGTCCATCGTTTTCTTTTTCGGAGCAAATAGTCCCATGCCGTATAAATAATGATCGGCACTGAGTTCCATAAAATATCCGGGGATATTTTCCCATTCGGTTGAAGGTGTTAGGAAACTCATCCACAAGCATGTCTTATAAGGATCTTTGTTTTTAGAGAAACGTGTATCCCTGTATATCCGCGAGAGTACCCTGTGCGGGCGTAATTCGAACTGAGAATCTATATTATACATGGTTGGAGACAATACGGCTATAAGCTCTTTGAACGGAGCTTGTACTTCTTTTACAAAGACATCTTTGTTAGCTTCGAACCATTCTTTATAATTATTTTCTTTTATATCTCTGAAAAACTGAAATGTTTCTTCTGTAAATCCTTTAAATGCCATAAGTCAATGTTATATAATTTGCTGTAAGATCTGCGATTTATTTTTCTTACGATAAAGCAAAATAAATAGGTCTGCGACCTTTATTTTCTTCCGAAGTCGGCAGGTATCTCTCCCCATTCCTTAGTTTCCCATTTTATAATACGGGTAGTGAATGTATTTTCTCGCAGCCATTTTTCGGCTCGCTCTATCATATAGAACAACGACATATTGGTTGGAGTTCGCTCCAGCTTAGTTTTGCACTTCTTTTCCTTGATCCATTTGATTGCATTTACGCTATCGGAGTAAATAGGCATCGAAAGATTCTTTTGCTTCAATAAGGCCAAACCATGTACCAAAGCCAAAAATTCGCCTATATTATTAGTACCTTGTTCGTAAGGTCCCTGATGAAAGATTTGTTCTCCGGTAAGAACATATACTCCACGGTACTCCATTAAACCGGGGTTACCGCTGCACGCAGCATCTACTGCAAGGCTTTCTTTTATAATAGCCAGATTATTTATATTGTTATTCTTTGGCGTGGCTTTAGCCTGCTTTCCTACATATAACCAAGGATTTTCATCAAAAGCTTTTTTTGCCTGATCCAGAGTCGGGAAAGACTTATATATTGCGCCGTCGTATCCCGAAACCTGAGCTTTGCATTCATCCCATGAATTATAAACACCGGGTTTGATTCCGTTCCAGACAACATAAAAATTCTTTTTAGCCATAAAAAAGTGATAATAGCAATTAAATCTTATTTTCGAGAACAAGGGTTGTCTTCCTCTTGCCGGTCGAATATTGTATCATTAGACAAAGATAATATTTAATCTTGGTAAGGAGTATGCTCTATGTTTGAAGAAGTTAAAATGTTAATAAATATTCTGTATTTAGAAAATTTGACTACATTTGCACCGAACACCAATTGTTTCCTCTATTCTAATGGGATATATTTTCACACATATAAATTCTTTAGCTTATCTGAATTTTAACAATTTAGGCTTGGCTATGTCGCGTGAAATATTGAGAGAGAGAGAGAGAGAGAGAGAGAGAGAGAGAGACGCTGTCCGTGCGTAACTAATCAAATTTTTAATATAAAAAAAATAACATTGCGTCAAAATGACGTGATGATTTTTCTCGTATACATACCTCGGGTAATATATATCAATTTTTTAGTAAACCGGCAGGACGAACTGTATAAGGCAGTTTTGTTGTTGTTTTGTTGTCGTTCTGAATCTGCTTTGAGATTATACCAGTCCGCCGGCCGGTTTTGTCATGCAGTAAAGTGCAGCGGATGCACTTTACTGTTTCTTTTACTGCTAATTAGAACTCTGAATATAAACAACAAGGTCTATGACCACAACATTCAAACAAATAATGAAAAAGAAATTTCTTTTAATAATGGGGATATTCTCCTTCGGGATTATCCATGCGCAAGTTGGCATTAATACTCAAAATCCGTTAGGGGCGTTTCATATTGATCCGAAAGCTAATACCACAGGAACTAGTATTGCTCCGGCTAATGATTCCGATGATTTTATTGTTACCGGCACTGGTGTAGGAATCGGCACAGCTGCACCTACAGCAAACCTTGATGTTAGAGGAAGTGTACGGATTGCCGATGGCACACAGGCTACAGGAAATATTTTTACAACAGATGGAACGGGTTTGGGGTATTGGGATGCTACTTTTCAGTTTAAGATATTGCAATCGACAGTTTACAACGGATTATTATTACCTGTAGGCTCGTGGCTGACTGTCACTCCTGAAATAGAACTGGCTGTTGGAAAATGGATGTTAATCGCCAGATTAGTGACCAAAAATACTTGTGCATCAACCTATTTTACATGGATCCGTTTGCTTGATCTCAGCACGAGTAATGCGATAAATGCGGCAGGATCTCGTCCTTCGTATGACGGTGCTTATTATGATATAGTTGAAACAACCGGGGTTATAGAAATAACCAGTGGTAGTAAGAAGATTGTGTTGCAGGGGCAGAACTGGTCTAACTGTACTTATACCTCGCCGGATATGGGCGGGTCATATGTATATGCGATAAAATTATCATAATTAAGTAATGGCAAGTGTTTAATAATGATAACCAGCTATTGCTGTTATACTTGCAAAGTCTATAAATAGGTCTGAGAACTTAAACTAAATTATTATTACAATGAAATCAGTATTTATAAAAATATCTATCATATATTGTTTTATGCTGTGTGGAGGGCTGTTACAAAGTCAAGTTGTCCAGATAAGCAATATATCATCAAATATCCGTATGCAGATTGATCCATTGAGTAATTCGAGTGGAACTTCCGGTATTTCGGACGACTTGGTTATTACTCAGGATGGAAGTGTTGGCTTTGGAACAATAGCTCCTCGAGCTAAAGTAGAAGTGAATGGTAAACTACGGATTGTAGATGGAAATCAACAGGCTGGAGCTTTTTTCGTATCCGATGCTACAGGTTTGGGTTCTTGGTATGATGCCGATCTGATTGGTCGCAAAGTATTGTTGGGCACAGTAATGTCTGCTGCTAATTTAAGCTCGTCTTATACAAATATAACTTCTGCACCTATCACTCTGAAAGGCGGATTATGGATGATTGTAGGGCGTGCCGATATCGTAGGAGGGGGGACAGGCTCTGAAGAAAGACCTCAGTTTGTCTGGCTAAAAATAGAGGAAAGGACTACTGATACCAATAGCGTGGTAACTACTAAAACAATAAGTGAAGCCGGGTCGCCCCATATGATCCGTTTGGGTGTATATACGCAATATTACTGCACACCTATGGTTATGGGGTTTGTATCTGTTCCGATAGAAGGAGCATTGCAAAAGACAAGGCAATACTACATTTATGCGAAAAGTCCTTCGACAACTTATACTTCGCCCAGATTGACAACTAATTTATCTGGTGCATATTTTTATGCAATCAAACTTCAATAAGGTCTCAGACCTTTTTTATGAGTCTTTAAGTGTAACAGCAACAGGTTATAACTGTTCTGATACACGTCATTAAATTCTTTCTTTAACTTAATAAGTTTCTAAATACTTAAACATAAGCTTGAGATATGAAACAATATATAATAATATTTATAAGCATTTTTTGCATTAATATGGTCGGTTTAAAAGCTCAGATAGGGGTTTATACTGATAACCCGAAATATTTATTTCATCTTGATGCCAAAGGTAATAATCCTTCAAGTGGAACCGTGTCAGCCGCTATGCTGAGTGACGACTTTGTTGTTGATAGTAATGGTAATGTAGGAGTAGGTGTTACACCCACTACAAAACTTGATATAAATGGGGATCTCTTTTATTCAGGAACAGGACTGAAACAAGACATGAGATTGGTGTCTGATGCTCAGGGATATGCTTCATGGAAGGAAATTAACGATATGTTGAATCCTATTGAGAGTATATTGAAAGGGCTTCTTTATGGAAATGCAGATGGTTTGGCAGACCCTAATCAGGAAGATGCAAGCAGATCTATTACTGTACCTAAAACCTGGACTAATCTCACGAGGACTACAATTAAGATCACACCGGGCATCTGGCTTATTTATTCATCAGTGGGAGCCAGCGGAGTTGCTAATAAAACGGGACCTAACTTCTTTTGGATACAACTGAGAAATAAGACAAACGGACAGGTTTTGGAAACGGTTGGCAGCCTTCATGAATATGAAGGTGGGTATTGGGCTAAACCCCAGTTTGTAAAACTTATAACATTCGCAGCTAACTCAGAACTTGAGGTTTGGGGTATTTCGGATGTTTCTGTAGTTATCAACAACCGTTATGGCGGAACACATTTTGGTGCGGTAAAAATATTAAGCAATTAATATACATGTACTCTTTCGGAAAAGGTCTCCTGCATTATTATAATGCAGGAGACCTTTTTATTTAGGCATACTACTTTTATTTATAATGATTATAGTTACCTTTGTTTGTTGTCCATCGAGGCATGGCTGCCATAAGTAGTTATTACTTAATTATGCGACATTAAATACTTGCTGTAACTTAAATAAAAGGAACCAGTTTTGAATCTCGAACTATTTATCGCCCGAAAAGTATATTTCGGAGAAAGTACAAAACAGAAAGTGTCGTCTCCGGCAATTAAAATTGCTGTGGCAGGTATTGCTATCGGGTTGGCTGCTATGGTATTGTCGGTATGTATAGTCGTCGGATTTAAGAAAGAGATCAGAGATAAGGTTATTGGTTTCGGGTCGCATATTCAGATTACCAGTTTTGCCAATACTGCATCTTATGATACTAAGCCTGTCAGATTATCTGATAGTTTATTATCGGTTTTGCAATCGAACCCCAATATTGAACATATCGAATCGTATGCAACTAAGCCCGGCATAATCAAAACAGATACCGATTTTCAGGGTGTGGTACTGAAAGGGGTAGGAGAGAATTACGATTGGTCTTTCTTTAAAGATAATATGATCGAAGGAGATGTGTTTCAGCCTTCGGATTCGACAGTCGCTAATCAGGCCATAATATCTAAATATATAGCAGATCGTCTGCACCTGAAGTTAGGAGACTCCTTCTTTAGTTACTTTATACAAGATCCGCCTAAAGTAAGAAAATTTACAATAACGGGTATATACAGTACTAACTTCGAAGATTACGATAAGCTTTTTATGATCGTTGGTCTGAATACCGTTCAGCGGCTTAATAGCTGGGACGCTAATCAGGTGAGCGGGCTCGAACTACGTGTAAAAGATTATAGCCGCTTACAGGAAGTTAAAGATGATCTGTTTTTCCAGATGGCAGGTTCTCACGATGGTGATGGGAATGCTTTGTTTACACGATCCATAGAAGATATAAACCCCATGATATTCAGTTGGCTGTCGTTGCTTGATATGAATGTGTGGGTAATAATAATACTGATGCTTGCAGTGTCGGGATTTACCATGATTTCAGGATTACTCATTATTATTCTAGAGCGGGCAAATATGATCGGGATACTAAAGGCTTTAGGATGCCGAAATACTGATATCCGCAAAATATTTCTTTATATATCTTCATTCTTGATTATAAAAGGGATGATATGGGGAAATGTGATCGCCCTCGTTATTTGTATTCTCCAGAAAATGTTCGGGATTATAAAACTCGATCCCGCAACCTATTATGTGACAGAAATGCCTGTATATCTTAATCCTTTATATATAATTCTGATCAATATCGGAGCTTTGCTTATATCTTTGGCTATGATGATAGGCCCTTCATACCTTATTGCCCGTATTTCTCCGGCTAAGTCAATAAAATTCGAATAGTATTTTATTTCTCCAGATTTTCTCCAGAATCACATTATACATTTGTAACAAAATTAAATGTATAATTAGTGGATATTATGAGAAAATTATTAAGTATTAATTTGTTAGTGGCTTTGTTTGCTTTAGCTTTTATGGCTATGTCATGTAGTGATGATGACGACGATGTAAATATTCCGGTTGAGGCATTGCCTGAGGCGGGGAAAGCTTTTGTTGCTACACATTTCCCTAGTGCTACAATTAGCAGGCTTGAAAAAAATAAAGGGATGGACGAAGATGGAACTTTGTTTGAGGCTTATTTATCCAATGGTTTTGAGGTAGATTTTGCTCCCGATGGAACATGGACAGGTGTTGACGGTCGTTTGACTGCTGTGCCGGTGTCAGTTGTTGCTCTGTTGCCGCAAGAGTTGCAAACTTATCTAACGGCAAATTATGCAGGGGTTGCAATTGTGGAGATTGAGAAGAAATCTTACGGTTTTAAAGTCGAATTATTAAATGATTTGGATCTGATGTTTAAGTCGGATGGAACATTTATCGGAATAGATAGATAGTACCTCTTATACGAAAAAAAGCCGATAGTCGTGAGATACCCTTACGACTATTGGCTTTTTTTAGAATAAAAGTTTACTTTTGCCTATAACTAACTGATAAACTAAGGTCACAGACCTGTTTTTTGACTTTGCAAGCCTAATACCTAGAGTTGGTTGTCGCTTAAAATAGTCATTGAATACGTTCTGTTGCTTAAAAACACACACACAACAATGAAAAAACAACCATTCTTATTCGTTTATATCGTATGTATTTGGGCTTTCTCTTTAGTTTCGTGCAGCGATAATGATGATGATACACCACCCGTAAAAACAAAGGTAGATCTACCTCTGGAAGCCCAATCGTTTCTTTCGTATTACTTATTGGACTTTACTGATCCTGAAATCAAATTGGTGGATGATAGTGTATACACTGCTTATTATAAGGATCAGGACTTATCAGTAAATTTCGACAAGAATGGAAAATGGATGCTTGCTGAAACATCGAAAGTGCTTCCCAAAACGTTGTTGGATTGTCTACCTCAGAAAATTAGAAAAGCGACAGAAACATTTCACGAAGCAGATACTATAAAAGGGATGCAGGTGAAAGAGTATGGTTATATGCTCAAATTGCCGAAAACACAACTTGCATATAATAGTACCGGAGAGTATCTCGGTTATGATGAAGAATCTAAAGCTGACAAACTTTCCAATGTTTCCAGAAACTTTATTAAACAATATTGGCCAGACGCAGAAGTAACTTCAGTTATATTAAATGCGGAAGATTACAGCAAAAGATATTATTTGGTGTACTTATCAGATGAAACTATTTTACGTTTCGATTATAATAAAGGTACTTGGCAAAAAATTGATGGAGGAATAAAACCTTTGTCAAAAGATGTTTTAAGCCTTATGCCTGAGGATATTATTAAAGATGCTGAGAATACAGGAAGAAGTCCGATAGTCTCTATGGAAATAGAGCAGGTAGGTCTTTACAATTTCCGATTTGTTAATGGTAATGGATACACTATCGCAACTGAAGATTATAAGGGAACCCCTGCAAATCCTAGTGAAGTCAGAACTGCCGTTCTCGAATTTATTAAATCACATTGGCCTGAAAATGATATTAGCATTATCGGTTATTCATGGGGAAGTATGAGCCCCGATGAATATCGTTATTTCTTGAGTAATGATTTTGAATGTATTTTTACGTCATACAAAGAGTGGATACTGATTGATGGGGGAGATCAGGAGATTCCTCAGTCGATACAAAAAGAATTGCCGAGTGCCGTTCTTAATTGTGTGAACGAAGGTTTTTGGGGAAATAAAATAGTAAAGATTGAGAAAGTGATAGAGGAAACCACTAAAATGTATTACTATATTAGTCTTGATGCAAATAACGCTATTCTTAAAATAAATGGTAAGGGAGAATTGGTTGACTATTGGGATAGACCATGATGAAGATAATAAATGATAGAAAAAATCCCAATGAATTTCTTCATTGGGATTTTTTTATGATGGAGTTATTCTCGGAATTACTCTACAGTAAGGATAGTTACACCCTCAAGGATAGAATCTCCTTGGTTTACATTGATCGAAACAACTTTACCGTCTTTAGGAGCATTGATGGCATTTTCCATTTTCATAGCTTCCAACACGGCTACTGTTTGTCCTTTCTTCACATCATCACCAACATTTACATTGATACCTACAATGATACCGGGTAGTGGCGATTTGATAGCTCCTGCACTGTTACCGCTTGCAGGTTTGTTAGGTGCTGCGGCTGCTACAGTTTTCTTAGGAGCAGCTGCTGCAGGTGCTGATTTAGCAACAGGATTAGCAGTAAATGTAACTTCCTCCTCGTTGTTAACTAACTCTACTTCATAGTTGCTGCCGTTTACGGCAACCTGTGCTACAGAGTTCTCTAATTTATTTACGGCAACGATATAATCTTGACCGTTAATTCTATATATGAATTGTTTCATGATAAAATTCTCTAATTTTTATTTTCTTACTGGCATTTGAAGCATCATTGCACTTCTGTCAACCCAAGGAAGATTAGCGTTAGATTCATGCTTAATGGTTAGTACATTACTTTCCACATCGTGTTGGTGCTGAAAGTCATATATAGCCATGGCAATAGCTGCTAAAACATCTGTAGGTATGTTTTTATCACTCATAATCTCAAGCTGTTTAATATTTTTATTATTCGCTTAATTATAGAGGTAAGTTATCATGCTTTTTAGCAGGATTTACCACGTTTTTAGTTCTCAACTGCTCTAGTGCACGGATTACACGGAAACGTGTATTGCGTGGTTCGATTACGTCATCAATATAACCGTAGCGTGCTGCATTGTAAGGATTGCAGAATAGTTTGTTATATTCTTCTTTCTTAGCTGCGGCTGCTTCTGCTTGTTTAACAGGATCCGGATCTGCTTTGATTTCTTTAGCATACAATACTTCTACGGCACCATCAGCACCCATAACTGCGATTTCGGCAGTTGGCCATGCGTAGTTGATATCGCCACGAAGTTGTTTACAACTCATTACGATGTGAGAACCTCCATAAGATTTACGTAGAGTAACAGTCACTTTAGGTACAGTTGCTTCGCCGTAAGCATAAAGAAGTTTTGCTCCATGAACAATTACACCGCCATATTCCTGACCTGTTCCAGGAAGGAATCCCGGTACGTCTACCAATGTAACCAAAGGTATATTGAAGGCATCACAGAAACGTACAAAACGTGCAGCTTTGCGTGAAGCATTAATATCCAATACTCCGGCCATGTATTTAGGTTGGTTGGCAACGATACCGACAGATTGTCCGTTGAAACGAGCGAAACCGATAATTATATTCTTGGCATAAGCCGAATGTACTTCAAGGAATTCGCCATTATCGATAACTGCACCGATTACTTCATACATATCGTATGCTTTATTCGGATTGTCAGGTATGATATCATTCAATAAGTCATCCATTCTGGCGATAGGATCAGTACATTCTCTGCGAGGAGCTTCTTCTCTGTTGTTTGAAGGAAGGAAGCTCATCAAGTTACGAATCAAAGAAAGACCATCGTCTTCATTTTCAACTGAGAAATGAGCAACACCAGATTTGGTTGTATGTACACTTGCTCCTCCAAGTTCTTCTTGAGTAACGTCTTCACCTGTAACAGTCTTTACAACTTTAGGTCCTGTAAGGAACATATAAGAAGTGCCTTCTGTCATGATATTGAAGTCGGTCAAAGCCGGAGAGTATACAGCACCACCGGCACAAGGTCCGAAAATTCCTGAGATTTGAGGAATTACACCGGAAGCCATGATATTGCGTTGGAAAATTTCTGCATAACCGGCAAGAGCATTAACACCTTCTTGGATACGTGCGCCACCCGAGTCGTTGATACCGATACAAGGTGCCCCCACCTTCATAGCCATGTCCATTACTTTACAGATTTTCATTGCTAGAGTTTCTGACAATGATCCTCCGATTACAGTAAAGTCTTGAGCGAAGATGTAAACAAGACGTCCGCCAATTGTTCCGCATCCGGTTACTACACCGTCACCAAGGAATTTGGTTTTTTCCATTCCGAAGTTTGTACAACGGTGTTCTACGAACATATCGAATTCTTCGAAGCTGCCTTCGTCCAATACCATTGATATACGTTCGCGAGCTGTGTATTTTCCTTTTGCATGTTGACCATCGATTCTTTTCTGACCACCGCCTAGGCGTGCCTTTTCACGAAGTTCAATAAGCTCTTTTACTTTTTCAAGTTGGCTCATGTTATTATTTTTTGATTCTTAAATTTTTAATTATGTGTTATCTTTCTGTTCATAACGGATAGGGCAAATATGAGAATATCTCTTATTGCGCAATGAACAATAAAAAAAGGTCAAAGACCTTTATTTTTCAGGATGTTCGCAGAGTTCAGTTAACACACTGCAAGTTGATTTTGGGTGAAGGAATGCTATATTCAAACCTTCTGCACCACCACGAGGAGCTTTGTCTATCAATTGTACGCCTTTGCTTTCGGCTTCGGCCAATGATGCGGCAACGCTGTCTACTGCAAATGCAATGTGGTGTATACCTTCTCCTTTTTTCTCGATGAATTTAGCGATAGTACTATCAGGGCTGGTTGGCTCAAGAAGTTCAATTTTAGTTTGTCCTACTTTGAAGAACGCAGTTTTCACTTTTTGATCTTCTACCACTTCAATGTTATAACATTTCAAGCCTAAAACGCCTTCGTAATATGGAAGACTGTCTTCGATGCTTTTTACAGCAATGCCAAGATGTTCGATGTGCGAAATATTCATGTTTCTCTATAAAAAAGTTAGTAAATTTTTATTGTTTACAAAATTACTAATTTAATTATAATGAGAAAGAATTATTTAAGATAAAAAGAGGTTCTGTTTATCTGTGATAGGTTTTGTCGATGTTGTAAGTGCCGGGAGGTGACAAAAAGTAAAAATCTAAGTAGAACGATAATTCCATAGTTTATGCTTGTGTTGCACATGTGGTATTACTCTGATAGATAATAAGAAGCAGATATAATACCCGTATGAAAATTATAACGGTATTATATCTGCTTCTTATTTAATGCTTTATATATGTTTCTTTTAGTACGGGTTTATACCGCTTATTGCAGCCTTTTTTATAGCCCACGATAGAGCATTTAATTCTAAAGCCGAATTATATACGTATTTGCTTGGCGCACCACTTGGTTGCGGATAGTTTCCATAAAATTTACTGGAAGGAATTCCATTGATATAACAAGAGGGATAGTCATTCTGATATCCAGTAGAGGTTCCGATGGTAGCTACGCAATCTCCAAAGTATACAAAATTTTTACTGTCGTTATACCATACTATTGAATATTCCGGATTTACCGATGGTTTTCCATAAGGATTATATGCAGAGCAAATTTGTACTGAATTGGAAGGTAGTGATGTTAAGATAATAGAATTGTTACTGTCATTATCTTCTCCCCAGTCTTTTCCGGCTATATTGCCAAAAGGTCCATTGATTATCGGATCATCGGGCAGGTTATTAATAGGGTAGGGGTTGTCGTATATCGGATTTCCTGCAATTTGATTCTGAGCTGTTTCTATTCCAAATACACCTTTTAATAGAATATTGACGGCTGAGGCTGTATTATCAGAAGACCCATAAATGACACATCCTCCTTTGTTTATGTAATCAACAAGAGCATTGGTTACGGCAAGATTGGGAGATGCTCCGTATGCGAAATAAAGAACGACATCGGGAAAACTCCCATCAGAATATCCGTTTGTTAACCACGATGCCGCAGTTGTAACATTTGTTGTGGCCCAAAGTTGGGTAAAGCTTTTTATCTTGACTTTGCCATTTGGGCTAAAGCTTCCATTGCTAGAATTTAGAGCCGCAGTTCTTTCCGGAGAATCAGTAGACCAAGAGTATCTTCCATTTCCTATGACAGCAAATTTCATAGAAGGCAGTATTATTGGTATTGTCGTTGTACACTGACTATTACCTTCTGTGGTATTGGTTGTAATTGTGATTTCAAAATTTTCATTAACAGTTGGAGTACCTGTCCCCATTAGTTTTACCGATTTAGTTCCTTTACCGTCAAAAGCTCCTTCGGCTGAGAATTGTATTCCGTTTACGGAGTTTGATGTAATACTGTAAGTACCCGGATTAGAAACATTCACATTGACTGATATATAGTGAGTTGAGTTTAATTGTTCGTTTTTATAATAGTCTCCAGATACGACAATGCTCGAACAGTTAATTGTATAAGTTGCAGTGGGAGCTTTTACTATAATTTCGGGTAGGCAGTTATTTAGGAGCGTTATTCCCGTTAGGTTAACATAATCGGTTTGTGCTTGATTTGGCATCCCTTGAGCGGGTACATAGATAGTCAGTGCTCCTGTCTCAAGAACAGTTCCCGATGTCGTAAAGAAGTAGCCGTTACCTGTTGTTCCGTTAATTGTATAATTTCCTGTTTTCTTTACATTAACCCTGATAACCAGGTAATTTGAAGCATCTACGCTTTTGTCCTGGATATAAATCCCCTTTACCGTAATATCATTACAATCAACAGGATCGAATTGGGCGTTTCCCAATTTTCCACAAAGACTTTTCCATTCTTTATCTTCTTTAGAGTAGTAATTGTAACAATCTTCATCGATATTATAAATAAATAATCCGTTAGCAATACTCTTATCTGTGACATCAATCTGATCTCTTAGTTTTTGAGTAATACGGGGAACCATTATACCTTTGGGTATCGTATCTGTTCCGTTTACAATGTTCTGAACATCTAATTCAGAAAGCCGATTTGGCGATTCAGTATTGATGCCTACTTGAGAATAAAGATTCTGAGTAAAGAAGACAAGGCAGCATAATACTGTAAATAATGATAATTTTTTCAGTTTAGTTTTCTTCATTGTTGTTAAAATTCTGTTGTTCGTAAAATAGTATATCTTTTATTTTGATTGATTGAGTATTTATCAATTGATGCTTTATCCCTGGTCTCTTCCGAGTAATTAAAAAAAAACAAAGTGTTTTATTGACACAAAAATAACGTAAAAATACGATTGTAGCAAAGTATAATATTTCTTTTTGAGTGTATGTGTGAAAAGGCAGTAAAGTGCAGAGAGTGCACTTTGCTGCCCAAAGTTGGTCTGAATGAGATGAACTGTCAGGTTCAGAGATTAAACAACAACAATGACAACAAAATATCTCTGTCTGACATGATATGCCGAGCCAACCGATTGAACAGAGAACAATTATCAATGAACAGTTATCAATGATTAATTGAACTTTGGTATAATATGTAAATGTGAAGATTAGCCACTTGACAGATATGAAAATTAGCAGATGTAAAAATGGTGTAAAGCAATGATATTCAATTACAAGTTCAGTTGATAACTGTTGACTGATAACTGTTTATGCGAAGCATAAAAAAGTGCTCCGTCATTTTGACACAATAGAAATTTTGATTATTTGTTACGCCAGATGCGTCTCTCTAATATTTCACACAATACAGCCAAATCCGAATTGTTAAAAATCCGACAAGTATTGAAATTTTTATATGTGAAATATTTGCCCATATAATGATGATTAGTGTGACAAATATTAAACAATGTTTTTTTAATGCCAAAACTGCAATATTACGATTAGATTTACTTTGCTAAATATACGAATGTTAAATAACTAGTTTGTGTGAACGAAATATGTTATATAATGTTTAAATTATAGATGATCGAAAGTATTTTAATGAAAGGCTTTCAATCAAAAAGAGCTGAGGCTCTGACCTTAAATTGATCTTTAAACTTATTGAATTATGGAAGGCAAGAAAAGACGTAAAGTTATGACCGTTTTAGGTCTGTGTTTGGTTGTTTTCTCTCTGTTTTTCTTTGTACAGATCGGTGCACAAAGAGAAACTGCCGGAATGGAAAGAGGTAATCTTTTCATGCTTTATGGCATGGGGACTGCTATCGTCGGTATGGTGCTTTGTTTACTGGGATTCCTTAGAGGGCACAGCCATTCTGAATGAATCGAAATTCTCGTTTTTAAGGGTAATAAATCTAAGAAATTATTCGTGAGTCGGTGGTTGAATGATTTCTTAGATTTATTTTATAATTTAAGTTATAGAAGGCTCCTGTTGTTATACTTGTCGAAGTGATAAAATAGGTCTGCGACCTTAGTATATTTCGAACAGGTATCCGATATTAACTCCGTAACTGTAACTTCCTCCACGTTTTCCGCTCCAGGGTTTAATGACTCCATATTGGAAACTACTGCCCAGATACAAACTGCCAACCATTACACTAAAACCAACCTGAGGGCCAAAGTTGAAACGCTTGTGTAAATCGAAGATATCAGGTTTGATTCTTCCTTCAGCAGAGTCTGTCCAGTAACTGCCGGAAAAAGCATAACGGGCAAATCCTCCAAAGTCGAAACCTACACTCACATCTTCATCTCCACCTCTAATAGAAAACATCAAGGGAGTTTCTACTGAATAAGTTGATGCCGAATACGAAGGTTTATATTTGTCTGCTGATTTTGATCCGTCCAAAGAAAGTAAAATAGCAGGTTGGAAATACAATTTATCAGAAACGGGGGTGCTTAGCATACCCCCAACTTTAAAACCGAAGCGACTGGCAGCGTCAGCTGTTGATAGCGATGTTATTTGCCCAGAGCCTCGTAATCCTAAACGTGTTTGAGCCGAAGCCAAGTTGTATCCCAATAATATAACGAATAATAATAGTACCGATTTTTTCATGTATAAAAGTTTTTTACAAAAATAGTTTCTTTTTCAAGAAACCCAAAACAATAGGCTATTAACAACGAAAGAGACTCTAAGCAGAGTCTCTTTCGTTTATATAATCTAATTGTAAATCAGATTGATAATACTTTTAATGTATTGATCAGATCTTCATTTACAGGCTTGTTTTTCTTAATTGCCTTTGAGAATGGCACATATACGATTTTATCATTCTGTATACCGATCATAACATTTCGCTGATCGTCAAGAAGCGCATCTATAGCAGCGGCTCCCATACGACTAGCAAGGATACGGTCGGCGGCAGTGGGAGATCCTCCTCGTTGAACGTGTCCCAGAATAGTTACACGCACATCGTATTGGGGATATTCTTTCTTTACACGTTCTGCCATAGCCATAGCTCCTCCGGTGATATCACCTTCCGTAACAAGCACCAGGCTACTGTTTTTGCTCTTTCTGAAACCGTTGGAGATAAGCTCGCCCAACTGGTCAGATTCGAATACTCGTTCGGGAATAATAGCTGCTTCTGCTCCTGTAGCCAAAGCTCCGTTTAATGCTAAGTAGCCGCATTCGCGTCCCATTACTTCGATAAAGAATAAGCGTTCGTGCGAACTTGCTGTATCTCTGATTTTATCGACAGCTTCCATGATAGTATTCAATGCAGTATCGTATCCGATAGTCATATCTGTACCATTCAGGTCATTGTCTATTGTTCCGGGAAGGCCTACAATGGGTATATTGTGCTCTTGCGCCATTATGCGGGCTCCGGTTAACGAACCGTCTCCTCCGATTACGACCAAGGCGTCAATTCCTTCGCGCTGCATAGCTTCGAAAGCTACCTGACGTCCTTCGGGAGTCATGAATTCTTTGCAACGTGCTGTTTTCAGGATAGTTCCACCCTGTTGGATAATATTACTGACGCTATTGGTTTTGAAAGGGATAATTTCATCAAAAATCAAACCTCTGTAACCTCTCATAATGCCTTTTACCTCGATATTGTTATAAATAGCAGCACGGGTTACGGCGCGAATAGCTGCGTTCATTCCAGGAGCATCGCCTCCAGAGGACAGAACGCCAATACACTTAATGTTTGCCATGATTAATTCAACTTATTTTGTTATACAGATTTCACCTTCAGAGACGAAATTTCGGCGACTTTCTTTTCTACCTCCTCCATTTGCCATTTCGGGGTTGATGTTGCACCGCATACTCCTATCGAAAGACCCTCCTTAATTACATCAGGATCGATTTCGTCGGGTGAAGATACAAAATAAGAGTTAGAATTGTACTTTTTACATTCTGAAAAAAGCACTTTTCCGTTTGAACTTTTTTTACCGGCTACGAAAAGAATCAGATCGTGTTTAGTTGCAAAATCCTTTATGTTAGGAATTCTGTTCGAAACCTGTCTGCAAATGGTATCGAAATACTCGAATTGAGCGTCGGGGCTGATTCGGGCTGATATTATGTCAATAACTTCTCTGAAGCCGTCAAGAGGCTTTGTCGTTTGCGAAAACAGGCAGATATTCTTTGTGAAATCTAGTTTTTCGAGATCTGCTTTATTTTCAATAACAATGGCGTTAGAATCCGTCTGACCCATAAGTCCGTTTACCTCGGCATGTCCGATTTCTCCATAAATAACGATCTGTGTATCATTTTCCACTTCGTTATTATGTTTGTCTTTGATGCGTCGTTGCAAGCGTAATACTACAGGGCACGATGCATCTATAATCTCTATGTTATTGCGTTTCGCAGTTTCGTATGTGCTGGGCGGTTCGCCGTGTGCACGAAGCAATACCTTTACATTCTTTAATTGACCGAATTCTTCATGATTTATAGTCCGAAGCCCTAGTCTGGCAAGTCTTTCTACCTCTAGATTATTGTGAACAATATCTCCCAGGCAATATAAGACTCCACCTTTAGCCAATTCTTCTTCCGCTTTTTTGATGGCATTTACCACTCCAAAGCAAAACCCTGATTTTGAATCTATTTCAACTGTGTTCATTGTGAAGTTAAATAAT
Organism: Indolivaga capnocytophagoides; assembly: GCF_036511535.1. GTDB lineage: Bacteria > Bacteroidota > Bacteroidia > Bacteroidales > Dysgonomonadaceae > Dysgonomonas_A > Dysgonomonas_A capnocytophagoides. The sequence goes on along the minus strand of NZ_AP028867.1, from coordinate 1,651,307 downwards.
TGAATTTATCGAGCAGCCATTGCATTTGCTGCTCTTTTGTAAGCTGCGAATTGTCAAGAACCAAAGCGTCTTCGGCTTGCCTCAGAGGGCTCTCGTCTCTGTTTTGGTCTATATAGTCGCGTTGCTTTATATTTTCTAATACTTCCTCGAATGTTGTGTCGAAATCGTTTTTAGACCGTAGTTCATCCAGACGCCTTTGGGCTCTGATCTGAGGATCGGCTGTTACGAATATTTTCAACTCGGCATCCCGAAACACCACTGTGCCTATATCCCTGCCATCCATTACAATTCCTTTTTCAGCACCCATTTGTTGTTGTAAATGTACCATCTCTTTGCGGACAAAACCAACAGCACTGACCAAGCTAACTTTGCTCGCAACTTCCATTGTCCTGATTTCCTTTTCGACATTTATACCGTTCAGATATACTTCGGGTAAAGAAGTTGTTTCGTTCAGTCTGAAATATATTTTTATATTCCGGATAGCTTCTTCAAGTTTCACAAGATCAAGATCATCTCCTTTAAATAAATTATTTTGTATGCAGTATAAAGTAACGGCTCTGTACATAGCTCCGCTGTCTATGTAAATGTATCCGATTTTACGGGCCAGATCTTTGGCCATTGTACTTTTACCACACGAAGAGAATCCGTCAATTGCAATTGTAATCTTTTTCATTCGAGTTATATTTACAACAATAGTGTATATAAAATGTTCGTTAATTCAGGTCTCTGACCTTTTGTATTGCTTAATTATAATAAGATGTTGCTTGTTTTTGGTGATTTAGCTATCTGTAAGCTGATATATAGTGATTAATCTATGAGTGATAAATATTTGTTATAATCAGCATGATAAATGATACTAAAACTTAGAGATATCCATGCCTAAACTGAAATGGAATGAGGTTGCCGAAGGATGGTATTTAGCCAGAGAAAACCCGACACTGAATTTTTGTATTTTGATTCCGGCTCCGGCATTTAATCCTCCGAATTTGTTTCCTTCCTGTAATTTCAGGTCATAATGGACTTTGGGATTGAATCCGATACCTATCCAGAAATTTTGAGACGGGATAATGTCTATTCCGAATATTGCGTGCTTGAATAACGTTTTGGTAAAACTATCGCCACTGCTGTCTATTCCGTTGGCTTCATCGACTCTCGAAAATTTCCATTGTGTGAGATATACTCCTGTAATCGAAAATCGTATCGGAGCATTTCTCAATTGTTTGCTGATGCCTATATTTATGTCCCAGGGCAGGCTTACCCGTTTGTCGTTGTATGATGATAACTGGCTACCTATATTTTTCAAAACCAGACCGGCTGAAAACTCACGGTCTTCGTTGTAATAGCTTAATCCGACATCAAAGCCTATCGCTGTAGATGAATAATCTGCGTAAGATGATGATATAAACTTACCTGTTACCCCTCCCCGCAGCCTGTTGGTCAGCATATGGCTGTATATTCCGTTTACCACAATGTCTTTAGCTCCGAAACTTCCGAGCTCTTCATTGTTCTCATTTGTTTCTTTAAAATTACCATAATCGATATAGTTGACTCCGACTGCAAAAGAATTTGCATTCCGTATGGATTTTCCAAAGATGGCACTTCCGACTTTTACATCTGCAATGTACGACATGAAGTTGACGTTGGCATTCATATCCATTTCTTTACCCAATGCCGCCGGATTCTGAAAAATAAGTGAGATGTCGTTTTCTATAGCCGACACATTGGTTCCGCCCAAAGCATCAGACCTGACTGAGTTCGGTAAGTCCAGAAAACGGAATACTTTTTCCCCATCCTGAGCATTTACTACAGATACAGAGGCTATACATATGAAAGCTGTTATATACGTCTTTATTCTTTTCATGAATGTATTCTAAACAGAATGTACTGTTTAATATTAGCCTTGCAAAGATAATATAATCTGGAACTTTATCAGAACTTTACTTCTATTTCGGCTGTAGTATTGCCGGCTTTCCACTTTGGACCATCTTTCAAGAGGCGGATAGCTTCCTGATCAAGTGATGGACAAAGACTTTTCTTTACAGTTATATTTTGGGGATGTCCACTGGTGTTAACCGAAAATTGCAGAACTACTTTACCTTTTATCTTTTGGCATGAAGGGTCAGACGGGAGGACTAAATTTTGTTCGATATATTTCTTGTACTCTTTCATCCCGCCTATCGGTTCTGGCTTTATTTCAGCAACTTTATTTTTTGATAAGCTCTTTACCTCGGAAACTGAGCCGGTCACCATGCTTTTTTTCTGAGTTCCGTATCCTGTGACTACTACTTCGTCGAGCATGCCCGTTTCCTCTTTCATAACTACGATCTTGGCATCCTTAGGATCGGGAATTTCTAATTTTTCGAATCCTATCAGATATGCAGTCAGAGGAGCATCTTCCGAATCGGTATTCAATTTGTAATTTCCATCAATGTCTGTAACAGTTCCTTTATTTGTTCCTTTCTGCACAACAGTTGCCCCAATAATGGGTTCGTTGTTACTGTCAACTATTTTTCCACTTAAAGCTATTGTTTTTTTAGAAACAGGCAATGGTGCTGCCATCCTTTTAGAAGCTACCGATCGGGTTGTCATCACTCCATTGGCAGTTTGAGATAAATAGATCTCCATATTGCCGATGCTTTCCTCCGGATCTTTATTTTGATTTGAATCAGCTAGTACCGATTTATCGGTATTGACGCTTGCTTCGTATTGTTCGGCAAGCATTGGAGCATCCGCCGATACTATTTCTTCGCGTTCGGATCGGGAGAGGGTTTCTCTTTTAGCAGACAGTTCCCTTTCTTCTCTTTGGTGCAGTTGAGCATAACTGTCGGGCAGATATACTCTTAGAGGTTCTACCGGAGCTATAATTTCGTGCAGATTACTGATATTGGCAATCGATGTGGCTATGACCTCTTTTTTCGGGTTTTCTTCCTGAATGGCCGTTAATTCTAATCGTTTTTGTTCTACGTAGTCTTCCGGAACATACAGGTCTATATATCCGCCGCCCGACTCATGAGCTGTAAGCATAGATGACTGATGATTCATCAGAATGAAGTATCCGCTGGCAATAACTATTAATCCTACAGCTGCTATAGCGACTTTCCATACTCCATGCGGTTTTTTTCGAGCAGAACGTACAGTTATTGCAGATCGCATACGAGCAATACGTTCGGCATGATTTCCGGGAATGGAATCATATCCTTCTATTGCATCAGCCAAAAAAGGATCCTCCATCGCATCTTTTTCGATACGGTGGGCTTCTTTTCCTTTTCTGTTGCCATGTATGTAATTAAGAAACTTCATTGTTTAATCTGCTTTCGATACATATTTTTAAATTCCGCTTACCATTCTGGATATAACTTTTTACATTTTTCATATCATATCCGGTCACTTCAACTATGTCGGCATACGACATATCTTCATAGAAGAATTTGGTTACCGATATACGTTGAGGTTCCGATAACTTAGCCATACAATAGTTCAGAGCCTCTTCTTGCTCGTTATCAACCTCTTCACCTAATAGAGTCATAACACTGTCTGATTCCATAAGGTTCGAGTCAAAATCTACCGTAATTTCACGTTTATTTTCTTTTAACTGATGAAAACAGTGGTTTTTAGCTACACTGTATATCCATGTTTTGAACACTTTTATTTCGTATCCGCATATTTTAGGCAGAAGATTTTCGAATATTTCCATAACAGCATCCTGAGACTTATCTTCATCTTGCAGGTATTTCAGACAAAGACCATATATCAGAGGAATATACCTGTTGTAGAGCTTACCGAAAAGTTCGGTATCGCCCGTTTCTCTATACTGACTCAAGAGTTCTTCGTCTGTATATTCGGTTGTCTTCTCCTTATTTAATTTGAAAAATCTCAATATACGGTTTATTCTGTTTTTATTTTGGCAAAGCTACATGATTTTACAAAAGATTGCAATACTTCCAAATTTTTATCTATTGTTTATGGAATTTCGATCGATATATTATCTATATAAGCACAAACAATCAAATAAAGGGTAATATGTAACAGCCCGTATTTAATAATACATTTTTAGTTTGTAATATGCTTTAGCTGTTATATCTACCAGAGTAATAAAAAAGGTCTGAGGCCTAAAAAAAGAAACAACATGAGAACAAAAATCAACATTTTATTTGCTTTTATGCTGATGTGTATATCGGCAGTTTCCGCTCAAAATGTGCGTATCACAGGAGAAGTGAAGGATCAGGCGGGAGATCCACTTATCGGAGTGTCTGTTGTAATAAAAGGTACAAGCAGAGGTGTGGTAACTGATATCGATGGAAAATATGCTATAGATGCACCGCAGCAAAGTACACTTGTATTTTCTTTCATCGGATTTAATCCTAAAGAAATAAAAGTCGGTTCTAAAACAATAATCAATGTAGTTCTGGAAGAGTCTGTAGCTTTATTGGATGAATGTGTGGTTGTCGGATATGGTGTTCAGCAAAGGAGCATGGTGACCGGATCAGTCTCTAGTGTTTCTGGTAAAAAAACGAAAAACGAAAAAAGTAAAAATGCACCGCCGCCGATGAGGGCAGCATCTCCGTCTGCAGGATATTATATGGCAGAGATGATTCCGGGAATTCAGGTTACACAGGCTGACAGGGCATATGTAACGCCTATAGCTTATGGGAGCGAAGAGTATGGGGTGTATAAAGAAAACCGTTTTATTTCACCTTTATCAGAAGCATTATCTACTTTTTCGATAGATGTTGATACAGAATCATATACTAATTTCCGCCGTTTTATAAATCAAGGGAAGAAACCTTCGAAAGATGCGATACGTATCGAGGAGTTTATCAATTATTTCAAATATAACTACGATGAACCAACCAAGGCTGATCCGGTTAAAGTGACTACCGAAGTGGGAGAGTGTCCGTGGGATTCCCAGAATCGGCTGGTACGTATCGGTGTGAAAGCAAAAGAGATCGCAAAAGAAGACTTACCTTCCAGTAATCTGGTTTTTCTTATTGATGTATCAGGTTCAATGTCGGGAGCAACTCGTCTCGAATTGGTGAAGTCATCTATGAAAATGTTGGTAAATACACTAAGGGATAACGATCGTGTGGCGATAGTTGTATACGCCAGTGAGGTAGGTGAGAAGCTGGCTTCGACTCCGGGAAGTGATAAACAGACTATAAAGAATGCAATTGATGCCTTGAGTGCTTATGGCTCAACAAACGGAGCCGGAGGTATTCAGAAAGCATATGAAATAGCAGAGAAGAATTTTATAAAAGGTGGCAATAACCGCATTATCCTTTGTTCAGATGGTGATTTTAATGTCGGAGCATCAAGCCCTCAGGCTTTAGAGGAAATGATCGAACAGAAGCGTCAGTCGGGTGTATTTCTTTCGGTATTAGGATATGGCATGGGCAACTATAAGAGTAACCGTATGCAGGTTTTAGCCGAAAAGGGAAATGGTAATGCTTTTTATATTGATAATATTCAGGAAGCCAACCGTGTATTGGTTCAGGAGTTTAGCGGTACATTATATACAATTGCTAAAGATGTGAAGCTTCAGCTCGAATTTAATCCAGCTAATGTACAGGCTTATCGATTGGTAGGGTATGAAAGCCGTTTATTGGCGAAAGAAGATTTTAATGATGATACCAAAGATGCTGGTGAAATGGGGGGCGGACATACTGTTACCGCTTTGTATGAAATTATTCCTGTTGGAGTTAAATCTAATATGTATGGAAAAGTGGATGATTTGAAATATCAGGCTCCGGCTAAACCGATATCAAATATGGGTTTGACTGATTCCCCCGAATTATTGACCGTAAAGCTGAGGTATAAGCAGCCCGATGGTGATAAAAGTGTAAAAATGGAGCTGCCGGTTGTTGATAATGGAAAAAATGAAGTATCTTCGGACATGCGTTTTGCTTCGGCTGTAGCAATGTTCGGACAACTACTGAAAGGTTCGGATTTTAAGGGCAGTGCTACTTATCAGAAGGCGATTGATCTGGCTCGTTCGGGTATCAGTAATGATAAGGACGGATACAAAGCCGAATTTGTACGTCTTGCAGAGGCCGTTAAAAACATGAATTGAGATTGAATTAGACCTTAACTCCTTAAAAGTAGAAAATAATGAAAGCTAAACTTGGTATATTTTTATTAGTATTGTGTGTTATCTCTTTCTTCTTATACGATCATAAAGGAGCAAAGAAGGATGGGAATACCGAAAAATTAATGAAAGGAGTGGTGCTGAGTGCTGTTGATAACAAGCCTGTATCGAATGTGCATATTGGTATTGCCGGCAATAATCCGGTGACCATTACCAATAGTGCCGGAGAATATATGATATTAGCTAAGCCGACAAACGAACTTATTTTCAAACGTGACGGTTATCGTTCGGTAACTTTGGTTGCCTCGGATGCTCAAACCGTAAAGATGGAGATTGTGGATTCTACTTTTATAAATAAAACAAAAGACGGATTCTCTGAAAAAGAATGACTCTTTTTTTATCCTAAAAGAAACGTGCCGATTTTATTAAAAATCGGCACGTTTCTTTTATTGCAATCATTAAAGAACTATCTTAATATTAGTCAAACATTTTTCTGAAATGACTGAATATTTTTTCTTTAACAGACGGTGATGGCTGGAAATTCGGTGAGTTTTCAAGTCCGCTGAGAGTTTGTTTCTCAGTATCGCTCAATTTTTCAGGGATATATACGCTGATGTTGATCAAAAGATCACCTGTTCCATAACGGTGTACACTTGGCAATCCTTTGTTTTTTAGACGTAATACCTTACCCGGTTGGGTTCCCGGTTCTATTTTTACTTTTGCCTTGCCGTCTATCGTTGGTACTTCTACGCTGCCGCCTATCGCTGCAGTGGTAACACTCAACAGTAGATTGTAAACAACATCGTTGTCATCTCTGAATAATTCGGGATGCGGTTCTTCTTCTACCAATATAAGCAAGTCTCCATTGACACCTCCATGTCGTGGAGCATTTCCTTTTCCGCTCATTGAAAGCTGCATTCCTTCGGCAACTCCGGCAGGAATATTTAAAGTAATCACTTCTTCGTCGCGGATAATACCTTCACCCGAGCAATGAGGACATTTTTTAGTTATTGTTTTTCCTTCGCCGTTACAAGCCGAACAGGTTGTTTGTGTCTGCATTCGTCCCAGCATCGTATCTACAACCCGTGTTTGTGTACCAGATCCGTTACATGTTGAACAGGTTGTGTATGCAGTTCCGTTTTCGGCTCCTGTTCCTTTGCAGTGTTGGCAGGATATGTATTTCTTTACCTTGATTTTTTTCTCTACGCCGGTCGCAATTTCTTTCAGAGATAATTTAACTTTTACACGAAGATCTGAGCCTCGGTTGACACGACGTCCACCACCGCCGCCGAAACCACCGAATCCTCCAAAACCACCACCAAAGATGTCTCCGAATTGAGAGAAAATATCATCCATCGAAAATCCTCCGCCCGAATGACCTCCGAATCCTCCGGGAGCATCGTGTCCGTAACGGTCGTATTTAGCTTTCTTTTGCTCGTCACTCAATACTTCATAAGCCTCGGCAGCTTCTTTGAATTTCTCTTCAGCAGTCGGGTCTCCCGGATTTTTATCGGGGTGATATTGAATTGCTTTTTTCTTATACGCTTTTTTTATCTCTTCTACGGTGGCTGATCTTGTTATTTCCAGTACCTCGTAATAGTCTCTTTTGCTGGCCATTGTTTTATCTTTCTTTCTTATTTCGCTACGATTACTTTAGCAAACCGTATCACTTTGTCATTAAGGCTGTATCCTTTTTGGATACAATCTACTACTTTATCTTTTTGATCTTCGCTTTGGGCAGGAATTGTAGTGATAGCTTCGTGGCGTTCAGTATCAAAAGGTTCACCTATAGCATCTATTTCCTTTACTCCGTTTTGAGCAAGATACGATTTGAATTTATTGTAGATAAGTTCAACACCTTCTCTTATATCTTCAGGTATATTCGGTAATGCTCTTTCGAAGTCGTCCACAATAGGTAGTACTCCTACGATTGCTTTTTCATTGCCGCTTTTCAGTAAATCGGCTTTTTCTTTCATCGTACGTTTACGGTAGTTGTCGAATTCGGCATGCAGGCGTAAGTAAGAATCGTTCAGATCATTGAATTTCAGTTCAAGATCATCCGCCATATTGGCACTATCGTTATTTGCAGATGAATCTTCGTTGAGATCGTCTGTCAGATTATCCGTATTTATTGTTTCTTCTTTCGATTGAAAATCTTTTTCCAGATCTTTTTCTTCCATGTTTAATATATTTTTAGCTGTTTGTAATATAGGTGATTAACTCAAGATATAGTACAAATAGTCGCTGTTATTCAATATTATTTGTTATACATGCTACAAATTCTTTGCCAAACTTAAGATCCTGTCTGATTTTTACCGAATATTTTCATTAAAGGTTTTTCAAATTAATTCTTTGCTGTTTTTTTATGATTCTGTAGGGATGAAAATGAGATTTTTAATTTCAAAAGGTAACAAACGTTACACTATTTATGTACTTTTTTATTAGTAACCTTTTTTACTTCTCGAATGCCCGATCGAAATCATCAGGACAGGCTTCGTCTCTGTGGCTGCATATTTTTATTTATTCTTGCTTTTGCCATAATTTAAATGTATTTCCTATATAGATAAAATCTAGAAAGATCCTTATTTTTTGCTTCTAAAAAAATAATGTTATATTTGCCGTTGTAATCAATCTCTTAACTATTAGTTAATGTCTAACTTTTTCACATATAAAAACTTCACTGCTAGTCGGATTTTTAACAATTCGGATTTGGCTGTGTCGTGTGAAATATTAGAGAGAGAGAGAGAGAGAGAGAGAGAGAGAGACGCTGTCCATGCGTAACTAAGCAAATTTTTAATATAAAAAAAATAGCATTGCGTCAAAATGACGTGATAACTTTTTTTGTATATATACCTCGGATAATATATAATATTTTTTTAGTAAATCGGCAGGACGAACTGTATAAGGCAGTCTTGTTGTTGTTTTGTTGTCGTTCTGGATCTGCTCTGAGATTATACCAGTCCGCCGGCCGGTTTTGTTATGCAGTAAAGTGCAGCGAATGCACTTTGCTGTTTTTTTCAGTTAATAGTCTGCAGTCAATAGTTTTCAATAATCATTTAAACATAAAAGATAATCGTAGGGGGATATTGCGTATGTCCAACTTTTATGATTACAACATATTTATAGACAGGCGTATCCAATACGCTCCTGCAACATGTACAACAAATGGGGCTGTGACCCTAACAACTCTGAATATAAACAACAAGGTCTATGACCGCAACATTCAAACAAATAATGAAAAAGAAATTTCTTTTGATAATGGGGATATTCTCTTTCGGGATTATCCATGCGCAAGTTGGTATTAATACTCAAAATCCGTTAGGGGCATTTCATATTGATGCGAAAGGCAATACTGACGCAATCGGTTCTAGCGGTACCGATGATGATGTTATCGTAAAATCTAACGGACAGGTAGGAATAGGTACAGTATCTCCGGGAAAAACTCTGGACCTGAGAGGGAAGTTCAGATTAGTGGATGGTTCGCAATCTGATGGCTATTTCCTGACCAGCGATGCCAATGGTAATGGTTCATGGAAAAAAACAATGCAAATGAAAGATTTTGTATATGGTGTTGTCAGCTTTCCAAATCTTACCACTACTGCAGCTAGATACACAGGTACATATATTTCGTTGCCGGCCGGTACTTGGATGATTGCTTTTACATGCACATACAGGGATTCTAGTCTGGCAAATTATATTATCTGGCGTCTTTCGACTAGTTCGTCATCATTGGTGCCCTATCAGAATAATCAAAAGAGTACAGCTTATTCGGGATCAGCACTGACTGGTTATCATACATCGGTTTCGTGTTATTTTTTAGTTACTAATACGATATCTCAAAATTATTACTTCTGGGCAGGGTTGGCTGTTGCTTCTACTACAATAGCTTATACTGGAGAGGGGCGTCTTTATGCAATCCCTTTATCTTAAATAATAGGCAGTTCAAGCCTTTTCCTGCCAGATGTATTTGTCTCAAAGGAAAACTAAGGAATGTTTATCTGTCTAAAAAAATAAATAGGTCGGAGATCTTAAAAAATATAAAGAAATGAAATTCTATTATTTTATCATATTAATATTATTGGTAAATGTATTTGCATTAAAATCGCAGGTTGGTATCAATAGCCAATCACCTCTGGGTGTATTTCACGTTGACCCTAAGGGGGATACCTCAGGGGCGACAAACGGATCGGATGATTTTATTATCAGCTCCGACGGGCGTGTTGGCATTGGAACCGTTAGTCCGACAGCTAGTTTAGATGTTGTGGGTAACCTTCGTATAGCGGATGGAACAGAATATGATCGTTATGTTTTGACCAGTGATGACAATGGAGTAGGATCATGGAAAAGACAAACATATACCTCTCGTGTTATAGGGACTGTTCCTGCTACCCTTTCGAGTATAAGATCGGGAGATAACAATATCGTAAATGCTTCAAATTGGACTTATACAGGAGCTCGGATTACCTTACCGGCCGGTAGTTGGATGATCTACTTTTATTGTGTGTATAATAACAATAGCTCATCAAACTATACTGTATGGTGGGACTTGTCTACAACATCCAATTGGGTTCTAGCTAATAGAGTTGGGCGTGTGTTGAGTTATTTTGCTCCAACAAACGGATTATCTCCTACCTATGCTTCGTATCCGGTATCACCTACTACTGCTACCACTTATTATATAATTGGTTTTGCCGGAGGAGGAGGAGGTTTAGCTGCAAATCTGACATTTACCTATAATAGTGGAGCTCGCATGTGGGCAATCCCTGTATTTTAACCCAATTAAAGTATTCTGAAAATGAGAAAAAAAATATTTTTTGTAAGTGTCTGTCTAGCCTTATTTGTTTTTATTAATGAAGCTTATTCACAGATTGGTATACAGACCGACAGCCCGTTAGCATTATTCCATGTTGATCCGAAACGGAATACTAATTCAACAGGCACCAGTGGTACAGATGACGATGTAGTGGTGACTGCGGCTGGCAATGTAGGTATTGGAACTATCGTTCCTTCCGAGAAGTTAGACATCAGAGGTACTTTCCGGCTGAGAGATAATAATCAGGCGGCGGATAGGGTATTAGTCTCGGATGCTTTGGGCAATGCTCAGTGGAGTGATCGCCCTAAATTGGATGTGGTAGAAGTGAATAATATAAATACCCTGCTTTCAGGAAAGACGTTCACTACCTCTCCCTCTTACAGTGGTATATCCATTACTATACCTAAGGGAGCATGGCAGGTTATGTTTCAGGTGACATGTACCGCTAGTAATAATATATACTGGGATTTTTGCACTTCAAATGTAAGTTATTCTCTAACCGATGCAGCAAATCGCCGGGCAATGAGTTCTGCACGCACACCGGTTTCGGTTACCGCAATTTATTTTGTCAATCAGGCGGCAACAGCAACTTATTATATCTGGGCAACCACGAGGTCTGGAACTGCGACCTATGCCGCGGGGGGGACTTTATGGGCTCTACCTATAGACTAATTATTGAAATATAGTTCTTTAATGAAAGATTAGCTGGTCATTTTTATATAATAGGGAATTACCTTCGTAAAAAGGTTAATTCCCTGTTTGTTCACTAGTTTATATCTTATTATTTCATTCTTAACGGTTCGGAAAATGAAAATTAAAACTAATTCTCACTTGGTTTAATAAAATAGTTCATTTATATTTGCCGTTATAAACAATTATTTAACTATCGGCAAATGCCAAATTATTTCACACATAAAAACTTTAATACTTGGCTGGATTTTAACAATTCGGGTTTGGCTGTGTCGTGTGAAATATTAGAGAGAGAGAGAGAGAGAGAGAGAGAGAGAGAGACGCATCTAGCGTAATAATCAAAACAAAATTTCTATTGTGTCAAAATGACGGAGTGTTTTTTTATGCTTCGGGTTTTGTCGTATCTATTCTTCACCAGTGCTCACAAATACGGGCAAATTATAAATATCCCTTACGAGAACAGCCTGTTTCCTTCTTGTTATGGAGAGTCGGAGTATCTTGCTTATTTGTGTCATTCTTAATTGATTACAAAAACCTATATACCAATTTCAAAATAAGTTGGCTTGGCATACAGTGTCGGGTAGAGTTGTTATATCGTTGTCGTTCAAATACCGGACAATGTAAAGAATTGCCAGTAAGCCAACTATCATATGCATCGGGGTGCAGAGATTGCACCTTGATGTTTGTTTCCGTCAACAGTTATTCGTCAACAGCTATCATTACCGAAGATGGATGGCAACCTCATGTTTCGACAACTAATCGGATAAAAATAATTACTCAGAATATAAACAACAAGAAGGTCAGTGACCTAAAGAACAACAACAATGAAAAAGAAAATTTTATTATTGATAGGGATATTCTCTGTCGGTGTTATTAAGGCTCAAGTAGGGGTTAATACAAATACTCCCTTAGGAACATTTCATATCGATGGAAAGAAAGATAATCTGTCTGTTCCGACCACAGACCAACTGCTGAATGATTTTATCGTAACATCGGATGGAGATGTCGGTATTGGAACCATAACTCCGAGTGTGAAACTCGAGATAAATACGGGCGGAACACCTGCAAATATTATCCCCGGATTTAAATTAGTAGATGGGAATGAGGGAGAGGGGAGAACATTGGTGTCTGATGCACATGGTGTTGCAAAGTGGCAAGCCAAGCAGGATGCAGCTCTGACGTGGGATGCCAGTCATGTATTTACAATCCCTTATGCCGGAATTTATCTCATTACTCTTTATCTGGATGATAATAATACGACAAATGCTTATACTAATAAGTGGGTAAATCCAACTTTAGATAATGGCGTTTTATTTAATGGTGTTGCTTTATGGTCGATTACTCGTAATAATTATTTAATATCAAATGCTAATTCACAGACTAATTATGGCGTATCTTGCTCTGGTACGTTGTATCTTCTGGCAGGAGAAAGGTTGAGACCCGGGGCTTTAGCTTGGAATGGAAGCGGCACTAGAATCTTAGGTGTCGAAATTATACCTCTTTAATCTATTATATAATGAGAAATATTTTTTTATTTATAACAGTTTACTTCTCCATAAACATATGCCAATCTCAAGTTGGAATCAATACTCAGAATCCTTTAGGGATATTTCATATTGATGGAAAAAACGATAATCAAATAGTTGTTTCTAACAGTCAGATATTAAATGACTTTATTGTTTCTTCAGACGGATATGTCGGCATTGGAGCTGTTCCGGCCGTAAGATTAGAGATAAATACCGGAAATATAAAATCAGGTCTTAAATTAACTGATGGAACGGAAGGTATAGGTCGCACATTAATGAGTAATTTACAAGGAGTCGGAACATGGCGGGATATGAAGCAAACAGCTTTGACGTGGGATGCTAATCGTCAATTTACGATACCTAATACAGGTATTTATTTGATAACCATTTATCTGGATGATAATAATACAACGAATGCTTATACTAATAAATGGGTAAATCCGACTCTGGATGGAGGAACTACATACAATGGTGTTTCTTTATGGTCGAATATGCGAAATAGTTACTTGATATCAAGTTCTAATAATGTAAACACTTATGGAGTGTCCTGTTCGGGAACATTATTGCTTTTTGCCGGAGAGGTTTTAACTGCTAAAGGGCTAGCCTGGCAAGGAGGTGCATCCTATATTCCTACTTTGGGTATTGAGATTATCGCTCTTTAAACAGGCCTTGTTATTTTATGGATCAGGGAGCTGCTATTTTTATAATAGAAGTTCCCTGTTTGTTTTTTCTATAAGAATAATCAATCCCTTAATAATTGTTATTAAAATAAAGAATAACTGAAAAGTAAAATAGAATATTCGAAAAAAGGATGTCATGCTGTTTCAAGACTCACTAAAGTTTTTATCTTTGTGTTACACGTAAAAATAGAAATCAGTTCTATTATTTTTTTTAGGTATTATAGGAATTATCAGCAGTGTATTTTAAATATATGCCTTACTTAATCAACTTTAACTTATGTCATTGATGCAGCTTTTTACTCCGATGAATATCACATTAATAATATTATTGGTGTCATCGATTTTCTTTATGCAGGGGAAAGTCCGTGCAGATTTAGTTGCAATTTGTGCCTTGTTGGCCTTGGTTGTAACGGGTATATTATTACCGTCCGAAGCCTTGTCGGGATTCTCTAATCCGGTTGTGATAATGATGATCGGATTGTTTGTTGTCGGAGGAGGTATCTTTCGTACCGGATTGGCAAAACTGATCAGTTCTAAAATATTAAGGCTGGCCGGAGAGAGCGAGATAAGGCTCTTTGTGCTGGTTATGCTTGTAACAGCATCTATCGGAGCTTTTGTTAGTAATACGGGTACGGTAGCAGTAATGATGCCAATTGTAGTCAGTATTGCTGTAAGTGCAAAAGTAAGTCCCAAGCGGTTTCTCATGCCATTGGCATTTGCAAGCAGTATGGGCATTCTTACGCTGATTGCTACACCTCCGAATATGATTGTAAGTAATGAACTGGAAAAAAACGGATTTGAAGCACTGTCATTTTTCTCTTTTACTCCCGTGGGTTTAGTATGTCTGGCTGTAGGGATAGTTGTTTTGTATTTTTTGAGTAAATTCTTTTTATCAGATGAAGACGGCAAAGAGAATAATGATAAAAAATCGGGAAAATCACTTACTGATCTTACTCATGAGTATCAGTTGCATAAACTTACGCATATTTCAATATCGGATGATTCGGATATGATAGGGAAGACTTTGCGTGAATTACAGATTCCAAACCGATACAATATAAGTATTGTAACTGTAGAGAAGATAGTTGGGGGAGGACGTTTCAGAAAAAATACGAGTGAAGTGGTTGCCGGTCCTAATACAACAATAGAGAAGGGTGATGTGTTGGTATGCTACGGAAAGAAAAGCAACATAAGCCGATTTATTGACGAGAACAACTTTTCGGTACTGGAAGATGTAGAGAAAGGAACTGATATTTTTGACTTTCAGGAAATTGGTATAGCTGAGGTATTTATAATGCCTAACTCGAAGTTGGTAAACCGAACTATCATCGATGCTCACTTCAGGGATGAGTTTAATGTGAATATTCTTGGAATTCAGAGGAAGAATGAATATAAAATGAGTGATCTTCAGAACGAAAAATTACATTCGGGGGATGCTCTTCTCATACAAGGTACATGGACTGATATTGCCAATCTGGGCGATCGTCAGGAAGATCTGGTACTCGTCGGGCAACCCTTGAAAGAGGCTGCTAAAGTAACGATCAATCATAAAGCACCTGTGGCAGCTGTAATTATGGCTTTGATGGTTATTGCTATGGTAACAAATATAGTAGCTCCTGTTATAGCGGTAATGTCTGCAGCAGTGTTGATGGTGATTACAGGTTGTTTGCGAAATGTAGAGGAGGCTTATAAAAATATCAATTGGGAAAGTGTAGTTCTTATTGCAGGTATGATGCCTATGGCAGTTGCTTTTGAGAAGACAGGTGCTGCTGCCCTTATTTCTGATACGTTGGTTGGAGGATTAGGCAGTTATGGTCCGTATGCTTTGTTAGCCGGAGTGTATTTCGGGACATCTATACTCACCATGTTTATTAGTAACAGTGCTACGGCTCTGCTGTTTGCACCTATCGGTATTCAGGCGGCCGCTAATATGGGAGTTAGTCCTTATCCGTTTATGTTTGCTGTTGCGGTAGCTGCCAGTATGTGTTTTGCTTCTCCGTTTTCAACTCCGCCTAATGCATTGGTGATGTCTGCCGGACGATATAAATTTATAGATTATATAAAAGTGGGGTTACCATTACAGATAATTATGGGTATAGTAATGATATTGGTGTTGCCCTTATTATTTCCGTTTTAAAGTTGTGATTGTATAAGAACGATAGACTAAATAAAAAAGCCAATAGATAATAACTCTATTGGCTTTTTATATTTTTATAACAGTAAATATGTCACAGACCTTAGTTTACCTTCAGTTCATCTTTTTTGGGATCAGGACCATATTGATTGTCATGTCTTTCACCTTCTGTCAGAGCCAATATAAGATTATAAATTGGTATTAAAATAAACCAACCGCTTTTGCCTACATCATGCATTCTGCGTATTGATACTGCAATACCGGGAAGCAAAAGAGCCAAACTCCAGATAGAACCAAGTATCTGCATACCTATGATCATATCTATAATTCCTAGAATAATACTTGCTATCAGGTTTACTAAAAAGAAGTACCAATATTCTTTTCTACGTGCACGACCATCAAATTTGATATACTTGTTTTTTACAATGTCTAGAAAATTCCCAATAATTTCGTTCATAATTTGTTGATTAACTTTGTTTATAATAAAATTTATTTATAAGCATTCGAAAAATGCAAAGATAGTGTATCAATTGAACTATACAAATTTTTTCAAAATAAGAGCAAAAGATCAGTTATTGATGAATTTAAAATGTAGTACTTATAATCTGAAACATAGCATTCTTTAAATGTAATCTGTAGATGACATAATAAGAGATTGTTGTGCCTTTTTTGATTATTTTATGTAACTTTGGCAAACTTTTGAGGTCTCAGACCTTTTTTTGCTTTTGTAACCAAAGGAAATCTAGGCAGTTATTAGTTTTAAGGTCTTAGACCTTTTTATTGCTATAGTCAGTATGCAGCAACATAAAGAACCATACAAGATCGAATGTCTGCTGTTGCTTATATGTATTATTTAAAAACTATCTCTTACTTATTTTTATGTCTGTAAGCCCCGAAGAGGTATTGGATGAGACCATTCTGCCTATCAAGAAAACCGATCTAATCTATCAGATCGAAGACCGACCTCCATTTAAAGAAGCATTGTTTGTTGCTTTTCAGCACCTTCTGGCCATATTTGTGGCAATAATAACTCCGCCGCTTATAATAGCAGCCAGTCTCGGACTCGATAAAGAGACAACCGGATTTTTGGTGTCAATGGCACTTCTGGCTTCGGGAATCTCTACATTTATTCAATGTCGGCGTTTTGGACCTATAGGTTGTGGCTTGCTCTGTATTCAAGGGACAAGCTTTTCTTTTATAGGGGCACTTACTGCCAGTTTTCATGGTATGGGATTAGTCGCTTTGCCTGCTATCTTCGGAATTTGTATTGCTGCTGCACCGGTGGAAATGATTGTCAGCCGTTTGCTAAAATATACCCAAAAGGTGATTACACCTTTGGTGTCGGGAATTGTTGTGACAATGATAGGGTTGAGCCTGATCAAAGTTGGCATAACAGCATGCGGTGGCGGCTTTTCAGCTATGGAAAACGGAACATTCGGAAGTTACCGCAATTTGGGTCTGGCGGCCATTGTCTTGGTTTCGATTTTGATATTCAACAGCTTCCGTAATAAATATATCAGGATGTGCTCCATTGTACTTGGGCTTATTCTGGGGTATCTTGTCGCTTATTTTCAGGGATTGATCGATTTCTCTCAATTAGGAAATTTAGGAGCAATTAATATTCCCACTCCTTTTAAATATGGATTGGATTTTAATCTTTCTGCATTTATTGCAATTGCGCTGATTTATTTCATAACATCTATTGAAGCTATGGGAGATATCACTGCTAATTCGATGATCGGGGGAGAACCGATCAAAGGCGAAAAATTTGTAAAACGAGTACAGGGAGGTGTTTTAGCTGATGGCTTTAACTCTATTGTTGCCGGAATTTTCAATTCTTTTCCGAACTCAATATTTGCACAGAATAATGGATTGATACAACTTACAGGCGTAGCAAGTCGTTATGTCGGCTATTATATTGCTGCTTTTTTGGTTATATTAAGTGCGTTTCCTTTTATCGGAGGTATTTTCTCTATTATGCCCGAACCTGTTTTGGGTGGAGCTACTTTACTGATGTTTGGGACAGTTGCCGCGTCTGGTGTACGCATTATAGCATCTCAGGAGATAGATCGTAAAGCGATATTGGTTCTTGCAGTTAGCTTTGCTTGCGGATTAGGGGTGGAGTTGGCTCCGGATATTCTAGCACAGATGCCGGCATGGGTAAAAGGAATTTTCTCATCAGGCATTACTACCGGAGGTTTGGTTGCTATCATAGCCAATGTTGTTATCAGGATTAAAGAATAAAACTGAAAACAATAGATTTTATATTAGTGTTTATGGAACATATTATTTCATTATATATTCTACAGTTATGAAATTGCTTAAAGACAGAATTTTAAAAGACGGAAAAAGTTTCGATGGAGGAATCTTAAAAGTGGATAGCTTCATCAATCATCAAATGGATCCTATTTTGATGAAATCGATAGGAGTAGAGTTTGTCCGTCGTTTTGGCAATTTACCTATAAATAAAGTAGTAACAATAGAGGCTAGTGGTATAGCTCCGGCTATTATGTTAGGATATTTATTGGAATTACCTGTGGTTTTTGTGAAGAAAGCGAAGCCTAAAACTATGGGGAATATGATTACTACTAAAGTATATTCTTTTACCAAGGATACAACTTACGATGTTTGCGTGAGCAGCGACTTTTTGACTCCGAATGATACTGTTGTTTTTATTGATGATTTCCTTGCTAACGGGCATGCGGCTATAGGTGTAAAAGACTTGATTGATAAATCAGGAGCAAAACTAGCTGGTATGGGATTCATTATAGAGAAAAGTTTTCAGGAAGGAGGAAAACGTTTAAGAGATCTCAATATCCATGTAGAATCTTTGGTGCGGATAAAAGGATTAGGAAATAATAAAATCGAATTTGAAGAGTGATAGTAATTTGCAAAAGCATTTATAATGTACCTAGAATGGTAACTGTTTTTTGCTGTTGTGTTTATGTGTAAAATAAAAAGGTCTGAGACCTTAATATTGCTCAATTTACAGTAATTGAATGGGGGATGTTCAAAATAGAAATAGCTTTGGAGGGCAACTTGTGCCTAAGCTGAAAACGATTGTTTTTGGCTTAGTTACAGCAGTATGTTTTATATTGATATTTCTCTTAAACCGAAAATATCCTCTTTGCCTTGACGATTGGACATACTCTTTTGTCTATGGCGAAAATCCGGCTAAAAGAATATCTTCCATGTCGGATATTATCCGTTCCCAGTACAATCATTATTTTATGTGGGGAGGGAGGAGTGTTGTCCATTTTATCGCACAGTGGTTATTGATGCAGAATGAATGGGTGATGGATATTCTGAATAGTCTGGTATATACCGCATATGTATTTCTGCTCTATAAGACATGTAATTATTTTAACCGGACGAATGTTATACTTTTTATATTTATAAACGCAGCAGTTTGGTTTTTTACTCCTGTTTATTTATTTTCGACTACATGGATTGTCGGTAGTGCCAATTATTTATGGGGTGCTGCTATTCGCTTGCTCTTTATTTACCCATATTGTGCTTATTTTTTATCGGATAATAAAATATCGAAAAAGTCTTCTTATTTTAAGTCTGCTCTGTTTTTCGTAGCGGGTATTATTGCCGGATGGACAAATGAGAATACTTCGGCTGCTATGATCTTTTTATTATTTTCGTTTCTTATTTGCTGGAAAATATCCAGACGTCCTATTCCTTTCTGGTCTTTATGGGGAATTATTGGAGCTGTTATCGGTTTTGTTTTTATGGTGCTGGCTCCTGGGAACTATATAAGAACCGAGCAGGTTATGGGTGTGCATACCATAGAGTCCTCATTTTCGTTATCGGTCTTTATTTGGAGATTATATGATCTTTTAAAAGGGAATATCCTGTATTATATTATAACTTATGCTTGTTATCTGGGTTTAGTTATACTGTACACGAAGACTAAAAGGTATAACAAAAAAATATTGCTGCTTTCTTTATTGTTTTTTGTTTCTGCGAATGTTGCTCTCATAGCGATGATTGCTTCTCCGGCTTTTCCGCCTACTGTTTGGTTCGGAATCTTGATGTATATTTTCATAGCCTTCGGTATTTTGTTTGCTAATATCCGCTTCCAGGCTATTGTCGAAAAGATAATGATAGGATTAGTGTTTGTTCTTTCATGTACCTTGCTGGTTGCTTATAAAAGCAGATATGATAGTGTTTCGGTCTTTTCGGATCAACTGAATAGCAGAATAAACTATATTCGTACGGAAAAGGCTGAAGGTAACCGCAATATTAAAATAAAGGAACATATTGATGTTCGCGGAGTGTTTTCTATTGATCTGGACGTAACGCCGAATGCCGGCAGTTGGCAGAATCAATGCTATCTGGAATATTTTGATCTGGATTCCATTGTATACATTCAAGAATAGGGATAGTTTTTTATATCTGTTTATGCTTATGAAAGAAAAAAGTATAGTCAATATATTTTTTGCCGGACTTATTCTTTTGGTCTTGGCTATAATTTATCATTTAAATGTTTTATTTCCGGTTTTTGCAGATGATATAGGCTTTACATTTGTTTCAGAGATAGGAAAAGGGCTGACACGCAAAGTCTCGAATATTTATGATATTTTCGAAACTCAATATAGTCAATATCACGTATGGGGAGGACGCTGCGTTGTGCATTTTATTCTCCAGTCCTTGTTGTTATTAGGAGATGGTGTCGCAAATGTTCTTAATAGTATTGCTTATCTGGCTTTATCTCTTCTTATATATGTGTTTATAAATAAGGGAAACGAAGTAAAGCCCTTGTTGTTCCTGCTTATAAATATGGTACTGGTGTTTACCTTACCGATTTTTTCGGAGACTGTTTTGTGGATAACAGGTAGTGTCAATTATACTTGGGGGACGCTTATTATCCTATTCTTTATCTATCCGTTCTATACTTATTTTCTTAATGGAAAGGTAAATAATTCATGGATTCGCAGTATTGGAATGTTTTTTGCAGGTATTATAGCGGGATGGACAAATGAAAATACCGCTTTTTCCATGATATTAATGATCATAGCATTGCTCGTGTATCTGAAAATAACCAAGAAAGAGATTCCTGTTTGGATTATAACAGGCTTGATTGGTGCTTGCATCGGCTATTTGATTATGATTCTTGCTCCCGGTAATTATATTCGCTCTGCCGGCGTATCTCATAATTTAGGATTAGATGAGGTTTCGGCTTTTAAGTTATTTAAAATACGTTTGTATAACTTGCTTCAAGGAGGGCTTGCTAGTATTCTTCTGTATTTAGCTATATTTGTCCTATTTACTTTTTTCTATTGGAAAAATAAAAGTCAGCTGCAAGTCAATTACAGGAAGCCATTGTATGCTTCGTTGGCTTTTATGAGTGCATCGATAATTTCCTATTGCGTTTTATTTCCAACGCCGACTTTTCCCGGGAGAGCCATGTTTGGTGTTGTTATATACGCTCTGATCGCTATTGGTATCTTGTTTGCCAATATTCCGAATAAAAATACGCTTGTAAAAGTTGTAAAGATTCTAACGGTTTTATCTGTCTGTGTGTTATTCTTTTTTGCATTTAATCGGGAATATACAGAGCTTGTCAAATTCTCGGATATCTCCAAAGTCAGAGAAAACCTTATTCAGGAGCAAAAAGAAAAGGGTATTCTGGATATTGTCTTCACAGAGAAGGAAACCATGTTACCCGATAAAGAGGTTCTAACAACAGATAGCTTGAATTTTTATAATGTGTATTTTGCTAAATATTACAATATAAATTCGATAAGACTCGAAAAAAGCCCTCATTGGTAATATCTTTTTGTTACAGATTTATTGTTACAGCAAATGCTACCGCCAGAACGAAAGCAGACATAGACGTGTACTTTAAATAAGGGTCTAATTCGGCATCTCTTTTCGTAGATAATATTTTCCCCAGAATAAGAAAGAAAGGAATGAAGAACACCATATATAGGTATTGATACCATTGTTGGCTGTACAGGCAGCTGTAAATGATAAAGCATAGAACTCCGATGATTGTTAATGTAGAGTGATATATTCGGGAGCCTTTTCGTCCGAAGCGGATAGCCAGAGTCAATTTCCTCGAAACTAAATCATTCTCCATATCACGCATATTATTAATATTTAGAACAGCAGCAGTAAATAGTCCCATCCCGATAGCCGGTAGCCACGGCTGGAATGTGAGGTGGTGCACATTCAGATAAAATGTACCGACAGTAGCCACAAGGCCGAAGAAGATAAACGAAAATATGTCCCCTAGTCCTTTATATCCGTATGGATTATCTCCAGCTGTATATTT
Organism: Indolivaga capnocytophagoides; assembly: GCF_036511535.1. GTDB lineage: Bacteria > Bacteroidota > Bacteroidia > Bacteroidales > Dysgonomonadaceae > Dysgonomonas_A > Dysgonomonas_A capnocytophagoides. Next base: position 1,629,096 of record NZ_AP028867.1, on the reverse strand, counting down.
TATAGCGGCAACAATTGACGCTCCTCCCAGAATGAAAAACGCCAAAATGTATATTGCCGGCATAAATTGCGAAGCTATATATATGAGGTATGTACCTACTATTCCAGATAATATAATGGCGATAACAATGGCTTTTTTCATTTGAGAAGGAGTGATGGCTCCGCTTTGTACTGTTCTTGTCGGGCCTACACGTCCGCCGGTGATGTCTGTTCCATGTTGGAAATCACCCAGATCATTTGCAAGATTGGATAGGAGTTGCAATAATGTTGCGGTTAACATTGTCAGAACGCATACATTTGTGCTGAAATATCCGGTGGTGTATGCAATTGCATTTCCGCAAATAGTAGTCGCTACGGCAAGAAACAATGTTCTTGGGCGGAGGGCTGAAATCCAAGTTTTTATAGAGGCCATTTTTCCTGTGAAATTTTATACAAAGTAAAAGTTTTTAAGCGAGAAGTCAAACTATTTGAATGCAGCTATTTCCTGTAAATTGTATGTAAGTCTGAATCCGCAGCTTTCGTATTTCCCTTTGCTAAAAGATGCAAATCCGCCTATCCCGATCATACCCAGTATATTGATTGAATAACCCGCTTCATTGTACAGCTTCAGACCGGGTGTGTATAAAGCTTTGACATGCAGAGCTTCACTTACGGGAATACCTTGTAAAAATGGAAGTCTCTTGAGTAATATATATTTACTTCTGTAATTGATATGTCCTCCGATCCAGTACCTGTTGGTGGAGTATTTGTAATTGTCGAGGAGCATATAAGATTGATAGGGAGTTTTTCCAGATATCATCACATCAGATGTATTGAAATGCTCGAAATCTGTATAATGAACCTTTTGAGTGTTACCAAGAAATCCTCCGCCATTTAATGTATAATCCAGATTGCTGAAATAGCTCAGTTTGATGTCTTGTACTATGCTTCCGTTTAATTTTCTGAATCGTGAGTTATTAGTCTGCCAACCCGAAAAGCCCTCAGTATAATTGATCGAAAATACAGGAGAAGTCACTTTTCTATATATTTTTTTCTGATTATGGATAGAGTAATAAGCATAAGGGGCATAACTGAGCCCTATAGAGTAGGACGTTTTATCAAAACGTTCGCCGGAAAATGGGTTTTCATGAATTTTATCTTTACTGCCCCAAATAGCCCAGTCTGTATTATTCGATAATCCTGTTCGTTTGGCTATTTCTATTCCGGTTGACAATTTCAGTCCGTTGGCTATATCTATATTATTATTTACCGCAATAAAGTCGTTTCGGTAGAAGAAACTTTTGTTACTGCGTGTAAAAATACTACTTAATATATTATCTAGACGGGTTATGCCATTCGGATTGAAATCCTTCGAATCAGACCCTCCTTCCAGTTTGAAATTGCCCCTTTGTTTAGGCATATAGCTGATATTTAACTTACTGCCGTATATCAATTGTTTGCGTGCCGTAGTATAATATATATATGGAGAAAAGGTGAACGCCGAGTGCTTTCTATCTGGTTTATAATTGATCGTAAAGGCTTGACCAAGACTAAACCCATCGACGAAATTGTAGTCATGCAGGGCGTAAATTAATCCTTTATAGTCTATCGTTATGAGTGAAGAGTCTCGACCGATCTGTCCGCCAAATAAAAGATTATCGGAGGAGTAGTTATCTTTTCGGTTCTTTTCTCTTATTGAGTCCACAAATTGTTTGATAGAATCTTTTCGCTGATAACTGATCAGTTCGAGGCTGTCGAGAGGAACTGACCGGATCTTGTCCCAATAATTCTGGTTGCGTTTGGTGGCAAGGGTATCAGATATTCTTACATATAATGGGTCTGTTTTTAATTCGAAATTACGTTTTTTCGATTTTTTGTTTTTCAGACTCGTTTCGTTGATATCCTTATTGGGCAGAATATCCGAATATTTGAGTGATGAATAGTAGTTGAGATAACCCTTTATACCTAATATATTTATCTTGATAAAATTGGAATATGTTATGGGCAAATAGATATTTGAGCCTACTTCTTTATATGCAACCTCAAACTGTTGAGATCCGCCCATCATATTCATTTCTATATTCGTGTAAGTAACATGCCATGTATTGTCGGCTATATAAATATAGCCGTTAAGTAATTGAGGATCGTTTAGTTTGCTTTCTACTTTTATTTTATTTATCGTTATTCCATTTTCTTCGATAAATCCTTCATATTTAAATTTGTAATATGAAAATGATTTAGGATTAAGAGGTGAGATACAACCATTATATAGAGGTGAATAGATGGATGCACTCATTATTCCGAAAGTTTCCTTCGAATCGTAATTTTCAGGTATCGTACTCGAAAAAGCCTTGATTGTTTGTGTGTATTTATCCGGTGCGATATATTTAATTTCATTATATGACTCTTGAACGAATACTTGGTTCTGGAAATCGGACATCTTCATACCCTTGTCTGATGAAAGTTTGTTTACTAATGCCGAAATTTTTTCGAGTTCCATGTTTGCTTTTATATATGCTTCGGCTGTATATCCTTTGGCTGCATTCAAATAAAACGGGGCTTGACTTATTGCCTTGCGAATAATTGCGTATGCAGGGTCTTCTTTATTTGTAACAGTCACCTCTTTGAGGATGAAGGGAACCTCGTCTAATGCTATATTTAGTACTACAGGTTGTGTTGCTAATGTAACTTTTTTCGTTACGCTTTTATATCCCAGACATCTGAATTCGAAGGTATAGCTTCCTTTGGGTAGATGTGTTTGATATTTACCGTTTTCGTTACAGATGATTCCTTGTTTGGTTTCTTGTATGTATATATTGCTGCCATACAATGGCTGGTTTTTACTGTCTGTTATTTTTCCGGTGATAATACCTTGTGCTTGAATATTCAAAAGATTGAAAATGATTAATGTAGTTGAAATTAGCAGTTGTTTCATCTATGTTGTTTTTATGTATTTACTTGTAGTGGTGTCGTGTAATTGATTTCTAATATATATATAAAAAAGAGAATTGAAATGGATTGAGCTTTTTATTTAACAAAAAGTAAGTTTTGGAGATTTGATTGAAAATAAAATGACAATGTGTCGTATGGTACTCTGTTAAGTAAATAAAAAGGTCTAAGAGGTTAAATTTATTGACATATGTCTTTGATGGGGATATTTTATTGCTAATTTTGCGAATAGAAATAAAGGTGTCAGCCTGATGTTTAGTTTGTTGGTCTTAAATGTCTTTCTAAAGAAAAGAATCGGGTGTTTCGGACTTACATTTTATTAATAGTTAAAACTAAAAAATGCTTACAGTCGAAAAAATTGGGGGCACATCAATGTCCCAGTTTAAAGATGTTTTGAATAATGTAATTATAGGGAAACGTACTCCGGATGAGATGTATAACCGCATATTTGTAGTATCGGCATACAACAATGTGACTAATTGGCTGCTGGAGCATAAAAAAACGGGAGAACCCGGTGTATACGTACAATTTTTGAAAAACGAAGATTATAGTATAGCCTTAGACAGTCTTGGACAAAGACTTGTCAGCATAAATAAAAACTATGAAGAAATAGGGCTGAATCTGCATGAAGCCAAAGAGTTTATAGAATATCGTATCAAGCAGGCTAAGATGATGCTTTTCAGTTTAAGCAAAGTGATGGCATCAGGTTACGTTAATACAGAAGATATCTGTTTGGCTGCCAGAGAAATATTAGCATCGGTCGGAGAGGCTCATTCTGCATGGAACTCTGTTAATATATTGAATAATAATGGTATCACAGCTCGTTTTATTGATCTTTGCGGATTTAACGACTCACTGCCATATACAATCGATGAACGTATTGCTAAAGCTTTCGATAAGATAGATTTTGAAAAGGTGCTATGTGTTGCAACGGGTTATACCAAAGGAACAGAGGGTATTATGAGAGCCTTTGACCGGGGATATACCGAAGTGACATTCAGTAAAATAGCAGTACAGGTAAAAGCAGTCGAAGCTATTATTCATAAAGAATACCATTTGTCGAGTGCCGATCCCGGGATTGTGGGCGTTGATAAGGCTGTGCCTGTAGGGTATAGTAATTATATTATTGCAGATCAGTTAGCCGATATAGGCATGGAAGCGATACATCCCAAGGCCGCTAAACCCCTCGAGTTAGCAGGGATAAATATACGGATCAAGAATACTTTTGAACCGGAGCATCCCGGTACATTGATTACCCGTGAATATGTATCACCCGAAGCTAAAGTGGAGATTGTATCCGGTACAACAAAAGTTGTAGCCATTGAGATTCATGATCCGATGATGGTCGGTGAGGTTGGTTTTGACTTGCGTATTATGACTCATTTTGCGAAATATGGTGTAAGTTATATTCTAAAATCAACCAATGCCAACTCCATAACAATGGTTGTATGGGATAAATCGAAATCAAAGGAATTGATAGAGAATCTCAAAGAAAATTTTTATCAGGTGAGAGTCGTTCCTGTCGCTATAATTTGTGTGATGGGTACAAATATCGCAATGCCCGGATTCTTATATAAAGCAGCCAAAGCGTTGTATGAAGAAAATATTAATATAGAGAGTTTCGGACAGTCTCTGCGTCAGGTAAATATGCAGTTTGTAATTAGCCGTGCTGATTATAATAAAGCTGTGATTGCTTTGAATGAGGCATTGTGTCTTCATAAATGAAATAGCCTAAAAGATTCTTTTTAATATTAAAAGCTTGCAATATTTTGTTAATTTTATGAAGAATTGGACAACGATTGTTGTCATAACAAATATATCTGCTATTTTTGTAGTAAAGTAGTTTGAGTTTTTTGAAGAGAATTTGAGAGATACATTTATTATATTGTTTAATTAGTCGTTTTGCATAGCTCATATTTAGTAGTGAAAGAGAAAAACGTTTTCGGTAAGAAAAAAGAATGTTTAGCTTGTGTTTTTATCTCGTTTTTGAGTATATATATCACAGGCGAGTTCTTTGTTCCTGCCATAAAATCGACTTTAGGATATGCTTTTTTACAATAAATGATTGTATTCAATAAATCAATTTATATATTTGTGCTGAATATAAAGCAGACATGTCAATTTGACCAATAAAATGAAATTCAAGACTTATATTTATTATAAATAAAAACAATTGAATATTACTATTAATTAAAACAAATTTATTTATTACTATTATGGAAACTAAACCACAAAAAGCAAAAGCAAGATCTAAAGGAGTATCAGCAGGATTGGTGATCATAGGTTGTGCTATTGTAGCCTTCTGTTTTTTCTTTTTCGTATGCGGTGATCCTTCAGGATTCGACGAAAAAGGACATCCACACCCAGGTAACTATTTCGCAACATTATTCCAAGGAGGATATGTAATTCCTATCGTTATCACTCTTCTTTTGACTACAATCAGCTTGTCAGTTGAAAGATTTTTTGCTTTGAACAGAGCTGCAGGAAAAGGCAGTATCCCTAAATTCGTAGCAGAAGCTAAAGCTAAGCTTGAAGCTGGTGATATTGCTGGAGCTGAAAAATTGTGTGATGCACAAAAAGGTTCTGTTGCTAATATCCTAAAAGCTGGTCTTGTTAGATATCAAGATGTAGAAAGCTATACAGATATGAACAATGATGAAAAAGCTGAAATCATTCAACACGAAATTGAAGATGCTACAACATTAGAATTACCTTACCTAGAACAAAATCTTTCTATCATTGCAACAATCTCTACTTTAGGTACACTATTCGGTCTGTTCGGAACTGTACTTGGTATGATCAAATCATTTGCTGCGATGGGACAAGAAGGTGCTCCTGACTCAACAGCTCTTGCTGTCGGTATCTCTGAAGCACTTATGAATACAGCAATGGGTATCGGTACTGGTGCTCTTTCAATCATTTTCTATAACTACTTCCAAGGTCGTGTGAAAGACACTACTGATGCGGTTAACGAAATAGCTTTCGCTATCGGACAAACTTACGTATCTAAACACGGAAGAGCATAAAAAATCATTTTTAACAAAATGATTTGTGGAAAAACAATAAAGTTCCACTCTAATTAGAAAAATAAAAGAAGAAATGAGCAAAGTAAAACCAAAAAAACAGGAAACATTCATCGATATGACCGCGATGAGTGACGTTACTGTTCTCTTGTTGACATTCTTCATGCTAACAGCCAACTTCGTACCAAAGGAGCCTGTACAGGTTTTGACTCCGGCTTCAGTGTCGGAAGTGAAAATTCCCGAATACGATGTAATGACTATTCTTATTGATCCGAAGGGGCAGGTTTTTATGAACCTTGATAAACCTGAAGATAAAAGAAAAGTTCTTGAAAGTGTTGGTGAGCAATATGGAATTAAATTTACTCCGAAACAAATTGCTTCATTCATTAATCAAACTCACATTGGTATGCCAATCAGCCGTATGTCGGCATTTTTGGATCTACCTTTAGATGAGCAAGATGCTTTGATAAAACAATTTGGTATCCCCACAGATACAATCCTGAGTGCCAATAATCAATTGGCGGTATGGGTTAAAACTGCGAAGGAAGTAAATGAAAATTTGTCAATAGCAATCAAGGCTGACCAATCTACACCTTATACTTTGGTGAAGAATGTGATGTCTACATTGCAAGATCTGAAAGAGAACAGATACAGTTTGATAACAACTCTAAAAGCAATGCCCGAAGGGTTTTGATGTATAGAACTTAATTTTAGAAAATCGTAAGACTATGGCAGAAGTAAATACCGGTGGTGGCGAACAGAAAAAAGGCCAACCCCAGAAACTCAACCTACGTGTAGACTTTACACCGATGGTTGATATGAACATGCTTTTGATTACTTTCTTTATGTTCTGTACAACTTTGAGCAAACCTCAGACTATGGACATTGTTATGCCTACAAAAGATAAAGATCTGACCGAGGACGATAAGAACCAGGTAAAAGCATCTAAAGCTATTACTTTGATTTTGGGAGAAGATGACAAAATTTATTATTATATGGGAGAACCCAATTATAATGATTACACATCTTTGAAAGAAACATCTTATGGAGCCGGTGGTCTTAGAGATATCTTATTGGAGCGTAACAGAGATGCTGTGGCACAGATGAGAGAGCTTAAGATTGATAGAGCTAAGAAAAAAATAACAGAAGATGTGTTTAAAGAGAAATCAAGTGAAATAAGAAATGCAAAAGACGGGCAGGTTGTAGTAATCAAACCTACAGATGGAGCTTCTTACAAAAACTTGGTGGACGCACTTGACGAAATGCAGATTTGCAGTATTGGTAAATATGCTATCGTAGAAATGGCGGATGGAGATAATTTCTTAGTCCAGAATTATAACTCTAAGGGTGCATTGTCTGCTCAATCAGGCGGTCGATAATAAAACAATCACACATTTAAAAATAAAAAAATGGGAAAAGAAATTAATTTGAATTCCTCTGAATGGCGTGATATTGTATTCGAAGGTAAGAATAAAAATTACGGAGCTTACCAGTTGCGTAAGACTTCATCGAAAAGACATATTGTAGCATTTATTGCTGTTGTGATCTTTGTTGGTGTAGTAGCTGCCTTGCCTGCTTTTCTTGATGCCGTTAGACCAAATAAAGATAATTTGGGTGGTGTTGATGAGGCTTTCGAGTTATCTAATATTGCAAACGTAGAGGAACAGGTTCCGGAAGAAAATATCATACGTCAGGAAACTGCACCACCGCCCCCTCCTTTGAAAGCGACTATTCAGTTTACACCTCCGGTTATTACCGAAGACAGTAAGGTGAATGAAGATAAAGAAATGAAATCTATCGAAGAATTAAATCAAAAGAAAGATATTCAAATTTCTATCGCTACAGTAGAAGGAACAAACGATAAAAATGCAGTGGATATCGCAGAATTGAAAGAGCATAAAGTGATCGTGGAAGAAAAAGAGCCCGAAAAGCCTTTTGTCAGCGTAGAACAAATGCCTCAGTTCCCCGGCGGTGATTCGGAATTGATGAAATTCATCGGTAACAATCTTAAATATCCACCTATTGCCGCAGAAAACGGTATCGAAGGACGTGTTGTTATTCGTTTCGTTGTAGGTAAAGATGGTAAAGTATCTGATGCACAAGTATTGCGTTCGTTAGACCCTTCTTGTGATAAAGAAGCTATCAGAGTAGTAAAATCAATGCCTACTTGGGTTCCAGGTATGCAAAATGGACGTAAAGTACCTGTATATTATACGCTTCCTGTATTGTTTAAACTACAGAAATAATTTGAGATGCTGTAATATGCTATTCTCAAAGAGATATAAATAGTAAAAAGAGGAGTTGATGATATATACTTTTATATATGTCACTCCTCTTTTTAAACATTATTGAGGTCGAAAGACCGTTGTTTTATAGATTGAGGCATTTTAAACGGCAGATAACCAGTTTGTTTTAGCTTGGAGAATGCATCAGTAAATATTCGATATTATTTACTATGAGTGATAATAATAATAAAATAACATTCAGAACAATATGGAGCGTGATTATGGCTATCCTTTATATCGCTATGGGATATCTTATTATGTTTACAGGATTGATTCTGAAATATAATTTTAGGGATAATGATCCACAGGTTGATGATTTCCTTATTGTTCGGTATATTTTAGGTGTTGGTATAATCGGTTATGGTTTATTCAGAGCCTATCGCGTTTATAAATTCAGAAAGTAATACATGTAAGGAGAAATGTTAGTGAAGTTTTTATTTAATTATCAAAAATTATGAGAAAAGTTGGTTTATTTTGTATTTTACTATCTTTGACAATTTTCTCAGCGTGTAACCAGAGAATTAAAGTGACACGAACAGATACTCCGACCAGTGGTGTTGCGGAAATAGCAAGCGATGATTGCTTTAGTCCTATAGTCCAAGAGGAAATAGATGTATTTGAAGCTTTAAATAAAGACGCGTCAATTATACCTATATATGGAAGTGAGGTTGATGCTATTAACTTATTATTAAAAGATAGCCTGAGACTTGTAATTGCTGCCCGTGATTTAACTGATGCAGAAAAACAAGGATTGTTGAATAAACAATTGCAACCTCGGACACAAAAAATTGCTGTCGATGGAATTGCATTGATTATAAATAATCAAAATACTGATTCTTTGATCAGTGTTCCACAAATAAAGAAGATAATGACAGGGGAAATCGATTCATGGAAACAGATCAATCCCCGATCAAAATATGATAAAATTGCAGTCGTTTTTGATAATCCAAATTCGAGTACGGTGCGTTTTATCAAAGATTCAATAAACAGAGGGGAGCCTCTGGCTGAGCATTTGAAAGCTCAGGAAAACAACAAGGCTGTACTTGATTATGTGGCAAAAACACCTAATGCAATGGGTGTGATCGGTGTAAACTGGATAAGTAATCCGATGGATACGACCAATCTCAGTTTTAATGATAAAGTACGGGTCATGTCTGTGAGTAAGGTTGAACCGGCAACTCGTCAAAGTAGTTTTCAGCCGTATGCTGCATATCTGGCTTTGGGGGAATATCCTTTGAGGCGAGACGTTTTTGTTATTACATCGGATCTAAGAGGGACTTTGCCGACAGGCTTTGTTAGCTTTCTTGTTGGGGACAGAGGACAACGTATAATTTTGAAAGCAGGTCTTATTCCTGCAACAAGACCCATGCGTTTGATAACGGTGCAGGATAGTTTTGATTAAAGTACGCTTGACAATCTTGTAATCCCGAAATGGATTTAAAGTAAAAACTATTACACTCTGGGCTCACAATCAAAACTCGAATATAATATTATACTATAAGAATTAATTAAGGATGAAAAAGAAGTATTTATTAGGAGCTTTTCTTGGCTTATTACTTAGTACTCCGATTTTTGCGCAATCAAATCTTGGTGCTGACTATTTAAAAACAGGAGAGCTGAAAGTTGCAAAAGAAATTTTTGAGAAACAAGTAAGTCAATCACCTGCTGAAGCTTATTACTATCTGGGAGAAGTTGCTTATAAAGAAGGTAAACTTGACGAAGCTAAAGCTAATTATGAAAAAGGATTAGCTGCATCAGCCGATTTTGTACTTAATAATGTTGGATTGGGTAAACTTTTGTTGAAATCTAGTCCTAAAGATGCAGAAGATCAGTTTTCTATTGCATTGAAGAAAAATAAAAAAGATGTATCTGTTCTTGTTGCAATAGCTGAAGCATATTATGCTAACAATATGGCTGATAAAGGTGCTTCAAAATTGGCAGATGCACGTAAAGCTGATAAAAAATCGCCATTGATTTATATATTGGAAGGTGACCTGAAAGCAAAATCTAATGTCGGAGAAGCTGCCGGAAGTTATGCCCAGGCTTACAATTTCGATCCTACTTGTTCTGTTGCATATATCAAATCGGCTCAGGTTTACGAAAGCGTAAATCCCACATTGGCTGTAGAAATGCTCCAAAAAGCGATTGAGATAAATCCAAATTATACATTGGCTTATAAAATGTTAGGGAGTATTTATTCTCATAACGGACAATATGCCGATGCTATTGAAGCATACAAAAAATATTTTGCACAGGGAGCATATGATGTGTCGGATTTGACTCGTTATGCTGCGGCTTTATATTTCACAAAACAGTATGATGAAGCTAAAAAACTAATAAACGAAGGTATTTCTAAAGAACCAAACAACTTCGTGTTGAATCGTTTATTGATGTATAGCTATTTACAGTCTAAAGATTATACTGCAGGCTTGACTGTTGGTGATAAGTTTTTCTCATTAGACAAAGGAGACAGTCAATACATTGTTCAGGATTATATGACCTATGGTGAATTGCTGAGCAAAAATAACCAAATGGATAAAGCTTTATTGCAATACGAAGAAGCTGTAAAACTTGACCCCTCAAAATCTTCAGTATATAAAGAGATCGCACAAGCTTGTGTTGATGCAAATCAATATGCTGACGCAGCGAAATACCTTCAGGAATATGTAGATAAATCAGACTCCAGCGTGGTTGAAGCTACAGATTTCTTCAATATCGGGCGTTACTCTTATATTGCAGGTACTGCTGCTCAGAAAGATACAGCCGATTCAGAGGCTCCTGCTAAATCTAAGGCTCTGTTAGTGCAGTCTGATAAAGCTTTTGGTACAGTGTCGGAACGCATACCTGACAGTTATCTTGGATATTTCTGGAGAGCACGTGCTAATGCGGCTCTTGATCCTCAAACTATTTTAGGTCTAGCTAAACCATATTACGAAAAAGTAATAGAGATAGTTACTTCAAAAGACGACGGAAGTAATAACAACGAGTTGGTAGAAGCATATCGTTACTTGAGTTATTATTATTATTTGTCATTTGAGAAAAGTAAAAGTGCCGAAGATAAAGAGCACGTTAGATCTTACAGTGAAAAGATTTTAGCTTTAGATCCTGAAAATGGAGTCGCTAAGCAATTGCTTGAAGCTGTGAAACAATAAATAAGAGATTATAAGAAGACCTCTTTTGGTCTTAAAAAAGATAAAGGAATAGTATTTTTTGATACTATTCCTTTTTTTTATATATAAAACTCTTACCTTTGTATCCGATTGGTGGATAGATTTGTTTGCTTGCAACCACATGAAAAAATGCTAAATGAAGTCTTTTCTCATATCTGCACGCATCTGTATAAAATCCACTCTATTAATTATTTAACGTATAACGGAATTATAATATGAGTTATTTATTTACTTCCGAATCTGTATCGGAAGGTCATCCAGACAAAGTTGCAGATCAAATTTCAGATGCATTATTAGACGAATTTTTGGCGTATGATGCTAATTCTAAAGTAGCCTGCGAAACATTGGTAACTACAGGGCAGGTTGTTCTTGCCGGCGAAGTCAAATCAAAAGCATATATTGATGTACCCGAGGTTGCCCGTACAGTAATCGAGCGAATAGGTTATACCAAAAGTGAGTATCAGTTTGAAGCTAAGTCTTGCGGGGTATTGTCTGCTATTCATGAGCAATCGGACGATATTAACCGTGGGGTAGACCAGAAAGCTGATCCAATGGATCAGGGAGCCGGAGACCAAGGGATGATGTTTGGTTATGCCACAAATGAGACTGATAATTACATGCCGCTTGCATTGGATTTATCTCACTCTTTACTGTTGGAACTAGCCGAAATTCGTAAAAATGAATTGGCATTGATGCCATACCTTCGTCCTGATGCAAAGTCACAGGTGACTATTGAATATGATGATAATGGAACACCTCTTCGTATTGATACTATTGTATTATCGACTCAGCATGATGAATTTGCATCTGATAAAGAGATGCAGGATAAGATTCGTGAAGACGTTATTAATATTCTGATACCAAGAGTAAAGGCGAAATATACATTTAGAGACGATATTCTGAGCCTGTTTAATGATCAGATCATTTATCATGTTAATCCTACCGGAAAATTTGTTATCGGAGGACCTCATGGAGATACCGGTCTGACAGGCCGTAAAATTATAGTTGATACTTATGGCGGTAAAGGTGCTCACGGAGGTGGTGCTTTTTCAGGAAAAGACCCTTCGAAGGTAGACCGTTCGGCGGCGTACGCAAGTCGTCATATAGCTAAAAATCTTGTAGCTGCAGGTGTATCTTCTGAAGTATTGGTGCAGGTATCATATGCGATTGGTGTGGCTAAGCCTATGAATATTTATGTGAATACTTATGGGAAGTCTAATGTGAATATGACCGATGGCGAAATAGCCAAAGTTGTGGAAACATTATTTGATATGCGCCCTAAAGCTATTGAAGATCGGTTGAAGCTACGTAATCCTATATACTCAGAAACTGCAGCATACGGACACATGGGGCGTGAGTCTAAGGTGATAGAGAAAACTTTTCAGTCGAGATATAACCCCGAACCATTGAAGTTGTCTGTGGAATTATTCACTTGGGAGAAACTTGATTTTGTAGATGCTATTAAAAAGGCTTTTGCTTTATAAGTTTATTCTCTCTTATTATTTTGTGTTTAGAAGGTCTGAGACCTTAAATAAATAAAAAATAGTGATGCATCCTTGATGAAAAAATGTCAAGGATGCATTGTTATAATTATCTTTGTGCCGAAATAAAAAAATAAGTGTTTGGAATCCGATGTAAATACATATTATGTCATTGATAGTTTAGCGATATCTCAATCTCGTAAAGATTCGGCTGACTATTACTCTCTGTTTAAAATGGAGAAAGATACCAGTATGTATTTTTCGGAGGACAAGATTGAATCGCTAAAGCAGACCAAGGTGGTGCAAGCTAATTCTGTGGAGGGACATGATGGGGTAAAAAAGGCATTTACACTGGAGAATGAGGATGGAGTGCTTATTTTATTATTAGTGTGTTTTTTGTTTTTTACCCGTATATATAAAGGTGGGATAACCTTTTTTAAAGAGAATACACGCTTGCTTTTTTCAAACCGAGAAAATTTAAGTCTATATAGTGAAACTACTATCCGTGAGTTCTGGTTCAATTTTATTTTATTGTTCCAGAATGTTTTACTGACATCTATAATCCTTTTTGATTTGTTTTTGGAGTCTGACAAGTATCCTTTGCCGAAGGATAGTTTTGTCACGATACTTGTCTTTATGACGACTTTAGCTCTTTTCATATCGGGTAAATTGATTTTTTACCGGTTTGTAGGATATATTTTCAATATAAAGGAATACATGAAAATATGGATACGGACATATATCATTGTTCTCGAAATGATGGGGATGATTGCCTTTATTCCTACTTTAATAATGGTATATTCGCAGAGTTTTCACTATATCTTATTATTCTTTTTTATAGTATTGTTCTTTGTGTCCCGTCTTATTCTTTTTTATAGGATAATTACGTTTTTTTTAAGACAACATGTTAATTTTTTGTTTTTGATTGTCTACCTTTGCACCGTAGAAATTATACCTTATATTATTTTATATCAGGTTTTGATTTATTTATATAAAGTTGATTTAATAAGTTTACTATGGCTTTGAAAATTAAGAAAGTGCTGATCTCACAACCCAAACCAGCAACAGAAAAATCACCCTATTTTGACATTGCCGAAAAATATAATTTGACAATAGATTTTCGTCCTTTTATAAAGGTTGAAGGTGTTGATGCTAAAGAATTCAGACAACAACGAATTAATATACCCGAATATACAGCAATCGTTTTTACCGCAAAAGTGGCAATCGATCATTTTTTTGCATTGTGTGAAGAAATGCGTATAGTGATGCCTGAAACAATGAAATATTTCTGTATCTCAGAATCGGTGGCTTTGTATCTTCAAAAGTATATTGTGTATCGTAAGAGAAAAATATTCTTCAGTCAGACCGGAAAAATGGATGGCTTGGCATCGTCTCTATCAAAGCACAATAAAGAGAAGTTTATAGTGCCTGTTTCGGATGTGCATAACGAAGATATAACAGCTGTTCTGGAAGAAAAAAAGGTTGATTTTATCAAGGCTGTTATGTACCGGACCGTGAGTACAGAATTTGAACCGAGTGAAATTGATTCGTACGATCTTATCGTATTTTTTACACCTGCGGGAATTGCTTCTTTATTTAAGAATTATCCTGATTTCGAACAGGGTGAAAAGGCTATCGGATGTTTTGGTGCTGCCACAGCTAAGGCTGTGAAAGAGGCAGGACTGCGTCTTGATTGTGAAGCTCCTCTTCCCGGTTTAACCTCTATGACTGCTGCTTTGGAAGCATTCGTAAAAGAAAATCAAAAGAAAAAATAAGATAATATCAATGTTATCTTTAGATAAATATTGATAAATATATTTTGTAAAGAATTAAGCTTGACTGCCCAATAGGAAAGTCGAGCTTATTTTATTAAGTTCTAAAACTTATTTAGCTTATGCAAAGTATTGATGATAAGGAGCTGGGGATAATTCGAATTGTACGTAATGCTAGGGCGCGTAATGTGATAGCCCGTAATAAGCCCGGATATATTCAGATGACGGTTCCATCGTATTTTTCAGAGAAGGAAATCAGGGATGTGATCGAAAAAATGCGTCCTCGTTTACTGAAAGTTCCTTCTGTACCCCAAATCGAATTTACTCCCGATAGTGATTTTAAGACAGCAACATTTTCATTAAGGATAGAGTCTCGTGATGTGCGAAATTATCATGCGAAATTACATGATGGAACTTTATTTATAACCTGTCCCGGGATAACTGATTTTTCGGATGTAAAAGTGCAATCCATAATACGTAATTGCATAGAGCAGACAATGCGGCATGAGGCTCAGCGAGTATTTCCTCTGATGCTAAAGAATCTTGCGGAAAGATATAAGTTTACGTATAATTCGCTGAAAATAAATAAGAGCAGAACCCGTTGGGGTAGCTGCTCTTCTCAAAAATCTATTAATTTATCCTATTTCTGCCTTTTATTACCTCAATATCTGATAGAGTTTGTTATCTTGCATGAGTTATGCCATACTGTCGAAATGAATCATGGCGATCGTTTTTGGAAACTTTTGGATAATGTGACCGGAAATAATGCACGTAAGCTTACTCAGGAACTGAAGGTAAAAGCCGCTAAATGGTAACCATTATTCGTGGTTTACATTATCTTCAAGATTTTCTTTTCCGAACGATAATGGAAGAAGGCTTCTGATCGAATCTACTTCATAAATATGCTTTTCGCCATACATAATGATCTCAACAGGCTGGTTATATCTGTTTTCGACTTCGACCAATACCTGACGGCATGATCCGCAGGGAGAGCATACATCTTTCGTGAAAGAGCCTTTTGTGTTGGCTGCAATTGCTATTGCTTTTACGGGTACATCAGGATATTGGGCATTTGCATAGAATAAAGCGGTGCGTTCTGCACAAAGTCCTGATGGATATGCTGCGTTTTCCTGATTACTGCCGGTTATGATAGTTCCATTAGCAAGGAGTACTGCTGCTCCGACGTGAAACTTAGAATAGGGTGCATATGCTGAAAGAGATGCATTTTTTGCTTTCTCTATTAGAATTTTCTTATCATTTGTATATTCTACTATGCTATAAACTCTTAATTTTGCAGAAATTTCTAAACTTTCCATATAGATTGACGTTTATTTATATTGAAATCAAAGGTAAAAAAATTTAAGATGATTCATACGATATCGACAAGAGGTTTGTTAAAGTCAGTCCTGCTATTCATATTTGCGGCTTCTGTTTCCATTTCGGCTTATGCAGGGGGGAAAGTCACCCGTAATAAGGCTTATGATGACTACATCGAAAAATATAAGGATTTGGCTATAAGCCATATGAAAAAGTATCGCATACCTGCCAGTATAACTCTTTCTCAGGGATTACTGGAATCGGGTGCAGGGAGAAGTGCTTTGACTGTAAAATCGAATAATCATTTTGGTATCAAATGCCATAACGGATGGAAAGGCGAATCGGTTATTGCTGCCGATGATACCCCGAACGATTGTTTCAGAAAATATAAAAAGTCCGAAGATTCTTATGATGACCATTCTCGTTTTTTGAGTGAAAAACCACGATATGGTAAATTATTCGATCTGGAGATTACCGATTATAAGGGGTGGGCAAGAGGTCTGCAACAGGCAGGATATGCTACCGACAGGGCTTATGCAAACAAGCTGATAAAACTGATTGAAGACTATGAGTTATACGAATATGATAGAAAAGGGAAAAAAGGAAAAGTAGAGAATGATAAAATAACTGTTGTTGTTCCCGATATCCCCAATAAGCATACTGTATATAAAACTCAGGGGTTGATCTATGTGGTTGCTCAGAGGAATGATACATATGAGTCGATAGCCAAAGAATTTGGCTTTAAAATGAAAGACTTATGTGAATATAATGAAGTACCCGAAAACTTCCCGATACAAGAAGGTGACTTGATCTATTTCCAGAAAAAGAAGAAAAAGGCAGATAAACCCTATTACGAACACGTGGTTCAGGTAGGGGAATCGATGCACAGTATCGCTCAGCTATATGGTATGAGAGTTAAAAATCTCTATAAGATGAATAAGCAGGATATGGAATATGTGCCAACGGAAGGTGATATATTGAGGTTGAGATAAAAAAGGTAACTATTTTTGTACTTATTCAAATCACCTGCAAAAAAGGATGGTTATTACCCATGCTTTGTAGAATTTCTCGTCTTTATTTATCATGATTATCATTTTTGCGATTCGATCTGCTTTGGTTTGCTCTGTCTTAGATGAATATATCCATTTAATAAAAGCCTTTTTCTCGCTGTCACTATATAATTTAAATTTTTCGAAGATACTATCTTCATATTTCATACACGTAACTAGTTCTTCTGGTATTTCAGTAAGTGTATTATATTCATAAATAATGATATGTACGGTATATCGCCTGCCTGTTTTCTTATTTTTTCCTTATTTCTGATTTAACTACAAGACCAACATATCCGTTTCCAATGGGCATAAGGTGACATTCGAAAATTAATAATCGTCTATCTAACCTTTTACCCTCAGCATTCCAAAAGAAACCTTTGGCATAGGTATTTCGGGTAATTCGGCAAAAATCCATCCTCCTTTGGCCTCAGTTTTAATCAGCTCATAGTCTTTATCTACTAATGGTTTTGTCATTTTTCTTGAAAGTGTAGTAGTTCGTCCTTTTCTTTAATTTATTAGAGATGAGCCTTTTTCCACTTTCTAGACAATACTTCTTCTATATATCCTAATTTGATAAGGATCCATTTGGGTTGACGGAAGATATTCTTTATTGTTAGTCTCCATGTTAAATGTTTGCCAATATCCTCTTTATCAAAATACTCAGACAGATCTTTGTTCGGAATTTTCAGATAATCTCTCTTTGCTTCATTTCTTATTATAAAGAATAGAAATCCAAGTATATAATTAGTATATCTTTTTTTTAATTCTTTATTATCTAATAAATTATATTGATCTAAAGTTTTTCTTATCACTTTGTTTGCGAAGATCTGATCTTCAACTAAGTTTTTATTGTGTTTGTGTGTGATTGAAGTAGGATTGCTCCTATAGTTATAATATTTTTGAGGGAGTATAACTAGATTGTTTGACATTATTACGCTCTGAAGAAAAAAAAGTTTATCCTCAGACATTGTTATATTTTCAAAAGATAAATTTCTTATAAGATTCTTTCTGATGCATAAAGTCCATACATAAGCATGCATTCCTAGTGAAATGTATTTTCCTCCAATAAAGTCCGGAAGGAAAGAAGTCTTTATCTCATTTCCTGAAAACTCGGATTTTTTTAATCTAGCTGTGTTCTTGTATGGTATATATATTATATCAATGTCGGGATTTTTATTTATCTCAGAGATTATATTAGAATACATTCCTTGATTTATCCAGTCATCAGAATCTATAAAATTAATAAAGTCTCCTGTTACTGCTTTTAGTCCATTATTCCTTGCAATTGAAATTCCTTGATTTTCTTGCTGTATAAGCTTTATTCGATTATCATTTTGTGCATATTTTTCACAGATTTCGCCTGATCTGTCAGTGCTACCGTCGTTTACTATAATGATTTCGAGATTATGGTAGTCCTGATATAGTATACTGTCCAGACATTGTTCTAGATATATTTCGACGTTATATACAGGTATTATAATAGATATTTTCATGTAAAAGATTCAGTGGATATTTATGTAAGGATCTTGGCTTTTTTAGTGCTACAAATATATAAAAAGACAAGATGTATTACACCTTGTCTTTTTATATATTTTGATTGGACTTTATTAAAAATTATATCCGAACCCGATTCCCAGAATTTCTTTGAATTGTACTTTTGGACCTTTCTTTTCGCCTTGTGTATTGATATATTTAACATCGTCATCATACTTTAAAGTTGTATTGATACTGGCATTCAGGTATTTATTTATTTTCATGCTGATAAGGACATTCCATTCAATATCTATATTGCCAAACGAATCGTCATATGCGGTGAAGAAGTTTGCATCACTCATCAGTTTTACATTTTCCATAATGTTTTTTTCTAGAGTACCTTTTGCATAGGCTCCGAATTCAGCTTTAAATTTATCTCCCGGATCAACCCCGAAAGATCCCAGATCTGATAAATAATCGTCATTTACGAATGTAAGTTTACCTGCTGCCGGTGAAAAATACGCAGAAAAGAACGAATCCTTAGGACGGTATTCCATACCTATCGAGATATTCGAATAGGCAGGAGCCATAAACTTGGAAATATAATTTTCTTTATTCGGATAGTTATAACCTTTGTAGAATTGAGATTTGAAATCAGCCATTGCCGTATAGTACCATTTATTGTCGGTAGTATATCCTAACTGAGTAGCCAATTCCATTTTATCGGTCGATTTTTGAGCTCCCTGAGCTTTGGTACTTGTAATACCATACTCGAGAGCTAAAGTATTTATCCATGCCCAGTTGCCTTTTTTATGTTCGAGCTTTCCGTTGAGATAGAGATTACCTGCAAAAGCATCGTCACCACCTCCCGACCAGTTTGACAGGGATGTCTGAGATAGGTTTAATCCGGTTGAGCCCGAATGCTTCCATGTTCCTATCTTAGTAGAGTCTGCTTCTTGCGCCGATATGGCAGTTATTGACATCAGTAATAATGTGAATAGAAATATACGTTTCATATAAAAATAATATTGGTTTGTAACAGGCTTATTTTGTTCGATTTATTATTGTGTTAGATTACTGTAATTGTAGCGTATTTATTGAATATTTTCATCTTTTTTATAAATTGAATTTATTAAACTCTAACACATAATGCCTTTATTTGTTCACAAGGCTGTTACAAACAAATTTATCTATAAGAGAAACAATGTGCAAATATGAAGACTAACCAGTGTGATAATAAAGAGAAAAAGGTAACTGAAGAAAATGAGCATAAAAAGAGTAACCTTTGTAACCTTTTTTAATCTGCTAATATTTTGCAGCCTCAAACAAGACAATTCGCATATAGTATAATATTTGCTATATTTGCAAATCTGAAATTTTGAAATAAAAATGCATCATTAAATACTTTCTGTTACTTATACAATATAAATATGTCTACAGACGATAAGAAAATTATATTCTCGATGATAGGAGTGAATAAAGTATTTCCTCCTCAAAAACAAGTGTTGAAGAATATCTATTTGTCCTTTTATTATGGGGCGAAGATCGGAATTATCGGTTTAAATGGTTCCGGTAAATCAACATTATTGAAAATAATAGCCGGAATCGAAAAGGAATATCAGGGCGAAATCGTTTCTGATAAAGGTTATTCGGTAGGATATCTTGAGCAAGATCCGAAACTGGATCCTACAAAAACTGTAAAAGAAATTGTACAGGAAGGTGTACAACCTATAATGGATCTTTTGGCTGAATACGAATCGATAAATGAAAAATTCGGATTGCCCGAATATTATGAAGATTCGGATAAAATGGATGTGCTGTTTGCTCGTCAAGCTGAGTTGCAAGATAAAATAGATGCTACAGATGCATGGAACTTAGATAATAAGCTGGAGAGAGCAATGGATGCATTGCGTTGTCCACCCGAAGACGAATTGACAGAACATTTATCCGGAGGGGAAAAACGCCGTGTTGCCCTTTGCCGCCTGTTGTTACAAGAACCCGATGTATTGCTTCTTGATGAGCCGACCAACCATTTGGATGCTGAATCTATTGATTGGCTGGAGCAGCATTTACAACAATATGCCGGAACGGTTATCTGTATTACGCACGACCGTTATTTCCTTGATCATGTTGCAGGATGGATTCTTGAGCTCGATCGTGGGGAAGGTATTCCATGGAAGGGCAATTATACTTCGTGGCTGGAGCAAAAGACTAAGCGAATGGAGCAGGAGGAAAAGCAAGCCAGCAAACGCCGAAAGACTCTCGAACGTGAGTTAGACTGGGTACGTATGGCTCCAAAAGCCCGTCAGGCAAAAGGGAAAGCCCGTTTGAATGAATATGAAAAACTATTGAATGCCGACCAAAAGGAAAGAGAAGAAAAACTTGAGATATTTATACCTAACGGACCACGATTAGGTAATAAGGTAATTGAAGCACAAGGAGTTGCTAAAGCATATGGCGATAAACTGCTTTTCGATAATCTGAATTTTATGTTGCCTCCCAATGGTATTGTTGGTGTTATTGGACCTAACGGAGCCGGTAAGACAACATTATTCCGATTAATACAAGGTTTGGAATCCTCAGATAAAGGAACTTTCGAAGTCGGAGAAACTGTTAAGACGGCTTATGTCGATCAGGCTCATGAGGCTATTGATCCGAATAAAACTGTTTATCAGGTTGTTTCCGGAGGGTCGGAATTTGTTAGGGTAGGAGGTAAGGAGATAAATTCCCGAGCTTATCTGTCTCGATTCAATTTTGCGGGAGGAGATCAGGAAAAACTTTGCGGGGTACTTTCCGGAGGTGAGCGAAACCGCCTGCATTTAGCTTTAACATTAAAAGCCGAAGCGAATGTATTGTTACTTGATGAGCCGACTAATGATATTGATGTTAATACATTGCGGGCATTGGAAGAAGGTTTGGAAAATTTTGCGGGATGCGCCGTTGTTATTTCTCACGACCGTTGGTTCTTAGATCGTATCTGTACCCATATATTGGCATTCGAAGGTAATTCGGAAGTATTTTACTTCGAAGGTTCATATAGTGAGTATGAAGATAACAAAAAAGCAAGACTTGGTAATGTTGAGCCTAAACGGGTTCGTTACCGTAAGTTGATGAACTAAGATTTTATCCGTGAAGGATATTAAAAAAGGTCTTATGCCTTTTGCCTGCTCAGGTAAATGAAACAACCAAAGCCGGTTATAGATAAAATTATGTTGATAATTTAATATGCAAAGGGTCGATAATATCGACCCTATTTGTATCTTTGGGATATTTAGTATTAAGTAAAGGTTTATTTTGATGAAACCATCAAGTAAAAAGAGATTAGGTATACTCCGTTCATTCATTGTTTCTTTATTTATTATACTTACTGCAAATTTGTATTCGCAAACAACAGTAGTTCATGGTGTTGTTCGGGATTCGGTCACAAATCAGCCTGTTGAATATGCAACAGTCCGGTTTGACGGAACAAGTATTGGTAAGTTAACCGACGATGACGGGAAGTTTACAATTAGCAACACTTCGGGAACCCAGACTCTTATTATATCTCTGATGGGATATGATACTAAGACAATACGCATTCCTGCCAGACAAACATCTAGGATAGAAGTTAAATTGAAGGCTTCAGGTGTACAATTAGGGGAAGTTGTTGTCCGCAAAACAAAAGAGAGATATTCTAAAAAAGATAATCCTGCAGTCGAACTTATAAAAAAGGTGATCGAGCATAAATACGATTATTTGGTTACCAGCCGAAGTTATTATACGAATAATGAGTATGACCGTATTCTGTTTGCATTGAATGAATATGACTCGGCAAAAGGTTTACTCAAGAAGATGAAATTCTTTTCGAAATATGCTGATAGTTCTTTGATTGACAGTAAAGCTATTCTGCCGTTTTCGGTCAGAGAAACGATGTCTGATGTTTATTACCGGAAGGAGCCTAAAGGTACCCGCCGTGTAGTTACGGCTTATCAGAATGAGGGGATTGATCAGGAAATGAATACCGAGTCGATAGATGCTATCGTGGCTGAGGTCTTTAAGGAAGTTGACATTACAGAAAATAACATCAATTTACTTTTGCATGATTTTGTTGGCCCTTTAAGTTCCACATCTTCGGTTAATTTTTATAAGTGGTATATTATAGATACAGTGACGATAGATCAGAAAAAGTATGTAAATCTTGGATTTATTCCTTTTAATACCCGGGATGTGGGTTTTATCGGTAATATTTATGTACAGCCAGATGCTCCTTATGCCATCAGGAAAGTTTCTTTCAGAGTTCCTTCCCGTATTAATGTCAATTATATAGATAATATGTTGGTTACTCAGGAGTTCGAAGAAAAATCTCCGGATTTGTGGGTTCCTGTCAAGTTCACAACAGCTATTGATCTATCGATGTATAATATGGCGAAGTTTTATGTGCAGAAAGAACGTATGTTCAGCAATTTTATGTTTGATCTGCCTGTTGATGCCGCTTTTTCGGGATCAGCTCCGGTTATTTATCTGTCGGATTATAAAAAGCATAAATCCGAATTCTGGAATGATAACCGTCCTGAAGAACTCAATAAGGATTATCATATGGATGAGATGATGAAGGAATTTCGCCAGAACAAGTTTATAGATATAACACTCAAGACTGCCGATATCTTATCTTCTCAGTATGTGTCTACCAGCCGAGAGGAAGAGAAGAACAAATTGGATCTGGGAACTCCCCTTACATTTTATAGTTATAACCATTTGGAGGGAAACCGCATCAGATTAACTGCATCAACGACCAAATTCTTACATCCTCACTTATATCTGTATGGTTATGGAGCTTATGGTACCAGAGATGGGAAATGGAAGTATTATGGAGAAGCAACCTGGGCATTCAACCGTAAAGAATACCACAAAGACGAATTTCCTCGACATAATTTATCTATAGCATATAAATATGATGTGAATCCTTTAGGTCAGCGTTTTTTGCAAGCCGAGCGAGATAATATCCTGCTTTCCTTGAATGCTAAGAAGTATAACAATATGACGTATGACCGTATGGCCGAAATCAACTATGTGCATGAGTACTATAATGGGTTTTCGTATAGTGTATTCGGTAGAACTCATAACGAAGATGCAGCCGGAAATCTTAAGTTTGAAAGACGTAACGAGAATCATATATTGGAGGAAATGGGTAATCTCAAAACTACAGAGGTTGGTTTGAATCTGAGATATGCTCATAACGAAAAATTCTTTCAGCAGAGAAGGCGGAGACGCAGTTTGCCATCCAAGGGCGTGATTGTTTCACTTTCGCATACAATCGGATTGAAAGACGTTTTTAATGGACAGTACAATTATAATAAAAGTGCATTGTCTTTAGATAAAGAGTTTTGGGTGGCTCCATATGGCCGTTTAGGTGTAACGGTGAAAGGTGAAAAGGTTTGGGGGGAAGTTCCATTTCCTTTACTCTTGTCAGCAAATGCCAATAGTTCGGTTACAATACAGAGAGGTTCGTTCTATATGTTGCGGGCAATGGAATTTTTGAATGATTCGCAATTGACATGGGATATAAATTACCGTATGGGTGGATGGTTATTTAACCGCATTCCTCTATTGAAATCGTTTAAGTGGAGAGAGGTTGCAAGTTTCAGAGGTTTTTGGGGAAAGCTCAGTAACCGAAATAATCCGGAGTATAATCGGAATCTTATGATATTCCCTGAGGACTCCCATGTTATGGGAAATAAACCTTATATGGAATATAGTGTCGGCATAGAAAATATATTTCAATTTTTCAGGATTGATTATGTAAGGCGTCTCAGTTATCTGGATAATCCCGGAATAGAAAAGTCGGGATTTAGAATCAGCTTTGATGTATCATTTTGATATAGAATCTTTGATATTCGAATAAGTATTCATTATATGAAGGCAGAGTACATACAAAGTCTAAAATATCTCTGTATGTAGGAACTTCTGAACATTATATTATAGACATATTCTGTAATTTAATACCTTTGCATTCTACATTAATAATGAAATATGAGCGATAAGCAATCTGAAATAAATAGATCCGGAGATGGTATTACAGCTAAAAGATTTGCTGATTTGATATTAGATATCGGAACATTTTTACTGGCTTCAGGGGCTCATAGTGGACGTGTGAACAGTAACATCAAGCGTATAGCTCTGACATGGGGGTTTAATGTCAATCTTCATCCTTCTTTTAAAGGTTTATTAGTAACAGTACAGAATACACGCGATGAGCATGACTCTATTACTTTGTTTAAAGAGTCTCCTGCTCATGTAGTGCATCTTGAAGTGTTAACCAGAGTAAGTCATCTTTCCTGGAAGGTTTACGAACAAGGACTTACTATTGATGAAACAGAGCAGGCTTTTTGTGAGATAAAAGAAATGCCGCATTACAATCCATGGCTTGTGTCTCTGGTAGTGGGTTTTTCCTGTGCAGGTTTGTGTTTATTCGCAATGGGTGATTGGCTGAATGCTATAGTGGTTTGGCTTGCAGCCTTTGTTGGATCTCTGATCAGATTCAAGGTTGCAGCAATGAACTTCAATTCAATGATATCTATTGGTTTGGCCGCATTTGTTACTACTATCATTACCGGATTGGGTTCGATAAATGGAATTGGTGGTCATCCCGAAGCGGCAATGGCTACCGCTGTGCTTTATCTCATACCCGGTGTGCCTTTGATAAATAGTGTAATAGACCTGATAGAAGGATATTTGACTTCAGCTGTAAACCGTTGTCTGTTTGCCGGTTTTATATTGCTTTGTATTGCTGCGGGCATGATGTTGAGTATTACATTATTAGGTATCGATAATTTTAACTTATAACGACCATGGACGCTGCTGATATTATATTGAATATTATACGGGACTTTTGTATTGCTTTTGTTGTAGGATTCTGCTGGGGTATCCTATTCGGAACGCCTAAGCGTATTCTTGTTATAGCCGGTTTATTAGGTGGGCTCGGACATTGTATCCGGTTCATTTTGCTACAACTCGATTTCGGATTAATTTCGGCAACACTAGCCGGTTCGGTATTTATAGGTCTGTTTGGAATTTTTATGGCACATAGGGTGGATAATCCTCCGGTAGTTTTCACGATGCCTGCATGTATAACAATGATTCCCGGTATGTATGCCTATAAAACGATGCTAGCCGGAATGAAGATTACCGATTCGGCTACTCTTGATGCCGATCCTACTTTACTATCTACAATGGCGCATAACCTGATGCTTACAATGTCTTTGCTGTTTACTCTGGCAATTGGAATTTGTATTGCTGCGTTATTTTTCAGGGCGACCAGTGTTAAGGAGATCGAGTTTGCTAAGAAGCTGGAGCGCATGACTCATTTCTAATAAGATCTAAAAAAAACGGGTTTAGTAATAAACCCGTTTTTTTATTTAGTCAAAAGCTTTGTGTTCTTAGTTCATATAATCCCACATTGGCAGTTGGATTGGTTTTTGTTTCAGGCTTTCGATAGCTTTGCTGTCAAGATATTTTCGGTGTATAACAATTCTGAACATATATTCGGAAAACCAGTTATCTGTAAAAGTAAGATATCCTTTATTGCCGGCGGTTGTACCCCAGCTATTTTCAAATTCCCATTTTACCGGAGTATCGTTATTATCAGTATCGCATCCGATAAGAGTCATAGCATGGCTTGATCCACTCTGACGAGTCAAAATACGTGCTTTTTTGTTCATGTCCAATTTAACACCCAACAATGATTCGTAATCATACATCTTCGGATCCATGATGCCTGTTGTTCTATTGTGCTGTTTACCTACATCACAAGAAGCATACATGGCTTCATTATTTTTGATAGAAGATAGAGCCGCTTTTTTGATGTCGTCATTCGGCAAATTAAGGTATATCCAATTAATCCCTTCTATTGTATTTTTATAATTCTGTATTTCATATACTTTGTAATAATCACGTGTAGGATCGTTCATGATCATAACAAAGTTTTCGGGAGTATAATCGGCTGGTACAATTTCTTTGTAGAATTGCAGCGGAGTGTACTCTTTTTCTACTATTTTTCCCGATTTGTCTTTAAATCGCCAAGTAAACTGTGTCGGAGGTTCACCCAAACATAGTGATAACATACGATATACATCTTTCAAGACAGTCTGTTTTTCAAGACGAAGATCTTTCTCCTTTTTGCCACTTTCGGCAGCTTGCCTGATATGATACCCTCCCGTGCGGAGTTTTTCGTTGATAAGGGATATCATTTGGCTTGTATTATTAGAATGAGCCGTTTCGGGCATAACTATATCAGGTACTACGCCATATTTTTCGGCGGCATTGTAAAATAGATTCCATACACCACCGTCACCAACCGGAGATTTAAAATATTCGACTACTTCACGGTCATCCATCGGTTTGCTTGTAGTGGAGATGATATTCTCCAGAAATAAGTTCGACTTTTCGAAAATGTCCCAGAAATACAGGTAGTTATGAGAAAAGTCAAACTGGTCGGTATTGTATTTAGTCATAATCGACGGACGTAAAACATTCATAGATGTAAACATCCAGCAGCGTCCTGAGCTCTGTTGATTGGTTATGCCTTTTACATCAACCCTGTATTTGAACAAGTGGTCTATTTTTGTTTCCAGATCGTGATTAAGAGCATTGCTCTTAATATCCTTATTCGTTGTAAGGATGTTTTGTATTGCAGTCGTTGCTGCATCTTTCTTAAAGCTGCCCCGTATATCCTGTAACTCTTTGTCTGTTATTGTCTGGGCAATAACAGAAGAGGTTGCAAGCAGCAGTCCGCATGTAAATAAACCAAACTTCATAATTCTATTCTATTTTGAGGTCTGAGACCCATTTGTAAAATTCTTATAAAAGTCAATAATAAGGTCTGCGACCTTTATAATCCCGTAATTCCCATTTTTTTCATAAGGAAACAGGCATTCATGTTTTGCGCTACACCCTCTCTGATCTTATATGAGAAAGTGAGGTTATCATTCGTTATGTCAGCCTCGAAGCGGTAATCTTTTACATTGTCAGGATATTCACTTTCGAGATTCCCTAAAACAAGGTCGTGTGTTGCTATGATGCCGTTCCCGTTCAGAGCGATAAGTTGTTTCATTAATGCCAGAGAACCTTTTTGTTTATCTTCCGAATTGGTTCCTTTCAGTATTTCATCTAGAATAATAAATAGTTCTTCGCCTGATTGCAATCTGTCAATAATCATTTTCAACCGTTTTAATTCAGCAAAGAAATAGGATTCATTATCAGCAAGGGAGTCGGCGGTTCGTAGGTTGGTAACTAAACGTCCTGGATAGAAAGTCAATTGTTCGGCGCAAACCGGAGCTCCTGCACATGCCAATGTGTGATTAATACCGATAGTACGCAAATATGTACTTTTTCCTGCCATATTGGCTCCCGTAATGACAAGAAAGAACGGACTTTTGGATATATTCACATCGTTTCTGACACAAACATCACGGTGAATCATCGGATGCCCCAAAGCCTGTCCTTCAAATATAAATTGATCGGCAGGGGTAGGGTAGGTGTAGTCGGGATGATTAAAAGCAAAAGTGGAGAATGACACCAAAGCATCAAATTCGGCTAAAGCTCCGAACCACTTGCCTATATTGTTTTTATTTGCTTCTGTCCAATCTTCTACTTTGATAGAGTATCTTACAGCCCAGACCAGATAAGGATTGAATATCAAGGCTACCGGAAATGTCTTGGAGACCGTAAGATTGTTATAAAACGATTGTAATCGTTTTATAGATTTGGATGCTGATGTAATACCCGATAGTTCGGCTTGTAGCGATTTGAGGCGGGGAGAGTTGAACGTTTCTTGCTCTATAATTGTCATCAGGTCGGAGTAAGTCCCCAGAACTTTCGATTTGCTGTCGAATGTATCCATAATCAAGCTGACCTTTCCGAGTGGAATGCCTGTGATGATAAGGGTTGCAATATAGACGATAGAGTAATATCCGCCCGGCATGATGTCTGTATATATCAATATTGCAGATATGATATGGATAAGCGGAACTATATACAACATACTTTTCCAGAACAAACTGTTTGCAAGCAGCGGAACTTTAGAGAATGATTGAGAAAAGTCTCGGGTATTCAGTTTATCCATCTCGGTCATTTGCCCTATTGCCCTGAAATGGGCTAATAGTTCGGGATTGGAAGAGAGTTCTCTTATAGCATCCTGTTGGAGTAATATATTCTCTTTTTGTTCAAAAGGGTGTATGAGTGTATCTGCCAGTTTGTCTTTTCCGAAAGATGTTACGGTGCGATTGAGTGATTGAAAGAACGATCGTTTGCCGAAAATATCCAGATCGAGACTGAAGCTATGTTCAGCGTCTATTTTATCAGCACCGTTGTCAAATGCAGAGAAATCGTAATCAATGGCTTTTAATTCATCTTTTGCATTTTTTATTTGCTCATCGCTGTAATGCTTTTTTTTGTATAGAGAATTATGATATTGCATCAATACCAGAAAAGCGATAATGCCGATAGATGCATTTACTAAAACTACGGAGGTTTGTCCCCAATAGTAATAGATAGCTATACAGGATGCTATAAATATAATGAGACGTACTGATCCGATTCTGAAAATTATCTTTTTCAACTCATTGGATCTCTCTTGATATTTATTAATAATGTTAGTGTAATGTATTTTCAGATCGTCGATATTCATATTTTAAATTGTAACTTTCTCTTATTTATGTTACCCTTTTTCTGTTTATTGCTTATCAGATGTTTATCTGGTAAAAGGTTACAAAGGTCACATACTTTATGTTCGTTTTTGAAGTGATACTTTTACCTCTCTGTCCCCTAAAAGGGATTTAGCTGACGCTCGAAAAAGCCCCTTCAGGCGGGTTGGGTCATTTTTCAAAAAGGTAACAAAGGTTACTCTGGATTTGTCCATTTTTCGTTGTTACTTTATTATACATTATTTTAAATTTCTTATAAACTAGAGGGACTACACCCCTTTCTCTTATAGATAAAATTCATAATTACTAAAAGTCTGTGACCTTAAAATAATTCATGCAGGATATCCAGAGATTTTAGAGTCTGGAAATCATGTAAATGTATACGGTAATACTCGAGCATGCGATTGATGATATTCAGGCGGTCTTGGCGGGAGAATACAAAGTGATGCATGTTCTCGAATGATATCCGAGATAACAAAGATAATGCTTTGCTGTCAATTTTATTTATATAATGATGATGAAGTGGCTGATTTGATACAAAAATGCCATTAAGCATATCAAAATAGTCGTTTTCGTGATAATCCTCTAGATTTGGGTAAAATCCCATGAATCGAGTTAATTTCAACATAAATACCAAATGGAAATTAGCAAGTCCATACTCTGTTTCTTCCAGCACCTGTATAGATTGACTCAGGTAATTGTATATTATTTGAAACTCGTCTGTATCTTTCAGTATCCGGCTGAGGAATTCCGATAGGAAAAATACAATCGATGTTTTTACCATATTGCCTTGTATAGAGTGGAGTGGATATAACAGATGGGCCTCTCTTATACGTTGTATATCCCGTTTGACCTGGTGTTCGGCCTCCATATCTAATATAGACAGCGGTGCGAACATCGATTTTTGCACCTTTCCTGTTTTACTTTTCGATTTTGGAATCATATAAGTAACTCTGCCAAACTCGCTTGTATACAGCGATGCCAGAAGATACTTATCATTATAGTTGATTGTATTTAATACTATGGCTTGGGTTTTATACAGCATTTATTTGATTGATCAGCAAAATAAATTCAATTTCTTGTATACAAAATTACTGAATTTGAAGCATAAAAAATCCCGGACAATTAATTTATCCGGGATTTTTATACATTATCGGTTTTTATATCTTATTTACCTTGTTGTGCGTCTTTTAGCATTTTTTCGTTAGGAAGGATATATACCTCAACTCTACGGTTTTGAGAACGTCCGGTAGCCGAACTGTTGTCTGCAACAGGTTGTGTTGATCCCATTCCGGTAGAAGTCATACGACCTCCGGTTACACCCTTCTGCAGAAGGAAATTGTATACCGATTGAGCACGTTTTTCAGACAATGGGTTATTAACGGCATCAGAACCTGTATTGTCTGTATGTCCGATTATTTGGATATCTGTGTCCGGATTGTTCTTCAATGAAGTAGCAAACTGAGTTAAAGCACTCTGTGAAGCGGTACTCAATGAGCTGGAGTTGGTCGCAAAAAGAATGCCTGATTCGAATGTAACTTTGATAGCTTGTCCGTCATTGATACTTTCTACCTGAGCTCCGTTTATCTGTTCAAGTTCTGCTTTTTGTTTGTCCATTTTATTTCCGACTACAGCACCTGCTGTACCTCCTAATACGGCTCCGATACCTGCGCCCCAGGCTGCACCTTTGCCGCCTCCGGCTATCGCACCGATACCTGCGCCAAGTGCAGCACCTGCACCAGCACCTATTCCTCCTCCTTTAACAGTATTGCTTGCGCCGCAGCTAGATAATAATAAAGCTGCACTGAGAGCTAATGCTCCAAATGATGTCTTTTTCATATAATTGTTGTAAAATAATAGTGTCCTATTCAGTTTTTTCAAAAACGTATCTGAAAATTTAATATTACTACAAATCTTCGATACAATATCAGTATGTAACTTTCAGTACAATATACTTAAATAACATAACGGCTGTGCGCGTTATTCAAAAATATTCAGAGACTCGCAGTATGCCAGCTCTCCTTGTACAATAAAGGTTATTTCTTCAGAAGTGAAACTAGCCAGTTTGTCTTTTTTGGTATTCTTTAAAACAAACTGAATCAATTCTTCTTCATCAATGTCTATGACATCTTCATCAGAAGTGTTTTCGTCGAGCAAGCCTTTGTCTTCATAGAATTCGTAAACTATGTCTATCACATAATTTATTTCATCGTTTGAAAATTTTCCCTTTAAATCCTGCGGTAAATGATTTTGAATATACTTTACAGCTTCGTCTTCATCATAACCTATTGGATCGAGTTCCGTACTCATAATTTTCTTTTTTAGGTATTATAACTATTATATTAACAACTATAGGCTTTGTATGTTCAGTTGAATAAGGAGATGCCAAATAATGGGTAATCTGTAAGTGACTGACAGAATACAGGATACCCTTTAAATAGATCGGGAACTTTATTTCGCCGACTTTTTAGTCGACTTTCCTTTTTTCTCTGAACTGGCTTTGGTTGTTTTCTTTTCTGTTTTTGAAGTCTTCTTCGATTTAGAAGATGTACTTTCTGTATTTTTTATAATTTCTTTGCACTGTTCTTCAGTCAAAGTTGCTGCATCGGTTCCTTTAGGTATCTTGTAATTCCCTTTCTGATAGGTAATATAGGGGCCGTATCTGCCGTTTAATACCTGAATTTCTTCGTCACCTTCTCCAAATATGCTGATTGTTTTTTCACTATCCTTTTTCCGTTTTTCTTCGATCAGCTGTACAGCTTCCTCTTCGGTCACGGCATACGGATCGAGTCCGCGCGGAAGTGATATGAATTTGCCGTCATGACGGATATATGGTCCAAATCGTCCGACTGCCACTTGCATATCTTTACCTTCGTATTCGCCGACCGAACGTGGAAGGTCGAATAGTTTCAAAGCTTCTTCGAGTGTGATAGTCGTCAATGATTGGTTCTTCTGTAAAGAGGCAAAAGTTGGTTTCTCCTCATCGTCCTGCGTGCCTATCTGTACCATGGGGCCGAACCGTCCGATTTTAACGGATACCTGTTTGCCCGTTTTAGGATCGGATCCGAGTATCCGTTCTCCGATCTTATGGTCGGTATGGCTGTTCATCACTTCATCCACAACCGGATGAAAACTTTTATAGAACGTATCAATCAGGTGAGTCCATTCTTCTTGTCCTTCGGCGATGTTATCAAATTGTTTTTCGACTTTAGCTGTGAAGTTATAGTCGAGGATAGATGGGAATGACTGTGTAAGAAAATCATTCACTACTATACCTATGTCAGTAGGCTTTAATTTATTTTTATCAGCTCCTGTGATTTCTGTTTTTATAGAATCGGTGATCTTACTTTTTTTCAGTTGGAGTACATTGTACTTTCTTTCAACACCTTCTATATTACTTTTCTCTACATATTCTCTGTTTTGAATAGTAGATATAGTCGGAGCGTATGTTGATGGACGTCCGATACCCAGTTCTTCCAATTTTCGAACCAGTGAAGCTTCAGTGTATCGTGGCGGACGCTGAGTAAAACGCTCTGTGGCGGTTGTTTCCTGTAAATCCAGTTTTTCATTCAGATGCAGAGGCGGAAGCAGTGATGCTTCATCGGTGTCGGCGGGTTCATCGTCGGTATCTTCGAGATATACACGAAGAAATCCGTCAAATTTCAGCACTTCTCCTGTCGATACAAATTTCAGGTCATTATCCTTCGGTAGGTCTATGGTGACAGTCGTGCGCTCCAGTTCAGCATCAGACATCTGTGATGCAATTGTGCGCTTCCATATCAGGTCATATAACTTTTGCTCTTGAGAAGATCCTGATACTTTAGACTCATTCATGTATGTTGGTCTGATGGCCTCGTGAGCTTCCTGTGCACCTTTAGCTTTAGTAGAAAATTGTCGGGTTTTGGAATATTCTTTACCGTATACCGTTTCGATTTCTGCTCGAGATGTATTGATTGCCAATGACGAGAGGTTTACCGAGTCGGTACGCATGTATGTGATTTTTCCTGACTCATATAATTTCTGAGCGACGGACATGGTCTGAGATACTGAAAATCCAAGCTTACGGGCGGCTTCTTGCTGCAACGTAGAAGTTGTAAAAGGTGCTGCCGGAGACTTTTTGACCGGCTTGGTTTGTATATCATTTATCGCAAAGGCACTCTCGTTTTTCAGTTGTTCGAGAAGAGCCATTGCTTCTTCTTTCGTTTTCAGCCGTTTATTTAATTCGGCTTTCAGCTCGTATTTTGTTCCGTTTTCTTCTTTGATAAAAACAGCCTGAATTCTGTATGCCGCTTCGGTGTTGAAATTTTGTATTTCACGTTCGCGTTCTACTATTAAACGTACAGCTACAGATTGAACCCTTCCGGCGGAAAGAGCTGGTTTTACTTTTTTCCATAAGACTGGAGATACTTCAAATCCCACAATCCGGTCTAAAACACGACGTGCTTGTTGCGCATCCACCAGATTTTTGTCTATCTCCCGGGGATTTTCTATTGCATGTAGTATTGCATTTTTTGTAATTTCGTGAAATGCAATTCGTTTCGAATTCTTATCTTTCAGATCGAGAGCTTCGTATAAGTGCCATGATATGGCTTCTCCTTCACGGTCTTCATCGGAAGCCAGCCATACGACATCAGCATCTTTTGCAGCAGATTTCAGTTCCGAAACTAATTTTTTCTTATCGGCCGGAATTTCATATAATGGTTTATAGTTATGGGCCAGGTCTACACCAAGATCTTTTTTCTTGAGGTCGCGTATATGTCCGTAACTGGACATAACCTTGTAGTCCTTCCCCAAGAATTTTTCGATTGTCTTAGCTTTAGCCGGAGACTCTACTATAACTAAATTTTTCTGCATACTGTTGTCGTTTTTCAATTAAAATAAACGGTAAATGTACTCAAATTGTTTACCGGTTGTGTTGTTTTTAATTTTTATGAGTAATTAAAGAGCATATTGTTTCTGTTAAATTATAACATGCCGTTGTGGCTATGATTGTTAAAAAAGCTCTTCTTCTATTTTATAATTATTTCGTTCTGTTGAATTTCTGGATATTAACTCCCCTATAAACCCCGCAAGAAAAAGCTGCGTGCCGAGTATCATTGCTGTCAGAGAAATAAAGAAGTACGGAGAATCTGTTACCAGACGATAAGGCATGCCATGTGTCATAGCATATATCTTAGATACCCCGACTCCAATAACGGATATTAATCCAAGAAAAAACATCATACTACCCAACAATCCGAAAAAGTGCATCGGCTTTCGACCAAATGCCGATAAAAACCAGAGTGTCAGCAAATCCAGATAGCCATTAAAAAAACGACTGATACCGAATTTACTGCTCCCATATTTACGAGCCTGATGGTGTACTGCTTTTTCGCCGATCTTATTGAATCCTGCTATTTTTGCTAAGTAGGGTATATAACGGTGCATATCGTTATATACTTCGATGTTTTTGATTACATCTTTGCGGTATGCTTTTAATCCACAGTTAAAATCATGGAGTTTGATTCCTGATACCTTTCGGGCGGTAGCATTGAATAGCTTTGTGGGTAAGGTTTTGCTTAAAGGGTCGTATCGCTTTTGTTTCCATCCCGATACAAGATCGTATTTCTCATTGATGATCATATTATACAGTTCGGGTATTTCGTCGGGACTGTCTTGCAGATCGGCGTCCATAGTTATAATCACATTACCCTGAGCAACTTCAAAAGCACAATGCAAAGCCGGAGACTTGCCATAGTTCCGTCTGAATTTGATGCCTTTTATCGAAGGGGATTCATCCCGAAGTTTACAGATTGTCTGCCATGAATGGTCGGTACTGCCATCGTCTACGAAGATAACTTCGTATGAATAGTTGTGTGCATCCATTACTTTACTGATCCATGCTGATAGCTCGGGTAAAGATTCTTCTTCGTTATATAATGGTATGACAACTGAAATGTCCATATTTATTAATCGTTTTGTGTTGGGTTTGGACTTTTTATTGAAACAAAATAACCTAAGATCAAAGATAGGCAAAATCCTATTATTACATTTCCGATAACGTTAGATGCTGTATAGTATAATGCTC